>DJUJ01000159.1:11004-29405 GCA_002438345.1 Paenibacillus sp. UBA6285
TGATTTGGACTCACGCCAGTCACCTTCTTAAAAACCCTGCTAAAGTGCTCCGTACTAGCATATCCTGTACGCTCTGCAATCTCATATATCTTTAGATAAGGCTCCTTCTTCATACTTTCCATTGCCTTTTCCATGCGTACTTTTGTTACAAATTCTTTAAAAGTCTCACCTACCGCCTTGGAGAACAATGTACTGAAATGACTTTCACTTAAATGCACCATTTCGCTTACTTTCCGAAGTGTAATATCTTCATCATAATGCTCCATAATAAAAGCTTGGGCAACGGCTACAACCCGATTCATTTGCCCCGCCTTCTTATCCATCTCTTGAAGAAGCTGCTGAACCAAGCTAGAAATCCTGGCTTGCAATTGAGCGGCGGAGTCAATCTGCCAAGCCATTCGATATACGTCCTCGATCTTATTCATTTCCTGGTTATTTACGAAACCGTTATCATGCATGAACTTCACTAATATCATTAAGAGTTCCATATATCGGGTACGCAGTACCTCATTTCCCATGGAGGCAGAACGCTTTATCAGTGTGAACATTTTGTCTAGTTCTTGCAGCACCGATTGCTCTTTCCCCTCCTTCAATGCATCCAGCAAGGCTTTCTCTTTCCCGATCAAGGTCTCTCCCGACTGGTTCAAGAAATGTCTAGCATCCTCAGGATAAATGATTCGATGCTTATTAATAACAAAGCGCAAATCGGCATTTTTTCGAGCTTGAAGATAAAACGCCGGGATTTGCTTTATCTCTTCACACAGCTCACTTACGCCTATCGTGACTTGAATATTGATGTATTCCTTCAGTACAAATATGATTTGATTCATGATCTGCGAAATACGCTGTCGCACATACATTAAACTACTCGTTCGAAACGATAAGACCACCACGTACTCATACGGATTACAACTAATAACTTCACCTGTTCCTACCTCTGTTAGCACCTGATCAATAGACTTTACAACGGAACTTACAAACTCCCCAATGGACGATCCATACCGCTCCTGCACCTCAGCAGAGCCCTCTACTCGAATCAAGGAAACTGTAATGCTGTTCCATTCCAACCTCATGTTCAAATCCTCCAGAATAGAAGGTTCCGACTGAGGACTCACGCCAATTTCAAGCCATTCCCGGATGGTTTGCTGTTTCAATCGTACCTGTTCGCCATTACGGATTTCTCTCGATTGTCTTGACATGGTCTGTTCAACTTCAAAGTCGTGCTTGATCCGATTCAAGAGATTCAGTACAACATTCGGATCCATCTCCGATTTAAGAATGTAGTCATTGACTCCCCTCTTAAATGCCTTCCTTACAAATTCAAAATCATCATACGCACTTAAAATGACAACATGTGGAGAAGTCCCAATAAACTGATTAAGCTCATCAATAAGCTCTAAACCATCCATCACAGGCATCTTCAAATCCGTAATCACAATGTCAATCTCTCGATTTTCCTTGATATACTGAAGGGCTTGATAACCATTACTCGCTTCATAAACAATCCGAAATCCGTTCGATTCCCAGTCAATCAGCGTAGATAATGCCAATCTCATAATAGTCTCGTCTTCTACGATCATTACATTCATCTCTCGGCTCGTCCTTTCCATGAAAAATCATGTTCATATCAATGGAAGCAGTATAGTAACGATGGTACCTCTATCTAACTTGCTATCAATTTCCACACCGTACGGATGACCATAATTAAGCTCAATTCGTTGTAACACATTATGTACACCTAACCCGCTAAAATTCCCACGCTGATATTTATCCCCCTGATTCAGCAATTCACTAATTTGTTCGTCTGTCATTCCTTTACCATAATCCGTGATGGAAAAGCATACTCCAAGCTCATGCCGAATCGCCTTCACCTCAATAAGTTCGTTCATATTTTGTTGATCCAATCCATGAAAAATGGCATTCTCAAGAATCGGTTGAAGTAGCATTTTGGGCATGCTGTAACTCAAAAGCGTATCATCAATATGAAACTGGATATTCAGATTGCCTCCATAACGAACCTGCATAATATGAACGTATGACTCTAGTACTTTGATCTCCTGACCGATCGGGGCTAGCGAGTTTGGTTCACGAAATACATGAGTCAGAAGGGCAGATAGGCTCTCAATAATTTTACGAATATTGTCTGTTTTTGCGATCATCGCCATAAGTCGAACAGAATTCAATGTATTCGATAAGAAGTGTGGATTAATTTGTGACTGCAGAGCTTCGATTTCAGCCTGGCTGCGCGCTCGTTCCTTCAAATCCCGTTCTTGCATAAGATCTCTGATCTGAAAAACCATGCGATTAAAGGAATGGCCCAGCCGCTTAATCTCGCCTCTTCCGTCTGCCTTGACCTCCATCAGAAAATCACCTCTCTCAACCTTTTTCATCGCTCGAATGAGATTCTGCAGCGGCCTAAGCAGGTCTTGGAAAAACCAAAGTAGGAAAAATATAAAAAAAGCGAAAATACCAAACATAAAAATGAGGGATATCTTTAAGAATTGATCAGCATCCCTCGTAACCATGCTCTCATCTAAAATATTGACGATACTCCAATCTGTCTTCTCGAACGAATACAGCTTAAGAAGCTTATTCTCTCCATTTATCTTAATAAAGGAGTAATCATCATCATTATCGTGAGATGGCTTCTGTACCATCTTGGACAGCTCCATCATGATTCCAGGATCTATCTTATCATGATTGTTCTGATTCACAATTCGATTACCGTTTCGATCAATAATGAATTGTTTAATTTTAGGATTAGAATGAATGAACTCTGGAAGAGAGGCGTGAGTCGTCAAATAAACCATCTCAACCTCTGATTCCAAAGATTGATCTGGATGAAGCAAAAAGGTAAACATGTCCTGTTTATCTGAAGTAATACCGTTCAGGCTATCAACAATGACTGTTGTTCCATTGCTGCTCCTCAGCGTCTCTTGATACCATGGCAGATTGCGAATTGAAGAATCGGAAATCGTTGGAGGGTTCTTGAAATAATAATAGCCTCCATCCTTAAAAGTAAAAATAACACTGACGATCTCATTGCTATAATTCGAGATAATATTTAAGTATGCATCGATCTCACGCGAAATTCGAATTTTTTCTACTGAAGTCGAGCTTCTGCTCCACGCTGAGACTGCATCTAATATCATGTGGTCATTCACAATAGCGATTGTAGCAATTGTAAGTGAGGCTCGTTTCAGCTCAGAGTTCATATTGTTAGATGCTAGATCCAATTGCTGAACAACTTGATCAACTGACCTTTGAATTAATGATGTTGAATAATATTTATAAAATATTGTGATAAATAAGATAAATGGAACAATGATAATCAACACAAAAGTTCCGATAAAATGCTTAGTAATCCCTTTATCTCTATGTCTGAACATGGATACCCTCCAATACATGTATATGTCACTTATCATCGGGTCCGGTCACTTATTACTTCAGTAAAAATAAAAAAATACTAACATAAAATATGACAAAGAAGATCACCTTCAACAGCGTACTAGAGCAGGCAATCTACTTTGTTAAATGACTCCTATTCCATCGAGGTAACTTATCATTCCATTATCTACCACAGGACATAACCTAACTACAGTTTACAGATTGAAAAAGATATTTTAATGATATTTCTTCTTATTACATGATATTTTTTCTGTATTAACTCTAATTTCCCTTCCCAATCCGTACCCAGTATAAATACAGGATATTCTGCTTAACACAGTCAAAGGAGACATCCCTAGTGTAGAAAAAATCTGTCCCACTCTACTCATCGTTTTGGGCAAACTCAAATCTTGTAAAATACTAGAAAATAAAATTTGTTATTTTCATTATAGGTCAGGATAAAGACCTCATCTAGTATAATTTCGTGACATTATTGTCCTATGTTTACTTCAGCGACGATGGCACAAAAAAATCGCAAGCGGTCAGATGAAAAATTCAGAATTTTTTCTCAAGAATGCAGCAAAAACACCTGCCATTATAAATTATAGCAGGTGTCTATTTTTCTATTTTTTTAGAAATATTATCTCGTCAACCACCCATCAATGCCATAATTCTAAGCACCCTTCAGCCATTTCAGCTTGAACATATAGATGGGCAGATATGCCGCTAATATCATGGGGATGATTAGCTTGACTGGGAAGATCATCATCAAAATAAGCACAACAGCGATTGGCTTTTTGAGTACGGCACTGGTTACAGTTTATTCATCCATTACGTTAACTAGCTAGATTACCCTTCCATCGCTCTAATGGATTCATCAACCTTCACCATCATGGAACATTCGACCCTCTTGCGGAAGATATCACAGCTGAAGTCATAGGTTCCAACCAGGGAACCAGTTGCGTGCAGCGCATTGGCAGGACAACCGCCGCTGCAGTAGAGTTTCGCCCAGCAGTCCTTGCATTCCGGCTTTGAGTAGCAGTTGCTCTCTTTAAATTGACATTGCAACTCAGGTTGTGTGATTCCATCCCAGATGTTTCCCATGCTGTACTCTTCATCCCCGACGAACTGGTGGCAAGGAAAAAGTTCTCCCCAAGGGGTGACAGCAAGATATTCGGTTCCTGAACCACAGCCAGTGATTCTCTTCTGGATGCAAGGTCCTTCCGAGAGGTCAAGCATGTAATGATAAAAGGTAAACCCCTTGCCTTGTTCACCGCGTCCGATCATTTCCTTGGC
Organism: Paenibacillus sp. UBA6285; assembly: GCA_002438345.1. Lineage (GTDB taxonomy): Bacteria > Bacillota > Bacilli > Paenibacillales > Paenibacillaceae > Paenibacillus_AQ. Next base: position 15,688 of record DJUJ01000159.1, read on the forward strand.
GAGAATTTCGTACTGGTTGTATATCTCCGGGAGGTCCTCCTCGGTAAGTGCATAGGGTTCCCTTGGATCACAGATGACCGGTTCCATCGAAATCTTGTCAAAACCAAGGTCTGCGATATGAAATATATCATTGGTGAAATCGACATTGTTACGAGTGTAGGTTCCTCGTACATAGTACTCTTGGTCTCCGCGCTTACGAACGAATTCCTGGAACTTCGGAACAATATGATCGTAGCTGCCTTTTCCGTTAACTGTTTTGCGAAGTCGGTCATGAACCTCTTTTCTTCCATCCAGGCTTAATACGACATTGTACATTTCCTGATTTAAAAACTCGGTGACCTCATCGTTCAGCAGCATCCCGTTCGTCGTGAAGGTGAAGCGGAACTTTTTTTTGTATTCTTGTTCTTTGCTTCTTGCATAAGCTACGATCTGTTTAACCACTTTCCAGGCCAAAAGCGGTTCCCCGCCGAAAAAGTCGATGTCAAGGTTTCGATGATGACCCGAATTTTCAAGCAGGTAATCGATAGCTCTTTGTCCAACCTCATAGCTCATGATTGCCCGATCTCCGTTGTATTTCCCCTGGCTGGCGAAGCAATAGTCGCATGACAGATTACAGGTATGCGCAACATTGAGGCAGAGCGCCTTGACATAAGTTTTTCGTTTTTTTAAATCAAGCGAGAGGTTCTCATACTCATCTTTTGTAAAGAGCTGGCCATCATTTTTAAGTTCCTCGATATCCACGATGGTTTCTCGAATGTCGCTCTCGGAAATGCTGGAATCATGTTTATATTTATCCAACATCGTTGTCACGATTTTTTCGACAGAAGTTTTCTCATAAAGCTCTGTAATTTCATATGCTAGGTCATCAACAACATGTACCGAGCCACTGTAGGTGTCGAGCACGATGTTATATCCATTTAGTTTATATTGATGAATCATACTTGCTAATCAAGCTCCTTTTGCACACAAGTAGAAACGGCTTTGCCGTCCTTTAGAGGTTGCGTCCGTTTCTTAAAAATAGCCGCCCATCAGCAGAGCAATGGGCGGTAAAATTCCGAATCCTATCTGTTCATTGCATTTTCACACTTCTGGTTTGCAACTCCGCAGGAAGTTTTACAAGCGGACTGGCAAGATGTCTGGCATGCGCCGCATCCGCCGTGTTTTGCGGTATCCATCAGTTTGCGGGTACTCAGTGTTACGATTCTTTTCATCATAAATAACTCCTTCTGTAATTTCTTGTGAAGAATTTCACTTTATTTCCATGAAACATTGTAGCAACACCTCGCAAGTACGTCTATGATTCCTGTCACCTAGCAGAGCAGAGAGGGGTTAAACATAAAAAAATAAAGTAGCATCAACGCTAACTCTCGCTCTCTCTTTCATGCTTGTGATCGTAGGATGCGGCAGCAGGAACCTGAAACAAAACCAGAGTCAGGGCAATGCTAAAAAAGAAGTGACCAAAGAAACAGAAGCCGTTTCGGGAGCGTCTCAAGCCAGCTATACACCGTACGATCAACTAAAAGATAAATATGATATCATCATTGCCGGTCCAGGCGGTGCCGGTATGTCTGCGCTTTTTCTGCAACTGCAAATTAAATTTTCATGGGAGTTCAATCAAAGCAGTAACACACATGCACATCTGCGCTCTGTTTTTTTTGGTACACTGGCACCTTTAGGTCGTTCTTCACAAACGATTGCGAATGGTTCCCGCTGAAGTAGACGATAGAGCAAGCAGGGTACTTCCTCAGATAATTATCGCACCAATTGGTAGAAGAATAATTCTACACTTCGCTAAACTGCCCGTAGCTCTATGGTATTCATCCTAATTTTACCATACAACAAAAAAACGAAGTGTTTTGTCGTTTTTTAACAGATAATCCTTTATGGCTGGGGAATGTACTAGGACAAGAAAAACCCACTTTTCAAAGTAAAAAAGAAGGATGGCTTCAATGCCATCCTTCTTACATAACGTTCACCCGTACTACTTTTCAGGCTTTCCCGACTGATCATGCAGGACAGTTACGGTTGCAGTTGCAACTGTTTGGTTGCCTGCATGGTCGGTAGCCGTGTAAGTAATTGTATAAACGCGACCTGTTCCTTTACCGGATCTTGATGCACGCAAGCTGAACGAAGTGTCCTCGGACCCCAAGTTTGCTTGAATATCGCCTTCTTCACTTTCCGGTTCGTTGCTTGTAATGGAGGTTAACACTACGGATTTGATTCCTGACAAGGTGTCACTAGAATCCAGCGCAGCATTCACCTTCACCATTTTGTGATTCGCTGGCCAGAGAGTCATAGGATCTAGCCCAATCGTGAGTGTCGGCCCGGTCTTGTCGATCTTCACGGTTGCGGTATGACGCTCCTCGACATTCCCTGCCTTGTCTACGCTCCAGTATTCCAGTTTATGAACGACTTCTTCCGTGAGGACTACCGAATTTCCGGTTTGTTCCTCTCCATCGTTGACATCGTAATAAGCTGACCCGATCCATGGTCCGAGGAGGCAAGCTCAAGCGTAACCGGATGTTCGTACCAGCCGTTCTGCCCTTCGGGTTGAGACGGCGTGACGGCTGCACTGCTCTCGGGTGCGATCTTGTCGATATTGCTGACTTCATAGCTGGTAATATTCGATATGTTGCCCACATCATCCGTACTTCTCGCATAGACCGTGCTGTTCGCAGTCATGACAATCGGAGAGGTGTACAGTGACCACGTACCATCAGTACCCACTTTATATTCCTTCACCGCTGCGTCATCCGGATAGTGAATCGTTACGTTGAAGTCGATGTTGGTTGGTGCTGTCACATCGGCAGTAAAGGTGGCATCCGCCGGTGGTGTATTATTTACATTGAACTTGAACCAGTCGATATTACCCACTCCGTCTCCACTTCCGGCAGCAACAATATACAAATTATGCACTCCGCTCACGCCAGATACGGCGCATGTCTGCGTTGCGTAAGTATCCCATCCGCCAGTTGAGCTTATGGTTAATGTACCAATTAATGGTCCGGTCGTGCTGTCAAGCCTTAACTGGAGCTGCTTACCTGCATAAGCAGGATCGACGCCTACATTGGCCATGAACTGATTGATACCCGTACCGAAATCGATACCGTTATATACCATCCAATCGCTTGGATCTATATTGCCAACGACAGTCCCTGTTCCAATGCTATGGGTCGCAACTCCCCTATGCGAGCTATAGTTCTCAGCCTGAATGGTGTCAGTGCTTGGCGTTGTCGTCGGTGCTAGCAGTTGGAACCAATTCAGATTCAAACCGGTTTTGCTGGCGTACAGCCGTATCGTCTGAGGTCCTGCACTTAGTGTCACCGTATCGCTTACCGTCGCCCAATTTTGCCATCCGCCTGTACTTGGGATTGACGTTGTTTTCAGATTGACTCCGTTCACCTGCAGCTGAACTTCACCGGTGTATCCCCCATTAACGGCCACCCGATAATTCACCTTATAGGTGCCGGCAGTCGCGACATTGACACGATAGTCTATCCAGTCACCAGCGTCTAAATAGCCCGCAGCAAAAGTGCCCTCTGAGGCTGTAACCGCCTGAATGCCTGACATATCATTGAAATCTTCCGCTTCAATCTTGCCAGGAATCGGTGCAGAAGGTGTCGGCAGCGGATCAGGCAGAGGGGTTACTGTACCCCCATAAATATATAACTGATCGTAATAACTCACGCCAATACCATCGCCAGACCCGAGCTCGACACGATTAAAATTGGATATGGTGGTTAAGGTCTGAACCAGCGCGCCGTCAATGTACAGCTTCACGTCACTTCCGCTTGTATAATCCCATTTCAGCTCATGCCAACCATAGGTTCGAGGAACCGTGTCTGCCGTTTCGGTTGATCCATTCATAACAACGTAATATTTATCGCTTACCGTCGTATCCAGCCCTATCCCTACAACCTGAACACCATTGTCTGCTCGCGCCAGCGATTTCACCGTTGAAGAGATAGTCGTGCCGGAATCGTAAGGAACTAAGTTACTGCTTTGACGATCAAACATTTTTACAGTGACGATTTTATTGAGCGAACCACCGAAGTCTCTGTACAACACCGGTTTTGAACCGCTTGGTGCAGCATCGCTGTGTATTGTCAACGCTTTTTTGCCATGAAGAACGCCTTCAGACATCCATTCCGTGGTCACAACAGGTCTCATACCTTTATAAACCCACTTCGTCCAATCCATTCCATTTTCGAAATCATCTTTGAAATAAATATTGTCCGGTTCTTGAAATGAAACTGTTGCGGGTAAATAGACACTTGGAAAATTAGCCCCGACACCGATGTTCGTATAATCCATTAAAGCGTCATTAAAGGTGGCGACTTGATTATAAGCGGTGCCAAAGTCAATATTTGTGTTGATTAATGCATATTTTGCATTATAGCCGCCAACTTCAAAATTAAAATGCTGCGGATTTACGATTTTAACATTTCGCAATTCAAATCCGGAAGTACCCATATCCAGATTCATGCCATTGGGGGCGATGTCTGTCATGCTTGTATTTGCTCCCACATTGTCAATGACCATCTGATTGATATAGTTGGGCTTATAATTGGTTTGGCCCTGATATAAATAGCAGGCGAAGAATGCACCGTCATCTCCACCATCCTGCTGCATGTCATGCAGATAAACATAATCAAACGTGTTATGATGCGAATACAAATCAGTCATCGGATTGTAGTTCTTATCGCNNACGTTCGGATTACGGTTCCAACCTCCTGTTACAAAAATCCCTCTTCTTGGCGAGTTGTAGATTTCAAGATGCGAGAACGTATTATAGCCGGAATTATTGATGGTAATCCCTGCGGATTGACCAACCAGCTGTCCAATATCATGGATCATCGTATTGGTAACCGTATTATGATGGCTGTATCCGTCCCCGTTTGCGTCCCCGGCTACCCCGGGATATCCGCCTTCAATATTCACACCGCCATGTCCGGTATATTCGATCAGGGAGTTATTGATATTTGTATACTGGTTCGCTAGATAGAGTTCGATCCCGAACATGCCCGCATTTTTAATATGCGAATTGCTGATCGTGATGTTACTCGTATTGGTCAACGTAATGACACCAACCTGGAACTCCACTCTTTCGCTCTGCTCGGCGTATGACGGCTGTGTGCTTCCCGCCGCAGCCGGCGGATAATAACCTAATCCTGCACCAGCATCGCCCCAGTTCCACCCGTAGCTGTAGTAGTCCGAGAATTCCGTATCTTTAAATTCCAAGCCATTAAAAGTGATATGCGATACCATGCTTGTACGGGAAGCGCCTTTGATATCAATGATTTTCTGGACAGCAGGGATCACGATGTCCTGATTGTCAATGCTTCCTGAACCTGCTAGTGGATAGTAGTATAAATATCCCGTTTTTTTGTTGAAATAGTATTCACCGGGTTGATCCAAGAACCCCAGATTGCCCTGCAAGAAGTATCTTGCATTCGTACCGGTCTTATATTTGGGACGGTATGCCGCAGCATTATTCGGATTGGTTTTAAATTGAACAGTACGCGTAGAAGTATTAATACCAGCAATCGGGATGGTATCCGTCATCCAATCCCAATATCCGCCGTCCCACATATACACCTGTGCGTCTAAGTCGCTGCGTGTTTGCGCGTTCACTAATCCGGCTAAGGATACCGCATCAATATCGCCGGAGTTATAGATTAAGGTGCTGATTCCACCGCCGGCGGATCTCATATAATCCGTTTGAGAGGCAGGAAATCTAGGATCGACATTTAAATTACTAGTTCTGGCCATGACAGCCCTGGTATCGTTGACGTATAGTGTATTGAACTGAATCCCTGTGCCGACATAGGTTTTATAGACGTTCCCAACGGAACTGACGGGCAAGTCTGCATCGGCGCCTGTACGGGTTACCGGACTCCAAGCAGAGGTCACTTTATTGCCACCAATGAATTTCGCCGTACCGAGGCCGTCCAAATTCGTGTAGACAACATTATATCCATTGGTGCCCGAATCTCTTTCATCAAAGGAAATCGTGTTGTTTACGTAATAATTACCTGAAGCCACGTATACATAGATATCTCCTGTCATATTGCTGTTAATCGCCCTAACCACATCGCGGGATTTCGTAAGCGTAGCAAACGGCTGAGACTGTGTGCCCGGATTGGAGTCGCTGCCATTCGGGGCTACATAAAATGCCGTCTGAACGGCTGCTTGAACCGTGGCCGGAAAAACAGGTACTACCGTAGCAAAAAGCATGAAAAGACACATGACAAAGCTTGCTTTGTTGTACAGTTTGACATGGAATACCATGAGAAAAAACCTCCTATTCTTAAATCGTTTATAAATAAGGTCCTTCTCCTTTTAGAAATAAGGCTACTTCTGCGCCAAAATAAACTGTGCGTCTCGCCGCAAATATTCCGCCGCTTCGCTTGAAATATGCTTCCTAATTTGCGCCTGCACTTCATGTACAAAGCTGTTCAAATTGTTGTTCTTCAATTTGGCCTGAAAACTATTGGCAATGCCAGTATTGTCGATTTCTTTGTTGCTCGCAAAATATTTAACCAAAGCCTGTAAAGAATCGATGCTAGTTCCCGTCTCGAACTGAACCGTCTTACTCACCTGATTGCCCACCATAAAAGGTCAAAGAAAAATTAGATACATACCTTCCTTTGATAATTTGCATTAACATTCTCCAAAAAGTGTATATTTCACTATGTTTTAAGATTTTTAAAATCAAAAAAATGAACCCCCTATCAAATGACTATTGTTCATGATAGGGGGCTATAATGTGCTCTCTTATTTACCGTTCGCTTTTCTCCATTCGTCAATTTGCTTCTGCTTTTCAGCAATAATGTCGTCAGCTCCGGCTTTTTTCAGTTTGTTTATAAATTCATCATAGTACTTGTCAGGTTCTACTGAACCGGAATTGAGCGTGTAGAGGTATTCCTTCAAGGTCGCGTCCACGTTGGCAATTTGGGTCTTCACAGGTTCCGAGTCGAAAACGAAGCCCATCACCGGGGATACCGTAGCCGTTTTATCAGCTTCGTAAATGATGGCCAGCATCTTCTCCTGAGTTTCTACATTGGTATTTTGATCCCACAGCATTCTGCCGTACGACTGTCCAATTTCCCACTCGCTATAATTAAAATTGTACATGTCCGGAATCATTTCAACTTGCTTCTCGCCTATTTTCTTGTAATCCTTTCCTTCTTCGCCGAAAGCTATAAGATGGAACAATTCATCGTTGGTATTTATCAGTTCAATCAGTTCAACCGCCTTCTCCGGATGCTTTGAATTAGCCCCAACCGCGACTAGAGCGGTGGAAGGACCATTTGCAGATATGAATGGCTCGGTGAACCTTTTGGAGTAAGAGTATACCTTATCCTCCACCGGCGCCATAGACATAAAGCTTTGAGCCTCCAACTCAGGCATATCAACCAGGTCAGGATACGGGTTGGCGTATAATGCAGCAATCCGTTTAGCTTTCCTATCCGGGACATAATCTTTCATCGTTGCGGCATCATTCTTGATGTATCCATTCACATACCAGTTTCTGAACGTCTTCAGATAACCCTTATATTCCTCCGTTTCATACTGGTTGAATACCTTAATATCCTTATCGTTAATCCTGATCCATCCGGGAATTTTATTGTCGGCTACTGCATCCATGCCATACATGATCGGCATATCTGCAAAGTTATCGGCTTGGTTGCTATATTCCCAAGGAATGATGCCGGGCTCTCCCTTTTTNNCGGGTTAAATCTTCCCAATTCTTCATTGACTTCCAATCGAAATTATATTTGTCGGCAAAATCTTTTCTTAACTGTACACCTTTTGCTCCAGCCATTCCCCATACCTGATAGTTAATGGAACCGTAAATTTTTCCGTTTACTTTAACTCCATTCCAAATACTGTCGGGTACTCTTGATTTTGTCACCGGCGCGTACTGATCCAGCAGCTCAGTGATATCTTTATAGGCTCCTTTGGAGGCATTCTGGAAGTAGTTCAATTCTCCGAAGCTGCCGGTAAAGGCAAGGTCAAACGATTCTCCGGACGATATCATCAGATTTAATTTTTGCGGATACGCGCTCCAATCGGTAACGACAAGCTTTAACGTAGCATTGATCTTTTCCTTAATAATCTTATTTGCAGCCTCCATAATTCGATCCATATCTTTCACCGGAGAGTTTGCGATGTAAAATGATAATTCTACAGGCTCTTCTTGCTTCGCCGGTTCATTCGTGGGTTTATTCGTGGATTTATNNCTTTCGATCCACATCCGCTAAGCGTTAGAACCACAATGAACATGAATAAGATTGAAGTAGTTAAAAGTTTTTTCAATTTAAACATATTGACCTCCTTTATTCTCTTCAACAAGGATTTGTATGACCTATCCGTTTGCCTGAGCTGTAAGTTGAACATTTGTAAGGAAGTTATGAAGAAGATCCTAAGAGGTATATTTCAACGCCACCTTGCCGCCTTATGGCATGTTCCTGGTAAGCATCACCTCCATCATGGTAAAAGCTATAGTAGTTCTCATTGCTATTTTCACATTACTGCCCGGAAGAATAGTTGCCTACCGAAAAAAGTATATTTTCCTTCAATTAAGAAACCATTAAACTCTTTAAAAAGGATACTTTTCATGAAATTTATGTTTTTGGGTTCTAAGCTTTCACAGCTCCAAGTGTAAGACCCTTTACAAAATACCGCTGCAGAACCGGATACATTACAATAATGGGTCCAATCGAAAGGATACAGGCAGCCATTCTGGCGCTTTCTCCAGGAAGGATACCCACGGCCTTTTCAATAGATCTGGATGCACTGTCATTACTAAGCAAATACTGAATATTCGTTAATAAGGACTGGAGCAAATATTGGAGAGAATAAAGTTTGTTATTCTCGATGAAGAGCGCACTGGTAAACCAGTCATTCCAATAGGCGATGGCGATAAAGAGTCCGATCGTTGCAAGAACTGGAGTAGACAGCGGTAGTACAATCCGAAAAAAAGTGTTGAACTCCCCTGAACCGTCGATTCTCGCCGCTTCCGTAATGGAGTCTGGCAGTGCCTTGAAGAAGTTGCGCATGATCATTACATGCACTGGGGACAGTAGCAATACGACGATCAAGACAAACAATGTATCCTTCAAATGGAGATATTTCGTGATCAATATGTAATATGGCGCTAATCCCCCATTAAACAAAATCGTAAAGAATACCAAAAAGGCGATCTGATTTCTGTACCTCACCTCTGGTCTTGAAATGGCATACGACAACATGGAGGTGATAAGCAAATGAAGAATCGTACCAACGACCGTTACAAGGATGGTTATCTTGTATGCATTCAGGATGGATGTAGAGCCGGAGAATGCATACCAATAACCCGCGAGACTAAAGTCTTTTGGGAAAAGGTGATATCCCTCTGTGATAATCGATTTCTCATGAGTTAAAGAAACGGACAGCACCATCCATATCGGAATGAGGCACATTAAACTGTAAATAATGAAAATTATATTGACTACAAGCTTCGTGAATGTTCCCCTTCTTTTTACTAGAGACAGAGACCCTTCCATATCAACACGCTCCTTCATCAGCAGTCTAGAACATTGCGCTCTCGGGATCATATTTTTTCACCAAATAATTACAGATAAGGACAAGGATCAATCCTACAACAGCCTGGTATAAGCCTACCGCTGAGGACATCCCGATATCATTCACGGTTCGTAATGCTCTAAACACATACGTATCGATGACGTCCGTCGTCGAGAATAATATCCCCGATTCCCGTGGCAACGTGTAGAACGCACTCCAGTCACCAAGCCCGCCGTTGAAAATTCTCCCCAGCGACAGAAGCGTCAGAATAATCACTACAGGCATCAAGAGCGGAATAGTCACATACCATGCTTTCTGCCACTTGCTAGCGCCATCTATTTCGGCCGCTTCATAGTATTCAGGTGAAATCCCTGTTATTGCCGCAACATAAATCACTGAAGTATATCCCACTTGCTTAAGAAGGTAGGCTAGCGGCATAATAAATCGCCAGTATGAAGGTTCTCCATACCACTGAATGGCTTCAAGTCCTAGTGATTCACGAATTCCATTCACTAGCCCCTGATCCGTATTCAGTAAGGTATAAACAATATACTCTCCTACCACCCATGATAGAAAAAACGGCATGAGCATAATACTTTTGTACAATCCCGTACGAAGCTTACTTCCTGTTTCCTGCAAGAGGATGGAAAACACAATAGAAATGCTCGTAACCAATCCTAGAATGACCAAGTTGTAAAAGATCGTATTAAAGGTAACTCTCCAAGCAAGATCAGATTCGAAGAAAAATTCAAAGTTTTTAAATCCGATCCATTCACTTGCCAGTATTCCCGCTACAGGATTATAGTCCTTGAAAGCAATAATCACCCCGAACATCGGTAAGTAATTGAATATGAGAATAAAAAGCAGTCCTGGCAAAACCATGACATAAAATGGCCAGCGTTTTACTATCTCTTTAAAAAAAGTGAACCGAAACCGGTGTTGAGGCTGTTTAAGCTTTCCCTTTACGACAGTTGTAGCTGGCATATTATTGTTCATAAACCTTCTCCTTCTTTCTAGAGTCACTCGAGCAACCTCATCATAGCCGTTTACTCATTTGCTTCAAACCGAAAAAAACATCGTTTTCTTTAATTCCTTGTGGACATCGTTTTATTAAAAAATATACATTTCATTAAATTTTTGATATTTAAACAGATATGGTTCAATATACTTATTTCAGGAAGGTAAGTGAGAGGGAACGTCGAAATATAATGAAGGCAGCACCAAGGAGGGGAGTGAATATACTATGGGTGTGCCTATAAAAAGCTTTAAACAAACAAACTTGTACATCAAAATGCTGCTAACTTTTACTGCAACCGTTACGCTGCTCATTCTAGGGTTGTCAGCCCTCTTGTATTACAATTACGTAAGAGCCTCGTTGGCTAACGAGAGCCGAAAAGACACTTCCATACTGTATCAAATTAGCTACAGTATGAATTACATGGATAGCCTTGCTCAAAAATTCATGTCTTCGGCCATTGTCGGACCTCACGTTTCCAATCTTTTGTATAATCCGAACGGCGACAAGATGCTACTCGATAATGCTCTACGAAATTTGGACCAGCTTGTCGTTACGACGGATTACGTTCATTCGGTATACACGATTTCTATACCTTTAGATCGGATTACCTCCACAGAAAACGGTGGTTACTATTCGCTCAAACAATTTTACGATCAAGATGCAGTAAACTTACTGCGGAATTGGGATACCCAATCTTCAACCACAACACCGATCGCTCGTAAAATTCCAAGCCCTAATTCGTTAACCAGAGTTGGAAACGTTTACACGTATGTGCTTCCTTACAAAACAAGTTTTGAAAAAAAACCGCGTGAAGCGGTTGTTGTTAACATTAAAGCTAATGTTCTACGGGAACTCATCGCTTCCTTAAATATCAAAACCTCCGTTACCGGAAACGATATTGTCGTGATCGACGCAAGCGGAACGGTGATAAATCACGCTTCGGAAAATATGTTCCTACGGAATATTCGGGATGAGGAGTATGTCCGGACCGTTTTAGCTTCAGAACAGGCATCAGGCAGTTTTAAATCGAATATCGATGGACAATCCTACAATATTACTTACGTGTCCTCAGAAACACCAAAGTGGAAATTTATAAGCCGAACTTCATACAAATCCTTCATGTCACCATTAAATGCCGTCAAATCGTCGACCATATTCACAAGTTTGATCGTACTGCTATTAGGGTTATTATTTTCATATATCATGTCGAGATCTTTATATTCTCCGTTCAGAAGACTTATAGAGAACGTTCGTCTTAAGAATGATGAATTGGAGCGTAGGCAGCGTGATCAACGTCAATCCCTAAAAAACAACTGGTTAAAAGAATTAATCTTAGGCATTAAGGATGTCATCCACAAGGAGTTAAAATCCCAAAAAGCGGAACTCGGCATCAACATAGATTTGAGCGCTCCACTTCGGATGATTGTATTCCGAATTGACCACTATCCATTATTCCTGGACCGTTATAATGAGAGAGAACGTAACCTGCTGAAATATGGAATCGCTAACATTATTCAAGCGATTGCTTCAGCAAAATGCACAAGTGATGTCATTGATATGGATACAGATAAACTCGTGTTACTCTTACAATGTTCAGGATCGGATAATGAACAAGAACAAGGCATCATAGCGATGGTGCAAAGTATACAGCATTCCGTGTGTGAATATTTGCATTTCTCTCTTTCCGTTACGATCAGTGAGCCAATCGAATCCCGTGATCTTTTAAGCGAGACGTATTCTGACACGCTTACCCTTTCTTTATACCGTCTGACAGCCGGACATGGCAGCATCATTACCCCCGCCTACCGAGCAGGCATCAGTGGAAGTCCGCTGTCTTTCCCTGAAGTAAAGGCTAGACTGCTTCTGGATTCGTTAAAGCTTGGACATATTGAGAAAGCAACGAGATACTATTACGAGATTGTTGAAAGCTTGAAAAGTACACCTTATGAAACGATGCTCTCCTCATTTATGCATCTTATGTTTATGATCAGCAGTTCCTTCCACTCCGTTGCAGACAACAACAATCCCCGTATATCTGGTGTATTTCGTACGTTTTACTCCGAAATAGACTCTTTTGAGATTATCGAAGAAATCAACCAGACCTTTGAATCTTTATTTGCTGAAATCAGCTCGACTATAGATGTCATGAAGTACAACAAACGCAATAACATCACCAGTCGCATCAAGAAAATGATCGAAGAACAATATCAGGATAAGAATCTAAGCCTAAACATTATTGCCGATGAACTTCAAATGTCCAAGGTATATTTGGGAAGATTATTCAAAGAAGCAACAGGTAAATCGGTTGCTGAATATATTACGGACGTACGAATGACTCGGGTAAAAGAATTGCTGAACAAAAACAATCTAACGACCAAAGAGATTTTGGAGGAATGCGGTTGGGAAGATTTGAACTATTTTTATACATTGTTCAAGAAGTATTTCGGAGTGCCCCTCTCTCAATATAAGATTTCAATGAAAAACGATAGTTAACTAGGTTAAATCTGAATCCGATGGGAAAGAAAAAGCCGAACGAAAATCAGGAGTGGATACCTGGATTTCGCTCGGCTCAACGCTTACTAACTAAGGTATATTTAGGATAAAATTAACGGCAGTGCATCACAAAGATTATCATATTCTTTTAAGCATAAGGACTGCACTCCACTCTTTCTGATGTTTCCTCCATTGATTCCAATAGCTGAAAAACCAGCCAGCCTGATCGATACAACCCCGGCTGATGAATCTTCAAATCCCAATACATGTCCCTTGTCTTCTTCAGTTAGACCAAGTCCAACTCTTGCAGTTTCAGAATACAGCCATGGATGAGGTTTTGGGGCGAGCTCTCCCATCGTTCCTACTTGCCCTTTTACCAATGCTTGCCCTGCTGTAATGATCGCATCATAAAAATCTAGCGGTTCTCCCATTCCCAGCGTTTTGAAGGCAGATATGATCTCAGGCATCGCCTTATTATATAGGCCTGAAGTGACTAAACCTATTTTGATGTTTTTGGCTTTCAACTCATATAAGAAATCTTTAAGTCCAGGAGCAGGTGTGAATGCATCTGTCTTTCCCCTGCCATGCAGTATCTCATTCATTTCATATTCTGTAATTGCAAAGTAGTGTTTTCTTG
>DJUJ01000159.1:29420-38679 GCA_002438345.1 Paenibacillus sp. UBA6285
ATTTGTCTATACAGTATTGCAAATGCTCGGATACCGAATGCCCCGAAACATGCGGTTCATCACTAGCCTCTAATGTAAATTTAGCATTTTTGGTAAGTCTCGATACAGTCTGCTCTATAATCCACATCCAAAAACTTTCACTATGCACACTTGTACCGTCTAAGTCCATCAGTATAGCTTTTGCATTTCCTTCATACTTCGGTTTATATACCGGATATATGGCTGGATAGCCCATTGCAGATTTTACATAACATAAGGTTTTATCTTCAAATAAAATAAATTCTACTTTTTTGTCAAGAGGAGTTAAAATTTCTTTAACTCCGTCTTTTCCAAGTTGAAATAGTCCATCTCCGCCAGTTTCAAGATTGATAAACCCAATTAATTCATCTTTCATATTATATTGATGCAGCATTGTAATTTCCTTTCTATCTATCAGATTTTAAACTTTACGCTAGATCTAACTTCAGAGTTACGATCTTATTAGGCTTGATATTAAGTTCTACAGAGTTATCAATAATATTTAAACTTGAAGCGGCCATTTCTTCCTCATTCAGATTCGTCATGCACACGTTTTGTACATCACATCCAAAAATAATACTTCCACTTTGCTCAGTAGGATATGGGTTAAATAAACGTACAATGATGCTGTTGCTATCCTCAGCCTTTTTGATACAGGATACGCTTAACTTACCTGTTACTTGATAGAAGCTATGTTTAGGCGGCAGGATTCCTTCTGATTTCTCGACTAGCATCGCTGGAACACATGTCTGAACAGGCTTTAATGGAATATTGAAGCAATCCGCCATTTCACTTAGATCACTATTTTCCCAACTTGAGTTCATAGGGCAAATCGCATAGTTGTACACCAGCTTTTGTTGCAATTGTCCACCCTCTTGATTTGGGAATACCCCTGCACTTCTCCATTCAGTACAGATAATATTTTTTACAGCTCTAAACAGAGTCATGGACAGCGTTCCATCTCCACCATCTTTATGTTCACAATCCGGCGATACACTGTATTCTCCTAAGCAATCGGTAACAATTCCAAAGCCCTTATGATCATCTGCTATACTCACAAAGTTCTGCAATGGTTGGGTTAGTAATTCATTATAATAGTGACCTCTGTCATCCTTAAGCGGTGTAACATCTCTGTTGTCTACTGTAAAATGCCCTTGCGCATCAACAGATCTCGCTCGGATTCCTGTATCAAACAGAACACTCATACGATGGTCTTTACAGTTATTATCGATCTCAACCTTAACTTCTACATTTTTGGTGTCTTTCTTTAATGTATAATAAGTCGTTATGGTCAAATGCTCTGTTTGTTCAGAACGCTCACTCTTGCCTCTTACATAGTTATCCGGACGATAGGCATATTTAGGTAACTCCATGGTAAGCTTAACCCCAATAGTAGCTGCAAGATTGCCGTTCTCCATTAAGAAAATGCTGGCATTACAGCCTTTGCTGTTATACGTCTGATTATGATATGGAGGATAGTACATCCAATAATCGCCTACATCTCCCGTACTTTCAAAGTAATTGAGATTATCGAAGCAGTTTCCATTTTCTTTATCCAGAATGGAAATGGTTCCGTTCGGATTCACTTCAACCTTGATAAATTCATTTTGCATACATGTAGAAGATGTAGCTATTTCTTTCCCATCCGTTGTTCTAGTCTTTGCCCAAAATTCTGTTTTTCTACTAAACTCTACTTTATTGCACAATCTATATACCTTATAGCCGCCTGCTGGTATTTCTCCCGTATTAAATACTACACAATGACGGTCGGAGTAATAAGGGAACGGCCTTGTCTGAAGTCGTACCACTGGGGATGTTACCTCTGTTCTGGATATATGCTGCAACTCACATACATTTCCATCACAGTCCACAATGTCAAACTCCCATATATTTTGAACTTGCGGGGTATCAATATAGGCCTTTACCATTTCATTTCTTGGCTTTGCATATGGATTGAACACCACGAGTAATATATCCTCGCGATTATATTGTGACAGATCAATATGTCTGATCAGATCCTGACAGCTTTTATTGGATATCGCATTTGATATTTCCAAAGCTTGGTTTAATCGATAGAGTACATCGTCTACCGTTTTATCTTGGGTTACTCCATTTATGGAGTCATGCGCATGGGATAATAACATGTAATCTAAAGCTAATTGCAAGAATGACTCATCATACTTGCCACCTGCCATCATATTGGCTACAGATAAAGGCTCCGCCTGATTAAACATGCTGTTTTGAACCTTTTTATTCAGTGTTTTGATATGTGGTCTTGTCATTAGAGCATTCCCAGACAACGAGGTTGTTGGTCCGTCTCTCATTTCACCGTGGATCTCAATCAACTCATCCAAGCTGAGCTTTTCCTTGAGAATCTTCACATATTCTCCTAATGTGGAGCTTTTAAACTCGATGTCGTCAAATTGTTCATTGATTGCCTGTATCAGATTCATTAATTGAGGTTGAGCCGTTGTGGAATCCGTACCATCCATCATTGCTCTGTAATCTGGTATAAGTGTGTCCTTCATACTATTCCATGCCTTAGTAACCGCTTCTTTTATAACCTCTGGGTGTATTTTTTCTGTATCCTCAATCTTGAAATAGTCTTGTATATAGTTCTCGCTATCCGCCTGATGATAGACTTGACCATAATTCCCCATGTCAAAATTGTAGTCATCCGACTTGTAAGCTACACCGTTCATAATATGAATATAGGCATTCATAAAAAAGTTAGCTCTTGCATCTTCACCTAATCTTGTTGCATAGACGCTTGTACCATCCTTGCCTGTCCACTTGAACTCACAGTGTGGAGCTCGTTTTTTGTCTACATTCTTGGATACGATAACCGTATCTATTCCAAATTCCTTATAGATCTGCGGAAGCTGTGACGGCTGTCCCCATCCGAAGGACTCATAGCCGATATCCAAACAATTCCCTAGTTTTTCTGCCTCTCTTCTTCCCTTTAGAAGGTTACGTACGATGGATTCCCCGCTAATGGGGTAAAGGTCTGGCAAGGTATACCATGGCCCTACATCTATTCTTCCATCCTTAATCAATTTGACAAGCTTATCTCTGTTTTCTGGTCTTACCTGTACGTAGTCCAAAATAGGAATAACCTGTCCGTCTAGAAGAAATGTTTTGTAATCCGGGTTATTTTCTAAGGTCTCAATTAATTCGTCCATTAGCTTTACAAGGTACAATCTATTTTCCCATATAGGGTAACGCCATTCTCGATCCCAATGTGTATGGGGGATGATATATCCTGTCTTTGTTTTGTTCATGGTTCCTATCCCTTCCTTTATGAACTTTATCCTGAGTTACTTGCATTGTAGCCGTGCTGATCTCAAATCAGCAATCTCAAAAACTGAACTATTTGATGTTTTTTGCTTTTTCTACAACTTTAACTTTGTGCTGTAACTCATGTTTTTAATAATTCCTCTAAAAAGTCTCTTTTGTAGAAATCTCAACAGGTTAATCTACACAGGTTAAAATGTAAACAGCCCCGTTTCCATTAGGAAAAGGGGCTGTTTGGAAATTTATCACATTTTCACACTAGGGGTTCAGTAAGCTAGCGATCTTAGTTGCTTTTTATAAAAGCAAATACTTCAACACCAATGTTCTCTCCTATCAAGTTTGGCATTCCGCTTGTTAACCAAGTCTCTATTTCAGTACCTTGTTTCTGATAGGATATACTTCAACCATAAACAGCCTCTCTATAAGAAAAAGAGGCTGTTTATGAACTTTGTCCATCAATAAAACCTATTGTGCCGGTTGGTGTCATATAAGTTTTACTGAATCTACATATGTCCAGTTATACCATTCATCTCCGTTTTCTTTTTGGTTATAAACCATCATATCGTCATGAAAAATACTATGAAAATGGATATATTCAAATCCAATATCCTCCTGAAGTTCTGTGAGTTGCTGTCTCCACTCAGCTCTAAGCCCCTCATGTGCACGTCCAGCAGTTATCAATTTTTTCCACACTGGCTTATAAAGCTTACCTTCATAATCTTCTAAACCTTTAAAATCGATTTTGATTTCTGTCATATGATTGTGCTCCGTGTTTTGGATCCTACTTAGCTTAAAATTATGATTTATGCATGAGGCCAAACTTTTATAACCATCCGACCCTCTCCAATCATTTCGAAAGGACCAGGGTAAGGATTACTTTCATCTCTTGCAACCCCTAAATAATCAGTATCCAACCTAAACTGCTTGCCGTCAGTATCCTCATAAGGCAACTTCGATATCTGGGTTTGATCAAGGAGCTCTGTCGTTACTAATTTGCGGCTCTTTTGATTTTTCCAATCCATCTGACATGTCAGATGTAAATAAACAGAATCTTCTTCGATTACAAACTTGATACTTGGATCAAACCAGTCTGCTTCAAGTGGCGCCGTCTCGTGTATACAAGGTTTTGCTCCATTAAGAAACACGTTCCCATCCATAAATACCGGAAAAGCCGCAGAATCATACTTACTTAACCCATTCTGATCCTTCTGAGCAATAACTAAATTGTTATATAGGCGGTCATCTCCGCATTCAAGCGTATGATGTCCTGCAATTTCAGTAGAATGCGCTCGAAGATATGGCGTAGAGCGGCCTAAGTCGGGCAATATTGAAACTGCTCCCATAAACAGATTATGAACGTAGGCTCCACCTTGAGAAACGTTCAGCAACATATCCTTGGAATCTGTAGAGAGACAAAGGTTATGATCCACCATAAACGGACCGTGATTGACTTCAACGAACAGATCACTTGTATAATTGTCATATAGCAGGTTCCTCGATACACGTGTTCCCTGAGTCATCCAGTCAAACCAAAGCCCAATCACCGAACGATAGATACGGTTGTTACTTACCAAAGTATCAATGGCGCCGTGAAACTTAATGGCGGCCATCTCCTCTCCTNNGTACATGAATATCATGAATTATATTTTCAGTTATGACGCTGAAGCAAGCCCCCAAACTGCCGGCAATACCAGCCATCTCACAGTGAGAAATGGTATTGCCTCTAACGATATGATGGCCGATTTGTTCTTTGTTCCAACCATTCCCCAATGCGCGATCAATTGTTCTGTGATAAGCTTCGGTGGTTGTCTCAGCATTATCCCACTCGTCACCATATTTGCCGAGGGAAATCCCCGTGCATCTCGAATGACTGATGACATTATTCTCAATAATCCACCCTTTGCTCCAGTTAGTTCCTATCAATGCAACCTGTTCGGCAGTCGGTGGAGCCCAAGGCGTTGCCGCATGACGCATCGTAAATCCTCTGACGGTTATATAGTTAATGCCTGACTGCTTCGGATAGAACACGGATTGTCTTACATTAATCTCAACTAATTCCTCATTCGGGTTGGAGTTGCCAAAATTAGCCCAGATCATCGTGTTCTGCTCGTCAACTGTTGCGAACCAGAGCATTGTGTTTCCTTCATGATGGATGACATCATTGAATTCCGCTGCTTCTACCAGCCAATTCCCGTTTAAATAAATCGCTCCAGTATGGTGATCCCGCCCCTTCGGAGTAAACCAATCCCCTTGAATAAGGTTAGCGTATGGATTAAATCCCTTAAAGAAAGAATTAGGTAGGATTACCTTCCACACATCCCCTTGCACCTTTTCCCAATTAGTAATAATTTCGGAGCCCTTTATTTCAACCTTTTCACCAACTGCGGCTTGATATACAATTCTATTATCATCCGATTCTCCTCCACACGGAGGATTGATTCTCTCCCGATAGGTGCCCTCATGTACAGTGATTACATCCCCCGGCAGCGCCATTTCAGCTGCCGCTGAAATGGTTCTTAATGGAGCTGATCGTGTACCTTCCCACGAATCGTTACCCACCAATGAAACATGATATTCTATTCCTGACATACGTAATCACTCCTTAAATAGGATGTAAATAATTTAATAAAACATATAGTAAGTTACTTGTATTGTAGTCAGCGAGATTTCAAACCATCAATCTCAAAAATAGTACTTTATTATGTTTTTCTGCTTTTTCAAAACGAATAATTGTAACAAAAAAGCCCGCGTCTCCAACGAAAGAGATAAGGGCCGTTAATCAAAAATTTAATTATGCTATACAAGCCTGAATTCAATCATCATCATCAACATCGTGTCCCAGATGCAGCCTGTATTCGCTGAGAGACATGCCAAAATGCTTCTTGAATCGAGTATAAAAATAATTGTTCCTTTCAAGGCCAATCTTCTCTATAATCACCGACAAGGTCAGATTGGTGCTTCGCATATAATCATCAAGCTTTTTCATTCGCAAATCAAAGATGTATTGTGCAATCGACTGCCCGTATGACGTTTTAAACAATCGACCTACATAATTCGGAGACATACGCAACTTTTCAGCAATTGAACTTAAACATAAGCCAGTATCGGAATATTCCTGTTCTACAATTCCGATAATGCGCTGAATTAAATAATCGTTATTGTTTGACGAGTTTTTTAACATCATTACCTTACTGCAGAGCTTTGTCAAAAAGGTATTCATTACATCATCGATATCCGTGCTCACTTCTGCATCTTGCAGATTGTGCAACAACTCCTGCAGAAATAGATCTTGATTATCCTTTATGGCAGGCATCTTGCTAAGTACACCGGAATAAAGACAATAAATCAAATGTATAATGCATGATATGATTTCATTGTAAGAACAATTATATAACTGCTTTTTGATAGATTGATATACGACAAAAACACCTTCAATATCTCCTTCAAGTACTTTTTCGATCAGCTGTTCTTCCTTCTTCACAGGTACATGGAAATCATCCATATTGATTTCATCCATCATATAAGGAGAAATAATGCATCCATGTCCATAACGAATCTTGAGTTGAATCGAACCCTTCATACTGTTATACATGCTAGGCAAATGTTCCATTCCCTTAAACAAGGTGCTGTACGTCATAGATAAAGATATACGAATAAATTGTTGCGTTTTACTTTGTACTTCGCGTAAATATCGCTCTATTTTTTCCTGCACTAACTTAAATTGCGTTACTTCTGCACAATCAACTAACACTACGAATTTATCAGAATCACAACTGAATATTTCACACGGAATTTCCTCCGCTATTTCTGCTGCAATATTCACAATGGCATAACGCAATGCCCAACGCTCTTCTTGACTATTTTCTGACCTAAATACACTGTAATTATCTATTTTGAATAGACACATACACAGCTGGTTGGAGGCGATATAATCCAAGTCCAGATCATGAAGCTTGTCCAGAATGGTATTCATCGAATACGTTGAACTTTCACTTAACAGGGAATTTAGTAAATCTTGTTTGGCAGCATAGCCGGTTTCGCGCATGAGTTTATCAAGCCGCAAATTTTGCTCCTTCATCGATTCAAATACCGATAGAATAACTTGAAATTCTTCCGTGTCAGACACGAGTGGATTGCTTTTTTCAGGAGCTTCCCCATTTATGATTTTCGTAATGGCTTGAATAGGATTGTTCAGTCTGCGTGCCAAGAACAGGCAAATGACCGCGCAAAAAATAAACACAGCTGCTACGATCCCCGCCGACACGAATGATGCGGTGATTACATCCTTGTAAATTTTTTTGAAGGGTGTAATGCCCATGATGTACCAGTTGTTTGCATTACTTTTACTGCTCGAAACAAGATAACTGATTCCGTCAATTTTTTGCACCTGATTCATATTGCCGTCCAGTTCCTGCGCTTTCCGGCCTAATGTCCGCACTTCACTCATGTCATGAGCAAAATCCGGTGAGAGGGCCATGCTTAAAATAGAACCGCCCGAGTCAACCACAAAAAAAGATGTTTCAGGAACTGAATCACTACTGTTAATCGCTTGGATAGAGTTCGTAAGCGCTTTTGTTCGAATGTTGACAACGATAGCATTTTTTAGGCCAGATTCCGTGCTCCCTGGTTCAAATAATATATATGAACACACATTTGCCGATTGTGTTGCTTCATCAACAGATGCCACAATGGGACGACCATGATAATCGGCCACAAAATTTTTGTCAGTTAACAACTTTGCAATCACCTGATCAGAAAATGCAGATGTTGATTGACGTTCACCGCTCCGTGAGGAATAAAACAAATCCAATCCCGCATTGTAAAGATACACACTGTCGATATCTTTCAGAGTCAGAAAGTGTTTGTCAATTACCCTGCTTGCTGCAATTGCAACACGCACATCATTCTCTTCCATGTTTAAATAGGAAATGATATCTTTGTCGGTGTAAAGAGCATTTCCAAATTTTTTGGCGGTCTCGTCGAGATAGGTGATACTGTAATTGGATTGAGCAATCAGTTTTTCGTTAAAGCCGTTAATTAATGAAATCGTAGTGCGTAAATAAGTAAATGACAAAAAAGTGGTAAGTAAAACAGTGATGATGAACGAGATAATCAAAAAAGAGAAAAAAGATTTACGTAGAAAGCTCGTACTACCTTTTTTGGTTTTATTTGAGAGCTTCATTACGACCTCCTAGTGACAGCTTCCTAGTATATATTGATCTTAATTATAGTTATAAATAAATAATACCTCAACGATTTATTACACTTTGTAGAAATCGCTATTTTTTAGAGATGCCCAGTGTTGAAAAACAAAAAGAACAACATATTTGTTTGTTGAACACCACCCCCCTCTTAGCTACAGTAATAGCAGACGTACAAACAATGCAGAGAAAGGGGGTGAAACAATGAAGACGATTACAAATGCAATTCCGAATCGCACGGGTAAGCCTCGCAGAACATTGCGCAGCGCGCGACGTCAGACGCCTTTCTATTTAATGATGGCACCCGGATTAATTTTTGTTGCGATCTTATTTTACATCCCGATGGTCGGCGTTATCATTGCCTTCAAAGATTACAATGCACGCGATGGTATTCTCGGAAGTCCATGGATGGACCCGCTATTCAAAAACTTTGAGTTTTTCTTTAAATCCGACGCAGCGAGAAGCGTTACCTTCAATACACTTTTTTACAATGTAATACAAGCAGTTGCCGTTACGCTTTGCGCATTGGCACTGGCTATTCTATTAAATGAAGTAAAACACAAATTTGTATCTGCTACCTATAAGGGATCGATATTGCTGCCGACCTTCCTCTCATGGATTGTCATCCAGTTCATTCTCTTCAGCCTACTAAGTGTTGACCGTGGTATTGTCAATAGCATGATTAGCGAAAACGGTGGAGAGACCATTTACTGGTACAGTGAGCCGTCCTACTGGCGATACATTTT
>DJUJ01000159.1:38690-40365 GCA_002438345.1 Paenibacillus sp. UBA6285
TCGGTTACTATTCGGTGCTGTATGTAGCGGCGATTGCCGGGATTAACACCGACTACTATGAAGCTGCGCAACTGGACGGTGCTTCGAAGTGGCAACGTATTAAACATATTACATTGCCGCTTTTACAACCAACCATCATTGTTCTTTCACTGCTATGGGTTGGGAAATTGTTCAATGGCGGTCTGGGTGACTGGAATGGATTCTACACGCTTCCAAATGATGCGGGTGCTCTTTACTCAGCAACAGACGTTATCGACACACTTGTATTCCGCTCGCTGAAAAAGGTCAATGACTACGGCATGGCGTCGGCAATTGGTTTATATCAAGCGGTAGTTGGTTTCTTCCTTGTGTTGATCTCGAATTACATCATTAAAAAGAAGGATCCCGATAGCGCACTATTTTAATCGATCCGAAAGGATGAAATTTGCACTTTCTGATCGATCTGCAGAAACGGAATACTGTCTTTGAAAAAAGACTTAAATCCGTTTCTAATTGGGAGGAAAATACATGCTTCTGAGAAAACTACATTTTTCAAAATTAGTGATTCATCTTACGTTTATTGCCATGAGCCTAGCCTGTATCCTTCCGCTGCTTTTGGTTGTATCCATATCGTTTACGGACGAGCGATCGTTGATGCTTGACGGATATCGCTTCTGGCCCAAAGAGTTCAGCACAGCAGCTTACCAGTATGTATTCAGTGGAGCAGGCTCTATTCTAAAT
This sequence comes from Paenibacillus sp. UBA6285, assembly GCA_002438345.1. GTDB lineage: Bacteria > Bacillota > Bacilli > Paenibacillales > Paenibacillaceae > Paenibacillus_AQ. The sequence goes on from DJUJ01000159.1 coordinate 39,411, forward strand.
GCATATGCCGTTACGATTTTTGTGACGGTTGTCGGCACACTATTACATCTGCTGATTACTTCCATGCTGTCGTATTCACTGACACGTCCCGAAGTGACTCATCGCAAAGCGCTCACTTTCTTTGTGTATCTTCCGGTTCTGTTCAACGGCGGTCTTGTTCCGCAGTACATTTTGCTGACGCGCATCCTGCATTTGAAGGACACCATCTGGGTGCTGATTATCGTCTATCTGGTGTCGACGGTTAACATACTGATTATGAAAAATTTCTTCCGTACGATTCCAGATTCATTAATCGAATCAGCGCGTATCGATGGCTCGGGTGAAATCCGTACTTTTTTCCGGATTGCATTACCGCTTTCCAAACCGTCGCTTGCAACCATCGGTTTGTTTGTAGCCATTGCCTACTGGAATGACTGGATGACCGCATCATTGTATATTGAATCACAAAATCTACGCCCCCTACAATATCTGCTGCAATCTTTGATGAACAACATTGGATATTTGCAGTCGAACGCACAAGCTTCACAGTCAATGGAGGCTGCTATTGGAATGCTGCCTAGTGAAGGCGCGCGCATGGCAACTTGCGTACTCGCCATCGGCCCTATTATTTTGCTGTATCCTTTACTGCAAAAGTACTTTGAAAAAGGCTTGACAATAGGCGCTGTAAAAGAGTAATTTTACCGGTAAACCACCGGGAAATTAAATAAAAATCAGGGGGAACTACAATGAAAAGATTTTCCGCAATTCTGTTGTCTGTAACGATGGTGTTTACCATGATGCTGACCGGCTGCGGGCAGAAAGAAGCAGGCTCTACCGACGATTCTGCTCCGGATTCTGCTTCGGCTTCTGCTCCAGCTGATGAAAAGCTGGTTGAGCTCAAATTCTACATGATGAACAGCCCTGTCAATGACTTTGACCGCGTCATGAAGAAAGCGAACGAAATCATTGGCAAAGA
>DJUJ01000159.1:40415-50213 GCA_002438345.1 Paenibacillus sp. UBA6285
GAAAATGAATCTGATGATCAATTCCGGCGACGATTGGGATCTCAGCTTCACTGCAAACTGGGGTGGCATTAACTTCTTTGAAAACGCAACCAAAGGTGCTTATGCTGATCTGACTGACCTCCTCCCTAAATATGCGCCTGAAACTTATTCCCGTATCCCTGAAGGACTGTGGGAAGGCGTTAAAGTAAATGGCAAGATCTATGGACTCGTGAACTATCAACAGTGGGGCACTGCCAAACGAGATGGCTTTAAATTCCGTTCTGATCTTGTAGATGAAACCGGTTTTGACTGGAAAGCCGTGAAAGACAAGACTGCAATTGATACACTTGATAAGATAGGGCCTTTCCTTGGCGATGCTCTGGCAAAACACCGAGAAATGATCGGGTTTGAGACCAGTTCCATTGAAAGCTTGTTTGCCAGCAATCCGCTGTTATGGAACATGGAAGCCGTGGGTGATACTAGCATCCCTGGCTGGATTAACCTTGACAATCAAGACAAAGTCATCAACCAGTGTGAGACGGAAGATTTTGCGAAGTACACTGAAATTATGCGTGACTGGTTCCTCAAAGGTTATGTTCGCAAGGATGGCGCAACAGTAAAAGATACTTCTCCTGATCGTAAAGCAGCTAAATTTGTCGCTGAGAAAACTGGCAGCTGGCCTGACGGCATTGAATATCCTGGTAATCCTGATGCCAGCAATATGTCTATGACTAAAAGCGCAGGTAATGCTCCTGCAGTTACCGTTTCTACCTCTCGCACGATGATTCCTGCGGGCGCAGCTTCTACTGCTGCTATTGCAATCAATTCCGAATCCAAACATATTGAAAAAGCTTTACAGTTAGTTGAACTGCTCAACACCAACGATGATCTGTACAAACTGATTACGCTTGGTGAAGAGGGCGTTGACTACAATTACGACGAAAATGGCAAGTTTACTATGGTTGAAGGCAAATACAATTTCAACTTTAACGAATGGCAAATTGGTCAATCTTACAGCCCTAACTTCAACCGTACTAACTATGACAAGAACAAAGATGGTGATATTCAAAGAGAGACTCAAAAAATCATCTATGAAGCTGACAAAACAGCAGAAATTTCACCAGTAACGGGCTTCGTCTTCGATTCGACACCTGTAAAAACTCAGCTTGCAAACTGCTCTGCTGTTACCACCGAAATGATTCCGGCACTAAGCTCCGGTTCAGTTGACCCTGCTAAAGTATTGCCAGAATTCCTCAAGCGCCTGAAAGCTGCAGGTGTGGACGACATCATCAAAGAAAAGCAGGCTCAATATGACGCCTGGAGAACAACCAAATAATCTCGCACTCCTTTATGAAATCCGGTGTATTGCAATATCTTACACCGGATTTCTATTTAATAAGCGATAATAGAAAGGAACCCGCTATGCGTTATTCTCTTATGTGTAAATCCTTTAACGGCAGTGAAGTACTAGACTGTGAGAAATTTTCCGTGAATCTAGAAAACAGTCAACATACTTTTTCCCGCTACCCTTGCAGTGCTTCGATTACAACGCATACCCTGCCGCATGGCCAACGTTTGGATATTACCTTGTCTTTTCACGAAGATACAACAGTTCCGATGAATTTTTCACTTTCGATGGAGGCTGGGCAATGGGACAAAGGCAACTATGTGTTGATGCCAGGTGCGGTTTATAATGGTAACCGCTTTACAAGCTTGCCTCTTCCCTATCCGCCTTATTATGAACCTCCCCATAATAGCCCATTTACAGCTGCCGAAGTCATAACCAGCATTCCTCATCTCGATATTGAGACAACACAATCGCGAGTTTCTTTGCTTTCTGGTGATATGGCATCTTCTTTGTGCGGATTTTATGATCTCAACGATCAATCGGGTTCTGTCCTGTTGGGTGAGCACCAATGCGGGGGTTATTATACAGGCTTTACCGTCGATGAAAATCAAGTCGATCGCCAAGCCTCTTTTGTACTCTCCGTTCCGGGCGTACGCGAAAATACGCAATATTTTTTTGGAGATCAAAACGACGGACAGGGCTTTCGTCCAGATGTCTCAGCTCCATCTCAGGATACCGGAGCTTTGTTCAAGCAAGGTGAAACATTGACTCTTACTGCTTGTGTCTTTCATTGGCAGCAAATATCTTTGCCTGACTTTTTCAAGCAGGTGAATGGTTCGAAAACAACGTTGGAGATTCCGGAGCTTTTTTATAACGTTCCATTTTATAAGGCATATATAAGTATCAAAGAAAAATACCAAAGAGAAAACTTTATAGAAGAAGGATATTACTCCGTAGGGACCGACTGGAATATACCTCAACAGTGTTGGCAGGTAGGCTGGATTGGTGGAGGCATGAACAGCTATCCGTTCTTACTGGAAGATACATCCGAAGCACGGCAGCGCGCACTGTCTACCCTTCGCTTTATTTTTTCACGGTTGCAGCATCCCAGCGGATGGGTGTTCGGCATGTATGGAAACGGAAAATTTTATGGTGACGGCTTCGACAGTAACTCTGACACTATTTTGCTCGTCCGAAAAAATGCCGACTTGCTCTATTTCGTAATGAAGCAGCTATTGTGGCTTTCGGAGAATCACCACTCCACAATCGAGTTTGAGCAACCCGTAAAGGCTCTTTGCGATGCATTTGTACGGTTGTTCCGAAAATACGGGCAGCTCGGACAGTTCATTGATATGGCTACAGAAGAAATAGTAATAGGTAATTCTGCCGGAGCGTGTATGGCTGTAGGCGCGTTGGCACTGGCAAGCGAATATTTTCAGTCTGTGGAATACCTCGATGTCGCCGAACGGCTCGGTGAGTATTATTACAATAACTATTTAGTAAAAGGCATACTGAACGGCTGTCCAGGAGAAATCTGTCAAGCACCGGATAGCGAAGCGGCCTTCGCCATGCTGGAAAGCTATGTCCAGCTGTATGAAACGACCCGAAAGAGCATCTGGCTATCCTATGCGGAATATACCTGTGAAATTGCCATGACATGGGTCATGAGCTATGACTTTGTGTTCCCTGCACACAGTACAGCTGCAAAGCGTGGTGTGCATAGCAGCGGCACGGTATTTGCCAACGCGCAGAACAAGCATTCTGCTCCTGGGATTTGTACACTTTCAGGCAACAGTCTTCTCAAGCTGTTTCGTTTTACTGGCAATGCAAAATATCTGCAGGATCTACATGCCATTGCACACAGTTTACCGCAGTATGTATCTCTGGCGGAAGATCCGGAGTTTACGCTTGAAAAGAAATATTTACCTCCAGGCTATATGAATGAACGTGTGCAAACAAGTGATTGGGAAGGCAAGGAAACCCTTGGTGAATTCCTCTATGGCTCCAACTGGCCGGAAGTTTCCATGCTGCTTACGTTTGTGGAAGTACCCGGCGTCTATGTGGATTTTACCAGCCGCACTCTTCAGGTATTCGACCATGTGGAATGCTATGTTACACAGTGGGATCAGGATTCCGTACACCTGGAATTGTATAATCCTACAGCGTACAGCACGATGGTTACGCTGCTTGCGGATGAATGCACAAACGCTCGGCGCTTAACGCATAATTACTTCGTTCAAATGAAAATGGTAACTCTTTCTGCTGGTGAGCTTAAACAAATCGAACTAAAAAAATAACAGGAGGTCCTTCTTTTGTTGAATATTGGTGTTATTGGATACGGCGTGCGGATCGACATGCTGATGGATGATTTGTTCGCGCTACCTTATGAAATCCAGATCAAGGCAGTAGCCGATCCCGACCATGAGCGCGTGCGGGCTTTAATGAAGAAAGACGGCTCCAAGGAATCGATGCACCAAATGGGAATCGATAAAATCGACGGACTTTTGCGTAGCTGCGAGATGAATCCGGATACCATTACCTTTTATACGGATGCGGACGAAATGCTGGACAACGAAAAACTGGACGGCGTGATCGTAGGTACGAACTGCAACATGCATACTTATTTCGCCAAAAAGGTGCTGGATCGCAATCTGCCGTTGTTTTTGGAAAAACCGGTTGCGACTACGATGGAGGATCTGAGAACGTTAGCCGACTGCGAAGCGAACGCAACGGCTCCCACAGTTGTTTCCTTCCCCTTGCGCGTCACACCGCTGGTGCAGGAGGTCAAGCGTATTCTGGATGCCGGCACGATTGGCAAGGTTGAGCATGTACAGGCGTTCAACGATGTTCCCTATGGATTTGTTTATTTCCACGACTGGTATCGAGATGAATCCGCTTCTAAGGGGCTTTTCCTGCAAAAGGCAACGCATGATATCGACGTCATCAACTATTTGCTGGGTGAAGAACCCGTGAACGTTTGTGCCATGAAATCCAAACAAATTTACAAAGGTGACATGCCTGCCGGCCTTCGTTGCAGCGAATGTGACAAATGGGAAACCTGTATGGACAGCACTTACAATATCACTTATGTGCGCAATGACACTCCGCGTAACGACTATTGCAGCTTTGCGGTAGACACCGGTAACGAAGACTCCGGCAGCATGATTGTGAAATACGAAAGCGGCATGCACGTCATGTATTCGCAGAACTTCTTTGCCCGCAAAGGGGCTGCGCGCCGAGGGGCTAGGTTATATGGCTATAAGGGCACCGTGGAATTCGATTTCGCCACCAATGAAATCAAAGTATTTGACCACATGAGTGATAAAGTAACCACTGTGCGTCTCGATGATCAAGGCTCGCGTCATGGCGGCGGTGATATTGTACTCATGCGGAATTTTGTACATCTGATGCAGGGCAGAACCACCGAATCCGTTGCCCCTTTGAAAGACGGGATTCGCAGCGCCCTTGTATGTCTGCAAGCCAAAGCGTTTTCCGAAAGCGATCAATTTTATCCTGTCACTTTATAAATCAAATGATAATGGAGAGATAGTATGAATTATAATTATCACCAGGATTTAAATATCGTTCGAGTGAACACAATGCCAGACCGGACTTATTACATTCCCTGTGCACCCAGCAACAACTCCATATCGAAAGAAAATAATGAGTGTGTATTACTCTTGAACGGAAGCTGGATGTTTACGTATTATCCTTCCTTTGCGGAAGCTACTCTGGAGGGTGTTTCAGACAACGTCCTCCCGGTTCCGTCCAACTGGCAAATGTACGGATACGACAAGCATCAGTATGTCAACATTGATTATCCGATACCGTATAATCCGCCCTTTGTGCCAAAAGAGAACCCATGCGGTGTTTATAAGCGCACCTTCTCCGTGGAGCTTACAGAGGAAATGCAGTTTTATTTGAACTTTGAAGGTGTGGATTCCTGTCATTATGTATTTCTCAACGGCGTATTTATAGGCTACAGTCAGGTCTCACATTCCACTGCGGAATATGATATAACTCCGTTTTTGCAAGATGGTGAGAATGAAATCGCCGTTATGGTTTTAAAATGGTGCGATGGAACCTATCTGGAAGCACAGGATAAATTCCGCATGTCGGGCATTTTCCGCGATGTATATCTACTGCAACGCCCGCAACATCATGTACGCCATTATGTTGTACAAACGTCCTTACAACAAAAAAGTGCCACGGTATCATTCAAGTTTGATGATTTCGGCACGGCGCTGGTTAAATCCGTTAAAATCCTGGACGCCGAGGGCAGGGTCGTGGCACAGGGCGAAACATGCGACGACACGCTTAGCCTGACTATAGAAAATCCTGTGCTTTGGAATGCCGAGCAGCCGTATTTATATCAGATGGTTCTTGATACCTTACAGGAGCGAATTATAGACACGATCGGAATTCGTACGATATCCGCTCAGGATAATGTGCTGCTTGTCAACGGTCAGCCGATCAAGTTCAAAGGTGTAAACCGTCACGACAGCTATCCCGATACCGGCTACGTGGCTTCGCGCGAGCAAATAGTACGGGATTTGCAGTTGATGAAGCAGCACAACATCAACGCCATTCGCACATCGCATTATCCAAATGCGCCGGAATTTTATCATTTATGCGATGAATACGGCTTTTATGTGATTGACGAGGGTGACATGGAAACGCATGGCGCATGGACAAGTCATGGTGATCGCGATAATGACTGGTATGCGCTTGTCCATCACGATCCGCGGTTTGAAACGGCTATTGTAGATCGTGTGCAGCGTCTAGTCACTCGCGACATCAACCGCCCTTGTGTAGTAATCTGGTCACTTGGCAACGAGAGTGGATTAGGTGCCAATACGTTAGCTGCTGTTGATGCTGTGCGGAAGCTAGACAGCTCACGTCTCCTTCATTATGAATCAAAAAACTTTATGCCTGAGGATCAGGGGAAATTCAACTTTGATATTCTGGATGTAGAAAGCTATATGTACCCTGATCTAGAATATACAGAAAAGCTGGCTCAGGAGTGCAAAAAGCCATTGATCTTGTGTGAGTTTGCCCATGCTATGGGCAATGGTCCCGGCAGTCTATCCGAATACTATGAGTTGTTCTATCGTTATGATGGTTTTGCCGGCGGCTTTGTGTGGGAATGGTGTGATCATGCCATTCTACAGTATGATGCAAGTGGCAATACACAGTATCTATATGGTGGGGACTTTGGCGAAAAGCTGCATGATGGGAATTTCTGTGTGGATGGATTGGTTTATCCCGACCGTACACCGCACACCGGCTTGCTGGAGTTGAAGAATTGTGCCCGTCCTGTTCATATAACAAGAGCAGGAAATACATTCTCTGTAGAAAACAAGCTGGACTTTGCAGACCTCTCCGATGCTGTTACTATCGTCTGGTCGCTGGAGCAAAACGGTACTAAAATTGCAGCAGGTAGCATTGCTAACTTCAACCTTGCCCCGCACGCAAAAGCACCATTACCGCTTTCGCTGCCGCCAATAGACGGAGCTCGTGTTTATCTAAAATTCGAATATCTGCAAAAAACCGCTCATCCGCTCATCCCGGCCGGTACATCTCTTGGATTTGATCAGTTTGATCTTTCCACAGAAGACATGAGTGTGTCCTTGCCTGTGTCGCACTCTGACGTAACGGCTAAGCAGACCCATACCGGATGGTTGGTTGATGGTGAGACATTTTCTTATCATTTTAATACTGCATTGGGCACGTTTGATTCGTGTAAGATAGACGGCATCGAGTGTTTTGTGAGACCGGCTGAGTTTGATATTTACCGCGCCCCTACGGATAACGATATGGGTGAGGCTGGGATTTCCAATTACAGCATCAAACATTCCTGGAAAAACCTACGGCTGGATGCGGCTTATACCTATACTTACGAAACATCGGTAGAACAATCTAATACTTGTGTTACCATTACCTGCCCTCTATCACTTGTAGCAGATCGCGCTGCTCCTTTCTGCAATATTCAAGCAGTTTATCATGTGTATGGAAGCGGAGCCATAGAAGTGTCACTGCATGTATCCGTCCGTCAGGACCTAGCCTATCTGCCGCGCTTTGGCATGCGGTATTTTCTGACCGAGGATTTTCAAAATTGTACCTATTTCGGCTATGGCCCGCAAGAGAGCTATAGCGATAAACACGCTGGTAGTTATAAAAGTATGTTTAACGCAACTGTGCCTGAGCTTTTTGAAAACTATATTTATCCGCAGGAGAACGGCTCGCACTATGACACAGAAGAATGTACACTCTCAAATGCGAATACAATACTTAAGGCATACAGCACAAAGCCTTTCAGCTTCTGCGCCTCGGAGTATACCCGAGAAGAACTGGCTGCCAAAAAACATCATTTTGAACTGCAAAAAAGTGGCTACACCGTCTGGAACATTGACTATGCGATGACTGGAGTCGGCTCAGGAAGCTGTGGTCCCTACACATTGGAACAATATCGTTTAAATGAAAAAGAATTTGTGTTCGACTATATGTTTATGCCTAGAAGAAACCTTTAAACAAAAGGAAGTAGGGTGTAACACTCCCTACTTCCTTTATATCTCCTTCCACACATTTGTAATTACATATGATTTATTTTAACAAATTTTATGTTGGAGGTTATCGAATGTCACAACAAAAATTCACCCTGTATTTGATTCATCACAGTCACACAGATATAGGCTATACCGATTATCAAGAAAAAATAGAACTGCATCATATTTATTATATTAAAGAAGTCATTGATATTCTAAATGCCATTCATGCGGGGGAAACCAAGTGGGAAGGCTTCAAATGGAATTGTGAAAGCTTCTGGTGCGTAGAGAAATTCCTCGAAACCGCTGATCAATCCTATATCGATGATTTTATTAAATATGTCAAATCGGGTGAGATCGGACTATCCGGCAACTATCTCAACATGACAGAATTAGTTGATTATACCGTTCTAAACAATACAATCGCTCGCAGTGTAACAAGTATGGAGCGTTACTCGATTCAAATGACTTCTGCCATGACCGCTGATATTAACGGCTATGGCTGGGGATATGCTGATGCGCTATATGAGAATGGGATCCGAAACTTGATGTCCTGCATTCATACCCATCATGGCTACCACCCTTTATTCAAGAAGCAAATGCCTTTCTACTGGCAGTCGCCAAAGGGGAATAAGTTGCTTGTATGGAATGGAGAGCATTACCTGATCGGCAATGAGCTGGTTTGTAACGAATATGATTATGAGTATACGATTCATGATGGTCTAATGCATGAACACTTGAGTAGTTTCGATATGGCCGAAAAAAGAATCGAGGCCTATGTAAGAGTGCTAAGAGAGCAGCAGCATCCTTATGATTTCGTACCAGTCAGTATCTCAGGAATAATGAGAGATAACTCTCCTGCAAGTACCAGAATCATCGAATTCATTCATGAATACAATGCGATACACGGTCAGGAAATTGAGCTTCAGATGGTAACACTGGATGAATTCTTTGATATTCTAAACCAAGCTGAAGTTGAAATCCCAACCTATTCTGGCGATTGGACCGATTGGTGGGCTGATGGCGTAGGCTCTACACCAAATATCGTCCAGCATTATCGCGAAGCAAGCAGAAAGCTGTACGCTGCACGTCAGCTGGATCCGGATGGGAAAATTATAGGCAAAGAAGTATTCGACAGTACCGAGTACAATTTATTGTTTTATGCTGAGCACACTTGGGGTTATTCATCATCCATCGATGAGCCATGGCATCCGAATGTAAATAAACTCGATTTAAGGAAAAGCTTATTTGCGCTCAAAGCCAACGAATCTGCTTCAAGAGCTATCAATAAAATAACTTATTTCCATGGTGAAACTCCTACCTCAGTCCATAAGGAACTAACTTTTGGAGCTATTAATCCACATGACTTCCCTGTAATAGATGTCCTGAATGTTAGTTTGGAATCTTTATTTGGACACAAGCATTTTGAGATACTGGAGAAGGATACTGGTCTAGTTGTACCTCATCAAATCGGACATTATGCTCGTGGATACGAAATCAATATCCTAGTGAAGTTAGATGCTAAGCAAAAGAAAAGCTACGTGATCAGAGACATTGCCGCACCTCCTTTAATTTCAGCTGGTAATTGTGCCAAGATAGCAGTCGAGGGTGTAAACGATTTGGCAACAACATATGCCGAAACACTTCAGACGGGCTCAGTTGTAACTCCTTATAAACTGGAAAACAAGTTCTTCCGTATTCAATATGAAGAAGGACAAGGCATCACTTCGATCTATGACAAAATCAAGGATNNGGAGCTAATCAAACCAACCAGCAAGTTTAGCGCCTTTACTCCAATTTATGAAGTAACGCCTGTGAAAACAACCCAGTACGAGGAAAGGCGCCTGATGGGACGCAACCGCAAGGCCGTGCATACGCAAAGAGATATCGGAAAACTCCTATCTGCCACTGTGTTAGAAGACGGAC
>DJUJ01000159.1:50254-52196 GCA_002438345.1 Paenibacillus sp. UBA6285
CACTTTATTCTCGTGTTGAGCTCGGTTACCAGCTGAAAGGCACCAATGCCAGCTCTCTTATCCTAACTGCATACAAAGAGATTCCTCGAATTGATGTCGATTTCCGCTTCCATAAAACAAGTGTGTGGGAACCGGAAAACTTGTATTTGGCATTGCCATTCACAACAGGCTATGACAATGAAGAATTTTGGGTTGAAAAAACGGGCACGATTTTCCGTCCAAGAATAGACCAATTACCTGGAACATGTACGGATTTCTATGCCTTGCAAGATGGCATGTGCTATCAGTCGTCGAACAGCTCTCTAATCATCGCGACACCTGATACACCACTGATCATGATGGGAGATATCAAATCACATGAGATCAAATTATGTGGTGAAGAAGGTGTCAACAATATTGATGATGTATATGCATGGGTAATGAACAATTTCTGGGAAACCAATTTCAAAGTAGATTTAGGCGGATTCCATCAATATCGTTATTCCCTTCTGCTAAATGATTCGAATAACGTAGATGAAGCTTTTCAAGCCGCAAAAGCTACTAACTGTCCTGTTCTAGGATACTATTCTTTCATTTAAAAGCATATTGTACCAAGAAGAGGACATCTATGCATGATGTCCTCTTCGACGTGGGTCATGAGCTATGAAATGACAGAGGTTTGCCAACCATTCCGAACAGAAACCTCTAGCTCCAAACTACCCTCACGGCGTTCGGAATGAATAGGCATTGCATCGTCGCTTCCCGGATGCAAAATTTCGCACACGGCATGCCGCTCCTTCATGGCGAACTCAGGTAGTCGAAGAACAAGACGAACCGCTCCGTATTCCAAACATGTAAGCGAAATGAGGAAACTCTACCATATCAACTGCACTTTCTACGTGTCACGATATGCCCATTACGTGAGCTTTGATAATAATTTTGAACCGGTCATTTCCAGGTAAACTTCATGTTCCTTCTCCCATTGCTGGTATGAATCGATGTTTCTATCGATCAAATCAATAGTGTTGTCTACAACATGCTTGATTTCTTCAATGCTACGGTCATATATAAATGTAATGGAATCAATTTGCGTAAAACAGTATGCTACTTCCTTCATAAGTAAGTTCGCAATGTGACCTGCTTCTTCACTATTAAATTTTGAACGCAATTTCACAAAGTTGATATTCTTTTCCAACAAATTCTTGAAAAACCCAATAAAATTCTCGAAATCCTCCGCATTATTGCCTAGTTCTATTTCAAATAAAACTCGAAAGAATANNAATAAGTTCCAATTAAAATCACGATTGATGGACTTTAAGATTGTGCTGCCGATCATATTGCTAAATTCATCTTGAAAATATATATCCTTCTCAAATGTTATTTCACTAGTAAAGCAAACATGATTCCGACTGACATCATTCAACCTATTCAATGTTTTAACTAATGTTCCACTGTAGTCTCCTAGTTCTTCCGCATTATTAGATCGAAAAATATATTTCATGATCGTATCACTGGATTCTTTAAAATCCACGACAAGACCAATGTTATTTTCCATTTTTAATGAATAAATATCATAAATAATCTTTGACAGCAGCTTCTGGATCTGCCATTTCCGATTGGTAGGATTAATCGAATTTTGTTTATTGATTTGATTATCTACTGCCAATAGTTGACTATCAATCATCAAGAGATTTTTCTTAATCGACGTCATTAGGTTTTTTATAAATTCGTCTCCTAAGGTATAATTATTATTTTTGTAGATGACCTTGTGCTCAATCTCTCCCCAGAATATATTCACGAGAGATTTAATTTGCAATTCAAAGCTGATCTTTTTACCCTCATATTGACAATACCCGTCTATCCTGAATATTTCAAAGCCATTTTTTTGCCGTTGAGGTTGTTCTCCTGCCAACTTTAATTTTATGTTTTTATTCGCGGAATTGTAAAAATACCCATCTTCATC
>DJUJ01000159.1:52298-53168 GCA_002438345.1 Paenibacillus sp. UBA6285
CCCTTCATTATAATCTTCTAATACTTTTTCAAAATATAACCGTATATCTCTGCTTGCTGCATTCAACTCATTTCTGGAATCCTCCAGATACTCTGTAACATTCTCTATAAAATTGAACAATTCTAATTCCATAAAACTCCTCCTTATGATTAATCATGACAAGCCTAAAGCTTCCCTGAATTAAAATCAGGATACCATCCTGCATCGATGGATGCAAAAGCAAAAGTCGTGTCTGATAAACGTATCTCCTGAGAGTCATTTCGCTTCTAGCAGGAAACGAAATGATTAAGAAATGACCCTTCCATACATTTTGGAAGGGTCTAGACACCGATGCATCTTACTTTAATTTTTTGTTCACTCCATTTTTTCTATCACGACTTTATTATAATCTGAATAATGTCTTGATACAAAAACAGGGGAAAGGCTTGATGGATCTGGGTTTTCCCCGTTCTCCATTCGCCCCTCCCCCTATTCTACCACGTCTTTATTCGATTTTTAGCACGAGTTTATTTGTTATATCACGGGTTTATTTTTGGGTTACACATTCCTTACAAGTAATACGACGGACTCCACGTGTGTGGAGTGCTCAGTGTGAACAAACTTTATACGATGAACCCCCATCAATAAAAACCAGGCTACGAAAGATCTTAGTCTAACCCGATCCATATGTAGCATATGCGGACATCCCTCCCATCATCATGGCTTTTGTAAGATCATCCACGGATATAAAACTACATGAAATTCGCTTCAAGAAAAGTCAAGACACTTCCTGACAGTGTATCTACTCTTGAATATTCAATGAAGTTATTTATTTTCATAATGTACTACGCCTTAGTTCATAAAAATATTGCACAATTGGATGCTTTAACT
>DJUJ01000159.1:53269-53515 GCA_002438345.1 Paenibacillus sp. UBA6285
AAAATTTGATTTACTTAATGATGCCTGTGCTGACAAAAGCTCCTTTGCAACTTCTGATATTTTCCTACTTCTTGCAATCACTATTAAACGATCCTCCGGGATGATCCCCTTGCTATCTTTTCTAACCGCTTCAATTTCTTCATGGTTGATAGGAATTTGAAGATCTGAATCATTCTTAATCTCCTGCTCCGTCTGATACCATCTAATTGAGCTAGTTCTATCATTCATATTGAGTACATTCTTTTT
>DJUJ01000204.1:0-121 GCA_002438345.1 Paenibacillus sp. UBA6285
ATTGGACGATCTGTCGCATTGTCATCTTTCCACGTTTTCGTTCCTCCTACAGTTGTTTGTGCCACTTTTGTATTCGTAATGTCATAACCGTTTACTTCGGATTTGTATCCTGCTACCGGTT
>DJUJ01000204.1:357-16289 GCA_002438345.1 Paenibacillus sp. UBA6285
CTGCTACCGGTTGTTCTTTTACTGTGTACGTATAAGCATTTCCGTCAGCATCATACGCAGGTATATCTTTAAACGTGTAGTTCCAATCATTTGCAGCTGTTACGTCTTGTGTTTGAACCACAGTACCATTTTGTAGTAAGTCTATTTTGATTATGCTTAGGCGATCTGATGCATTATTATCAATCCACGTTTTTGTTCCTGAAACGTCCGTCTTCTTCACTTTATTCGGAATCTTAAGCTCTACACCTTTTTCAGCATTCGCATCAATGGTAAAGTTTATTTTTGCCTCTGGATCAAAATCCAAATAGTCTGGAGCATTAATTTCTTGTACATAGTAGTTTCCTACTTTTAAGTCAGGAACTTCAACCTTACCTTCTGCATCTGTTTTGTAGGTATCTCCTATTTGCTGACCTGACTCTGTATACAGCTTAAATAAAACATTCGGAATACCTTTTTCTTCATTCCCTGCAATATGCTTAACAATTCGCAACGTTCCTTTAGGTGGTAAATCACCGTCGGCTTCGCCACCCATGTCAATATTCTTAACTTTGGTTTCGCCTTTATTAGTTACCGGATCTTCATGCCAAATTTGGTAATCGACCTCATAATTATTATAGAAAGCCTCTTGTTTCTTTCCATCTGCAGTGATATTCGCTTTATAATTAATTAAAAATTTATTACCGTTGGCTTGATCCTTATCAATCTCAACCTTAAATGAGGTATCGCTAGTAAACGTAATATGAATTCCATACTTTTGGATTTGGTCCATTGATATATAATCATCATTAATTGCTATCGAAAAACTATTTTCCTTAAGCGTTTGTCCTGATTGTAAATTGTCTAATATAACAATATCCTTATCCAAATATTTCTGTGCACTATTTACATATAAGGCCCAACGCACCTCATTAGTATTGTTCGGTAGAATATCGCCAACTTTTCCGAAAAAACGCGAAGATGTTCCGCCCTCAGTTGGACCAATAATGGTTACCGATTGCTTCTTTAAAGTTGTACCCAGATCGGTTTCGATGGTTTTCGTTTCATTCGTTGCTACATAAGATGCCATAACTTTAAAATAAAAATGTCCTCTAATATTTTCAAGGTTCTCAACCACATCAGTAAATGTGCATATCACTTCTGTAGTCGTTACTTTAACAGTACCAAAATCAGTCCCTTCTTCATTCTTTAATGGGATCAATCCAGTAAATCCTTGTAATTCTTGAGGTAACGTTAAGGTCAGTGTGTCTCCAGCCTTCATCTTATTTCCGGATTTATCGCTAAAATTCACTGTTATTTGAGTCTGTTCACCGTAATTTAGTGTTGTTTTGTCAATCTTAAAACTATCAACAAATCCTGTTGTATTTAATTCTTCTGCATTTGCTATTAAAGGAACAATGCTCTGACCTAAAGTAACCATAAAAATCATAAGAATTAAAAAAGTTGAAAATACTCTTTTTAACTGTATATTCATACTAACTAACCTCCGAATCTCTGTTTTCTCCCAAGTTACCTTGAGTCTACTCTACTATTTTTCCTTTAATAATCAGACGATGGGTAGGGTTTACAATCGGATCACAAGTGACCAGTGTAATTTCCTTATCCTTACCGTTAGGTTCCAGTACCCAAACCTCATCTGGCTTGACATATAACTTTTCCGTTACTGTGTACTCGAACTGCTCTTTTCCATTATCAACCTCGATGTGATCCCCCAAAGTCAGTTCGTCCAGCCTATTAAAATTTCTCCCATATGTCCGACTTCGGTGACCGGCTACCGCATAATTTCCGACTTCGCCCGCCTTACCCGTATTCACGATACTGGCGACGGTCTTTTTCATGTTTTCTTGCGTTGCTCCATGAAGAATGGGAAGCGTTAAATCTATGTTTCCAATCGTCAGAATTCCTTCTGCAGCGTCATCTTCTTGAGAATTGACTGTTTTATCGTCTTCACTGCCTCGAGCTGTGGGGAGGGTAGCTGTGAGCTTCACGGTTCCTTTCTGCATTTGCTCCATAGGTTCTNNATATTATGAAGAATAGCCTGCCATTCCTTTAATATTTGTTCCTGCTGATAATCGCGATACATCTCCGTCATTTTTGGTAATACCATGAACATGACTCCGACAACGATCAGCAGGATCGCTGTAATTTTTTTACTCATCTACCCATTCACCCCCTCTTCTTTCCTTGTAAACCCCTTCTCAAAATCTCCCTCCTTGATCTTATATTTAGTTCCTCTCAACACAAAAACGCCCGACTGCATTAACGATGTTAATTGCGGCCGGACGATCATAAGTCATAGACTCTTAGATTCCTAAACTTTGCGAGCTAACCTTTCGATTAGTGTGCCAAATAGTGTATCAAAATTATGTAATTGTCGTTAGTGCAGATATACCCCAAATAATAGAGTACACAGAAGGTGTCGAAAAATAGTATATAAATACTACAACCAATATATACCATGTATATATGAATGTCTATTTATGTAAATAAAAAAAGCGAAAGATTTTCATAATATTCAGAAATTGTTCACAAATTTCAATCGAAATAATTGAAAGTATCCATGATTTTACTTTTTCTAAAGATCCTCTTTATACAGGAACAAGCCGATCGGGCTTGTTCCTGCGGTCTGGCACCCAATCGGCTTGTTTTGATACATCTCAAACGATCTTGCTTCTGTTACTAGTGTATCGTCTCTTACTTGGATCTTCCAGCCAGTACATGCCCACAAGCTCAAGATGAAAACCCGACCTCATAAGGTCGGGTTAATTAGGTGGAGGCAAGCTTAACCGTTCATAGGGCTATTTTTTTAGAATCGAAAAAGCTTTTTCCAGGTTCAAATCACCGTACATTTGATCAAACTTTTTCCCGTCGGCCGATTGAGAGTCAAACGGGTTGGATTGAGGTGTTGTAACTACATATATCATACCGTTTTCCTCAGCAATTGTACCTCCGATTTGACTCTTGTCATCATCGGAAAGCTTATTCCAATCGTTCTGTGCAAAAACAGAGATTGCAATTAACGTTTGGGAATCTTTTTTATCCTTCGTTGTGTAATCAAAGTAAACGACATGCTTAGCCGTTGGGTACATGCTGTCGGACTTTTCAGCGCGCACCTTATAGCTGCCATTCCAGGAAGAAGGAATTTCTACGCTGAAGTTTGCTTCGGAATTTTTGTAAATCGTGCTTTTCACATTGTCCTTAGACGAATTCGATTCATTCTTTGGCTTTGTAATTTTTTTACCGATCAGTTCCCATTTGCCCTTATTCCATTTCCAGTTGGAAGTAACGTAAGAGGTTGTATCCGAAGCGGTAGTTCCAACTCTCTCAACACCCTGCAAACCGTGAGTGTCTTTTTTGTTCAGAACAATTGGTTTCAGCTTAATGAAGCCATTTCCCTCCACGCCTATCTTACCTTTGGCAATTCCCGGGAGTGAGATTTCTGAAGGCTTGTTGTTTTTTAAAGTGTAAATATGGCTGGTAATATAACCGCCGCTTCCACCTGTATCTGCATTAACCATGATGTCAGCGACTTTATCATTGTTAAGATCCTGAATCAGAAGCTCAGGGGAATACCCGCCGTCATTCAGCGAAACAGAAGTCGTTTTCTTCGTCTTCGAATTTTGAATGACAAGCAGCAAGTCATCATTATATACGTCGCTTTTCTTTTCCTTGTGGCCATAGAGCGTGATGACGTCCGCTTTTTTGTCACCGGTCACGTCGACTTGTTTCTGCACCAGCTTGTGCATGTTGGATGGCAGCTTAAAGCTATTATTGCTCGCGGCCATAGCGGTTCCGCTGAGTACGAGCGATGCGATCATAGTGCTTGTGAGGACTTTTTTGATATTCATGTTAATTCCTACTTTCTTTTTATGATTTACGAGATGTTTTCTCTTGATATAGTACAGACGTTGCAACGGGGTTAAAAAGTTTGTTCGATTGCAATATAATATCTCTAAGATGCATATTAGGAAATACACGAGCAATCGGTCGATCGTTAACATCGTTTTTTCATCAGACTATGTACGTTGTATATATTCATAATTGTTTTGTTGCCATTCTAATTTAGTATATTCGAATTTTTCTGTGTAACGAAACTAGTCTTTTTCGGATATATAGATGAGGAGGTGAATAAATGCAGGACACAGAAGAGCTCTATCGGGAATATTCCACCCAAGTATATAAGTTCATTTTTAGTTTTTGTCACAATCATTTGATGGCAGAAGAAATCACCCAAGAAACTTTTTATAGAGCTATAAAGTCCATAGACAAATACGATGGAACCTGCAAAGTATACGTATGGCTTTGTCAGATTGCTAAGCATGTTTGGTATCAGGAGCTGGACAAGCAACACAAGAGGAAGTCTAGTGAATTAGAAGACCCTCCTTTTTCTAACTCAAATTCAACAGAATCTCAGTTCATTTTAGCCCAGGAAAAAATGGATTTATTTAAACGGCTTCATTTACTTGATCCAAATACGAAGGAAGTATTGTTTCTGCGTTTGACTGGAGAATTCAGCTTTCGAGAAATTGGCGAGATTCTTGGAAGAGATGAAACATGGGCAAGAGTTACCTTTTATCGTGGAAAACAAAAATTAATGAAAGGAAGATCTTCATGAAATGCGAGATCATTCAGGATTTATTACCCTCTTATATTGAAAAGCTCACTTCTTTACATAGTAACGAAGAAATTAAAAAACATCTGCAATCCTGTGAAAAATGCCTTCAGTCCTATAATGAAATGACCGCAACAGCAAATCTAAGCATGCCTATTGTTGATAAAGAGGAGGTTAAGAAACTTAATTATTTTAAAAAGGTGAAAAAGAAAAATATTAAGACGCTCATCCTTTCCATTTTATCGGTACTCCTACTGGCTACAGCCCTTATTGGACTTTTTGTTATTGGTTTTCCTGTATCTTCTAAAGATGTGACCATCGATTATCAGAAGACAAAGAGTCGTTTAGAAGTTCATCTAACTTTGGAAAACGGCAAGGACTTGATATTCTCAGGGAAAACTAAATTTATCCGCGATGAAAATAATAATGTGATAGGTTCCGAAACAAGGTATACGCCTAGAGGATTACTTCATAACCCCTTTGATGATGTAGGAAAAAAAGTTATGTTGGGGGCAGAGATTCATACCAATCTGAATTTTCCAAACAAGCTTATCCTTGAATTCAAAGATAAGACTATAACGTTCATTAATGGTGTTTTGGTGGAATAGACTTTGCCGTTAAAACGAAAAAAGACACCCATTAAGGTGTCTTTCGCTTTATTCCATATGGAGACGTGTTTTCGATTATAGTAAGTGAGAGCCAAAAAAATACAATCCTTTAGTTCATCTACTTAATGTAATCACTAAATACATGTTCATACATCTAAGATGAGCGAAGGGCTTGTCTTCTCATCCACATCGTTGCAACCCACTTTTCGCCTTTGATTACTGGTGTACCTGCATGCAAGGTAAACTCGTTTAATTCATGATTATCGTAAAAATATTCGAAGTAGACCGCCATACCTTTGTTAGGATACACTGATAAATTAAGCATAGGGAACGCTGTTTCTCCGCCTTCCTCTACATCATTTAAATACATCACAAGCGTACTAATTCGATTATTGCTACTTGCTCGACTTGTTTGTGTGAAGAAATCATGATGGGGTAGATACTCTTGACCAGGGATATACAGCAGAACTTGCAAGCCATCACCATGCTCGATAGGAATATTCATAATTTGAGAGAATCGTTTCTCGATTCTTGTAACCGTGGCGTTTTCCTCACAGAACACACCACTACTCGTTCTAATTTGATTGACCGCACGGTCTTCGCCTATTCTTGAACGTTGCAATCGTTCCCTAGAATATTCAATTAGCTCATTGCATTCCTCATCGCTAAGCACATTTCCTAGTAAGACAACCAGCGGTTCCTCATACTTGGCAAGAATTCGAATCTCTCGATCTTCTGTCTTGATCGTATTTCCGACATGATCAAATATCGTCCGTTCTTTGTCTGTCGTATTCCCTATCATCCTTATACAGCTCCCAAGTTATAACATCCATCGCAAAAAACATACCATAAAATGGTTTTTTTCGCTCAATTAACTTCAGAACATGTTAGGGAGGTCAACAATGGATATCGAATCTCAAAGATTTATTAAAGCCTTGCAAGAGAATCGATTAGATGAATTGAAGAAAATACCAAAATCCGACTTGCATAATCATCAATCGAGAGGTGCAAACAAGCACGATTTAGAGAAATGGTTAAACGTAAGCATTCCCCCTTTTCAAAAGGTGAGCACATTAGCTGAGATGGATAGCTGGTACAGGACTAATATCCAATGGTTGACGCCCACAAAAGAAACCTTTGAGATGAAAATCAGGGGTGCATTTGAAGAAGCTAAGAGAGAAAATCTTCTCGTTTATTGTCTGAGTATTGGTCCTGGTGATATACAATATTTTGATAACAGCATGGAACAATTCATCGATACTATTGAGTTTTACAGGAGCTCCATCACACCCAATATCACATTTATTCCTGAAATATCTATATACAGAAGTGAAAATCTAGAATTGAATCAGCATCAAATCGACACCGTATTAAAATTGCTGAAGATGAAATATTTCAAATCCATTGACCTAATTGGAGATGAAAAACTGCCCTCTTCCCAGTTTAGTGATTTGTTTAGAACATGCAAAACACAAGGAATGAATACAAAAACGCATATTGGGGAATTTACAGAATATCAGAATATTATCAGAGCATTGGTGGAATTAGAGGTGCAAGACATTCAGCATGGCATATCAGCATCTGAAAGTCCTGAACTTATGGCAATGTTAAATGAAAAAAACATCACGTTACATATATGTCCTACCAGCAATCTGATGCTAGGAAGAATACAAGATTATTCTTTTCCGCAGTTAAGGACATTAATAGATCACGGAGTAAAGGTAACGATAAACACAGATGATTTGTTAATATTTGATTCATCTGTCAGTCAAGAATATATGCACTTATATAAGAGTGGCAATTTTACAACAGAAGAATTAAACGATATTCGTCTGCACGGGTTAAGCTATGCGACTTGACCATATGGAGACGAGTCGAATGCTTGTCCCAACGAAGATTCACTAAAAAATCAGCCCATCGTTCGCTTATATCGCATTTTTCATTGATACGTAGATAGCATAACTCTTATTAAAATGAACAAAAACCCTAATATTTCTACACCTGAAATCGGCAATAGTCCTCGCGGAAGCAGTGCGCACTCTTTCATTTTGCAGCAAATCCATCTCTCCAAAGAAATCTCCTTTGCTAAAATAGAAAGAATCAAGGCTCCTCGGGAGCCTTAATGCATAATCCAGGAAACATTTCATTCACCGCGAAACTCATTAAGAAAATATTCGATACGCCCATTCACTTATCTCCGCTCCTACATACAATGTTTTAGCCTATCCATTAAGGAGTGACAAGATCATGTCATTTTTACCACCTCCAATCCCCTCAGGATTCCCAGGTTTCCCAGGGCAACCGGGGCAACCAGGACTCACGGCACCTAGCTCACCTCCCCCGGGATTCATTCCTCAGCAACCTGCGGTTTCGCCCTTTGCTGTCGACCCAGGAGCAATTGCTGGTTGTTTGTTTCGGAATACGTACGTTTGGCTCGTGAATAGAAATCAATTCTGGTTTTACCCGGTTTTCGTAGGGCGCACCTCGGTTGCGGGGTTTCAGTGGAACGGAAGGTTTTGGGTGTATACTGGACTGAGCTTGCAGTCCATCCAATCCTTTACATGTTTCTAAATGAACACGCAAAAAAGCTCCGTTCCTCTAGGAATGGAGCTTTTGGCTCTACGTTAGAATTAATTATCATTTAATCCTTAATGCCCGGCCACAGCGTGCACAGTAGCGTGTACCCTGAGGAGACATTGACCCGCAGCCTTCACAATAAAGCTCCTGCGTCATAGGCTTCACTTGATCGTCATGCCTTATCGCCTCATGCGTGGTTGGATTTAACATATTCAATGCATGGAACTCCTCTCTTCTTCCCCTACGGATGAGTGAGAACAATAAATAGAGGCCCATAAACCCGACTACGGCCATAGCACCCGTCTTCATCAGACCCGATTCAAAGTGATAATTCCATAGTGCATGCATCACAACTGCTGCCAAGAACATCTCAATTGCATGTCGCCATCTCGTCCATGGCTTGCCGTCCCCCAAGTTCGAGTTCTTATGCATGCTGCTTGCATACCATATCCCCACAGTTGCGATTGCAGTCCATGTTCCATGACCGAAGGGCGATAATAAGGCTCTCATCCATAGGACGGCGAGCATCCCAAGTGAAGAGGCCTCGTCTATATGCACCCATCCATAAATAATACTTTCCACTGCAGCGAATCCCATTCCTGCTGCGGCACCAAACACCACTGCATCCATCAGAAAACGGATTTTTCGCGTTCGAACCAGTATCACACAGACTAATAATTTTGCAGTCTCTTCTATTAGAGCCACAGACAAAGGTACGTAAAACTGCGAAAAGTCAAAGGAATTTGCTTTTACTTCAAAAAGCCAAATCCGTTCTAAAAACCAAGCCAGCGGGATAGCAACAATCGCGGTAGACACAAAAACTAAACCAAGCCTCCTCTGACGAAAGCCTATTAACTGCTGACTTCTCACAAAAGTTACGAATGCTACGGGACCCACCACTCCTCCAACAATTAAGGCGGAGATCTTCCACCATTGGCTGTGAAGGAATAGTGCCAAGAAGGATAAGACAAGGAATCCACCTACCAGCCACAGTAATTGCTCCATCCACTTGTCTTTGGCTTTAGGTAACGATTCATTATCCCGGGCAACAGACTCCTCGCTGAAGGCAATTGTAACTTTCTCCATCAGATGGGGTGTTCGTATGTTTAGAACCTCAATGAGTTGTTGACGAACCGGAGCGTAATAGTCGAGTATAGTTAAGAATTCTAACTTACCCATGGTCAGTAATTCACTATCTTCTACCGCGATCAACGTGTGCGAGGAAACCGTGTCCGTTAGTAACTCTGTCTCTCCATAAAAATCCCCTTCTCGAAGAATAGTCTTACGTCGCTTTCGGCCACGAAGCTCGATACTGCCGCTGCTAATCATGAGAAATTGATCCATTACCGCACCTTCCACGATAATCTCTTCGCCCTTCGTTACTTTCTTGATCGTTGTAATCTCTGCAAGACCCCGAAGTTCAGCATCAGGGATGACCGACCAGATTGTCGCTTTGCGAAGCATACTATGTATCATCCGGATCCGTATGTTCACAAGCACACTCTCGTAAAATAACGGACTCAGGTTCGCCAAATATTCGAATGACGGACGGTCTAAACGTAACGCTTTTACTTGCCCGATTGCCGTAACACTAGCTGATCTTTGTACGTTCCCAATAAGACCGATCTCTCCGACTAACTCTCCTGGTCCAAGTTCAGCCAAGAGCAGTGCCTTCCCAACTAAGTTAACCGAGGTGACCTGCACTTTCCCTTGCCATATAATGAAACAGTCCTTAGAGGTGGACTCTTCCATAAGAAGTCGCTGTCCATCCTCTAAAGACACAAGTTTTATAGCGTTAATTACATTTCGTAGCTCAGCATCAGGAATGCCTCGTAACAACGGATGATTACGCAGAAAATCGACTGCAACATTGGGTATCATAGTTTTTAACTCATCACCGCATATTTCCTATAACACTACTTCTGGAATCATCCATTTTTTTAATAAAATTTGTCATTGTATCGAAGGCTTCGTTACGTTTATTCGATAAACTTTGTAAGCGCAGCATNNTGCTGACTATTGCTTGCAATATCAATCTCTGACTTGATTTGCCCCAACAGATTCTCAAGTTCCCCTTTTGTTTGCGGTATAGCCATACTCATAGCAGTAAACATGGCGCCCTTGTCATCTGCCAGCTTCACAGCAGCGTCAGCCTCAGCACCTGAAGGAAGCTTCCCTAGCTCTTCATTGATAACTCCCAACAATTGATTCAGTTTTGAGATTTTATCATTCTGGGCTTGTACGGCTGTGATTTGATTTTTCAGCTGATCATCTAACATACTTGAACGACTACTCTGTACAGCCATCATTGCTGTTTCAAGATCCATACCCTGAATGTTAACCTGTGTCATACCACCCATATTAACGCTACCTACTGAATTTTGCGTGGCATTTCCATTCAGCGCATCCTTAACAGAGTTATAAACCGAATTGTTATATAACAAGGCCCCGCCTACAATGATCCCNNAAAAGTACCTGACATAGATAAAACCAATTTTTTCACACTCATTCCATTCCCTCTTTTCATTTATTGATGATATTGTGTCATTACGATTAATAAATCCAAATATGCGCTTTCTTTGTTAATATTGTTATATCATTTAGGGTGATTAACGGTCTGTAACCCCAATTACAATTTCCAAATATTGAGCTCAAATTACGTCAAGTATATTTCTAAGTCTATCTATGTTACACACGAGTATTTTCCTCTGATCAATACGTATCAACTGCTCATTCTGTAATTCAAGCAATGATTTTGTCACGGTCTCGCGTGCCGTTCCTGTCATATCTGCCAGGTGTTGATGCGTTAGTTTCAAATCGATCAATACACCTTCATCAGAGGGCACTCCATGCTGTTCTGTTAGACGCAACAACACCCGAGCAATGCGCGTACGCACGNNCGAGAACGGTCAAGTCCGTTATTAATTTATTGGCATCACGTAGACGATCTAAGGCTGTTTCTAAAATGCCGATCAGTATTTCTGGATTACTTTTTAATAAGGGAATGAAATCGCGTTTTTTCAGAATACATAAGGTGGACTTCTCAATGGTCCTTGCAGAAGCAGAGCGTGCTCTTTCATTTTGCAACAAAGCCATCTCTCCAAAGAAATCACCTTCTCTAAAAATAGAAAGGATTACATCCCTAGAGTGGTTATCTTGATAGATTTGAACAACTCCAGATATAACCAGATAGAGTTCCTCCCCCTCATCACCTTCAAAAAAGATGGACTCTCCTTTTATATAAGTACGCTCACTACATAACTTGGCAATTTCAGCTAAATATTCATCATCCAGATGTTCGAAGAACGGGAAATCTCGTAACAGTTGTGGGTTCATCTTCAATAGCTGCCTCCAGTGTGAGTAATAAATTTTTTAATGATTGAATCGATTTCATAATTGCATTTTCAGCTTAATCTATCCGATTGTCTTTGAATGCGCTAAGCTGCTGGCCGGCTTCACGATCATCTATCGTTGTTTCCATGCCGGCAAGCTTCAGGACCATCCTATATTGTAATTCTTTTAAATTGAGATAAATAGTGACAGCAGTCATCAAATTATCATGTGACATTTTTACATTTTATGGATTAAAAACCTCGCCAGGATATAACAATTAAAATAACGGCTATAGTAACTGGAAGTCATTCCATCCATGTTCCGCAAGATTGTAATAAAAAAAGAATCAAACACGTGGACCATCGAAAAGATGCTCACGGTTTGATTCTTCTTTTAAAAGGTGAGTCGAGCCCCTGGCCACTCTGATCCGCGGATGACGGGAGTCCGAATGATCGAACCAGTTATGGTGGAAGGTACAAAGAATTCTGCAGACTCACTAAGTCCGACTAGAGCAGCTTTTCCGGAACTCATATTTTTCACATCTAACAGTATTCTGTGTTAATGATTATAGGACAAAACATTGATACACCCGTACTCTCAGCAATGTATCCTAGGCTCTTGTGAAAATACAACACGAATAGCCACACAGTAGCCAGCACATAATAAAATTCACAACCATTAGATAATCAAGGGAGGAGCTTTCAATTGAGCACAAATCAACCAGACAAGAATCTAATCAACACGGTAAAAGAACTGGAAGCCACACCCGTAAACAGCCTGGAGGCCCAACAGCAGCAGCAAGCCCGTAATGATCGCCGCAAACAAGCTCTGCATGACAGCGATGGCAAATTCTCAGAAAATGAATCTGGGAACTTTCATTAGAGTCGCCAGCAAATTTGGAACCTAATAAACCGCATGTTTCATGATCCTTTCCAAAATGCTAAAAACGCAAAAAAGCGACCACGATGGTCGCTTTTTTACTGATATTTAAGCAATGCCTTGATCTTACAAGTCGTTTCAATGATCTCCCATCATATCTTCAGTATCCTGACGAATACTCTTTGCTTTCTTTTAAGTGAGCGATATCATGGCCCGTTGGGTTTTGAAAGACACGAAGCCCAAATATCGGTACAACTGCAAAAATGTGATCAAAGATATCAGCCTGAACCGATTCATACACCACCCAGTTAGTATCATTGCTAAATGCGTAGATTTCTAAGGGCAGTCCATTATCCTCTGGCGCTAACTGTCTGACAATCAGCGTCATCTCCTTATGGACTTTACGATGATTTCTCAGATATTCATGGATATATTCTCTGAATACACCAACATTCGTGAGATGTCTTCCGTTTACTTTACTCTCCGTATTGATTTGATATTCGATATTATAGACGTTAATTTCATTTAATCTTGCCTTTATAAAATCGGTAAGGTAGTCAATCTTCTGGAATTCCTCCATCATTTCTTTTGTACAAAAGCATATGCTGCTTGTATCGATATGGACGCTTCGTTTAATCCTTCTGCCGCCAGATACTTGCATGCCCCTCCAATTTTTGAACGAGTCTGAAATGAGGGCGTAGCTAGGAATCATGGTGATTGTTTTATCGAAATTCATAACCTTTACAGTATTTAATGTAATATCAATTACATCACCATCCGCATTATATTTAGGCATTTCAATCCAGTCACCGACACGCACCATATCATTAGATGATAATTGAACACATGCCACCAGGCCTAATATGGAGTCCTTAAAGATTAGCATTAGAACAGCCGATAAGGCACCAAGACCACTGAGAATAATCAAAGGATTCTGACCGATGAGGTTCGAGATCACCACGATACCACCAATGATGAATAGAATAATCTTTGCAACCTGAATGTACCCCTTGATCGGTCTAATCTTGGAGACCTCAAACGAGCGATATATAGCATCGATGGCATTAAGTAGCGCATTAAACACCGTGATTGTTACGATGATCATATAAGTTAAGGCGGATTTTTCAATAAAAGCCTGATATAGCGGAAAGATGGACGCAGAATAATAGATGATGAAGGCTGGCGCGAGATGCGACAGCTTGTGAAACACTTTTTTTTCCAAAACGATATTATCCCACGAATACCGATCTTTACTAATGAAATGAATAATTATCTTCAGCACAATTTTTTTGGCTATTAAATTGGCCAGTACAGAGAGTAGTGCTATAAATAAGACCATGATTATATTCGAAAGATAACCTGTCATTTGGTCGCTCAAACCATATCCTGCTAGTTGATCTTTTATAAAATTCATCAGTTCCTCCTGCTGCGTGTTACTTAGATTGTTTGATGAAATGGTCTAGCACTAACATTCGACGCTTCGATCGTTGCGGGTTAACTATTATTGCCTAGTTTCAACTAATTGTATTAACCTTGTTAACGCGCTTGAGTAAATCGAGTCATGTCTATGCACAAACCATACCTGCAAATCTCGGTACTCTTCAGGTAAGCGGTGGGAAGCAATTATGCCCTTCTCTTCCGCCTTGGCAATCGATGATTGTGGCAGCATAGACACACCGAGTCCAGAGGAAACCCCATCTAGAATAACTGCTAATGTGCCAAATTCCATAATCTGATAAGTGGTCAGGCCAGTGCCTCTCAGAAAACTCTCTGCTTTTGCCCGATGCGTGCATCCTACGTCAAAAAACAACATCGGCTTCATGAGCAACTCATACATTTCGCTTTTTCCCGGCTCAGAGATCAACACCAACTCCTCTTCAAAAGCCGCGATATGTTCTATATCTGGATCATCAACAGGACCATAGACGAACGCTCCATCAAGCTCGTAATCCAACACCTTTTGTAAGAGCGCATGTGTCACACCCGTAGTGAGCGATAAATTAACATCCGGATATCGTGATTTATACTCGGCCAATAGAGGCGTCAGATGAATGACTGCTGTCGCTTCAATAGAGCCTATCCGAAGAGGCCCTGCAGGATGGTCCGAGTATTGTGTAGTTTTCACAGCCTCGTCCATCAGAGTCAGTATTTTATCCGCATATCCCAGTAAATTCTCGCCAGCCGAAGTTAGCGTCATTCCTCGATTGGATCTCCGAAAAAGGGAGATTTTCAACTGAGCCTCAAGATACTGAATTCGAGTCGTCACATTAGACTGTACATAGTTCAACATTTGCGCAGCCTTGGTTATGCTACCCTCTCGAGCTACAGCTTGAAATATTCTTAAATCTCCGCTTTCCATTTCTATGTCACCTGCTTGGTATGATCATTTATGATACTCACATTCGGTTTTGTTCATTTTACTGTATGATTCCCACTCTGTACAATTCAAAATAGATTCATTGAAATACGAATTACTGGAGGATTGGGATGAAAGCAATCGTACATGCTGGGATGAACGGCTTGAAGAGCTTGACATATGAAGACGTTGTTGACAAACAGCCAAGCTTCGGCGAAGTAAAAGTAAGGCTGAAAACCGCAGGATTAAATCATCGAGACTTATTTCTCATGGCGGATCGAACAAATGAGGATGCTCCCCTGATTATGGGTTCTGATGGCGCGGGGGTAAATTAAAAAGGGGGGGGGGGGGGGGGAGGAAGGGGGGGGGGGGGGGGNNAATATCCCTTACAGTAGGTACCGATGTAATCATTAATCCGTGTATTGGATGGGAAATCACCCACGATGTCCCGAACGTTCCGGCCATAGTTGGCGGCCCTTCAGATGGTACATTTGCCGAGTCTATCATCATCCCTGCGCAAAATGCCGTCCGCAAGCCAGCTTATTTGTCTTGGGAAGAAGCGGGCGTGTTGCCCTTGTCTGCCTTGACAGCCTATCGGGCTTTGTTCACGAGAGGTCGCTTACAGCAAGGTGAACATATCCTTATTCCAGGTATTGGTGGCGGTGTGGCGACTTATGCCATGCTTATGGCTTCAGCAGCGGGTGCACGAGTCAGTGTCACATCACGAAGTGAAACAAAAAGGCAAGTTGCTCTTGCACATGGGGCAGATCATGCCTTTGACAGTCATAGTGATTGGAAGGAAAGTATGAAAGGAGAAACAGTGGATCTCATCCTGGATAGTATCGGGCCAGCGACGTTCCAACAGTACTTCGATATCATTAAGCCAAACGGCCGTATCGTTACGTTTGGAGCAAGCTCAGGAGATCGAATGGAAATAGCAGTACGATCCATATTTTACCCCCAAATCAGTATCATCGGCACCTCAATGGGAAGCAGTGAAGAGTTTATTGCGATGCTTGAATTTATGGAACACCACTCGATACGCCCTATCATTGATAGTGTGTATCCTTTACAAGACACATTTCAAGCCTTTCAGCGAATGCAACAGGGGGAGCAGTCTGGGAATATCGGAATAAAAATTAATTGAGACTTTGAAAAAGATAATTGCCGATTAAGAATTATATAAACTCCCTCTTTTTCTGCAATTCTATAAAAGGAGCGGATCCTTACCTATAAGGATTCATCAGGATGATATGGTGAGCGGCGGCTCGCAAGCTTCTATCAGCCTTTACCGCCACAAAAAATAAAACAATCAAAGAAATGAAAAAAGACACCTCTCAAGGTGTCTTTTACTTACTCCAAATGGAGCAGAGACGTGGCAAATCCATTAGCCGCCGTGTGTTCAATGCATGCAATTATTCCACCGCAACGTGCCAAGAGTCAGCAACCATCTATCCCCTTACGTGGTGCCGGCACGTCGATTAGCAAGCGCCATCGCGGCGGCATAGCCGGAGCTCCAAGCCCATTGCAGGTTATAGCCGCCGCAATCTCCATCCACATCCATCACCTC
>DJUJ01000204.1:16304-40185 GCA_002438345.1 Paenibacillus sp. UBA6285
GTCACTTTAAATTCCCAACGCTTCAAGATTCGATAGAATATTTTCTTGGTTTTCCACGATAGATCCTGACAAAGCAGATGCAGCTGTTGATCAATTCCAGCCTCCTTCAGCAGAACCGGAATCAACTTCTTGCTGACGATGCCAATAAGGGAATCAGCAACCGTCCGGTGTCCGAAGATCCCCCAGTGTATTTCCAGAAAATCAATTACCTCTTCCTCCGTGCGGTCCGGCATCAAATCAACCGACAGTGTAACTAATTCTCCTCTTCCGAGATTATACGCAGCCTTTCTGCTTAGCTGGAGGATTGGCGGGCCCGAGATGCCATAGTCCGTAAAAAGGATTTCTCCATACTCACTGCGGATGACTTCATTGTTTACGATAACATGGGCCTGTCCCTCGAATTTGATGCCGGATAGTTCCTTCAAATACGGATAATCCAGCTTCAATTGTACAATACCTGGCACAGGATCGATCATAGTGTGCCCCAGACGTTGGACAAGCGTATAACCGGATCCATCCGTTCCCGTTTTCGGAGCGGTAAGGCCACCTGCACATAGAAAAAGATATTCGCTGGTATATACTACCTGTTCCTCTGTCTCCGTTTGGCATTTTATCGTGAAGCGCGGATGTTCCGTCGAAACGGTAATATCCAACACTTTATTCTTGAAATAGATCGGAACATTCCGGTCCTCCAGCGCAAGCCGAAAAACACCCGGTACAGAAGCGGCTTGCAACGACATCGGATACATCCGACCATCCTCCAAGCTTACAAGAGGAAGCCCGAGCGAGGAGAAAAAATCGATAGTTTGGCGGACACCAAATTGCTGCAGTACATGTATTGGAAATCCTGACTGATTGCTGTGATACTTGCGCGATAAAGCGACCGCTTCATCCGTACCGGTCGCCGTGGATTCGTTCGTAATGTTGCAACGCCCATTACCCGTCGTTATTATTTTCTTCCCAAGCCGGTCATTGCCTTCAATAATTGCTGTATCAATACCTTGGTCCCTTGCTGTAACTGCAGCCATTAGACCTGCAGCACCTCCACCGATAATGAACAGTTCGTGGTGCTTAGAAGTCTGATCCTCATACATGTTAATTAATGCATCCCTTTTCCTATAAATTTATTGAATTTGCTTAGCTATCGCCATTGCGGCCGCATAGCCGGAACTCCATGCCCATTGTAGGTTATAGCCGCCGAAATCTCCGTCCACATCCATCACTTCGCCAGCCAAATAAAGTCCAGGCACCAGCTTGGATTCAAGCGTTCCTTCGATTAGTTCAGTCGTATGGATGCCGCCGGCTGTCACTTGCGCATTCGTAAAGCCATTGGTATCCGTCACTTTAAATTCCCAACGCTTCAAGATTTGATAAAATTTCTCCTTAGTTTTCAGCGATAAATCCTGGCAAAGCAGCTGTGGTTGCTGATCTAAGCCGGTCTCCTTTAGTAGCACAGAAACAAGCTTCTTGTTGAAGATGCCAACGAGGGAATCCACCACCGTCCGGTGTCCAAAAGTCTCCCAGAGCCTTTCTAAAAACTCAACTAACTCTTTCTCCGTGCGGCCCGGCATCAGATCAACCGATAATTTCACCTGTTCTCCTCTTGCAAGATGAAATGCAGCCTTCCTGCTTAGCTGAAGAATTGGCGGACCGGTAATACCATAATCCGTGAAGGCAATTTCACCCTGTTCACTGCGGACGACTTTACCGTTCACAATGATATGAGCTTGTCCCTGAGATTTGATACTGGACAGTGCCCTCATATTCGGATATTGCAGCTTCAATTGCACAATGGCCGGCAAAGGCTCGACTAGGGTGTGCCCAAGACGTTCGGCAAGCGTATAACCAGGAGGTTCTTTTCCCGCATTCGGACCGGTAAGGCCACCCGCAGATAGAAGTAGATAATCGCTAGTATAAATAACCTCCTCCTCTGTCTCGGTTTGGCATTTTATCGTGAAGCGCGGATGACCTGTTGAAACAGTAACATCCAACACTTTGTTCTTAAGGTATACTGGAACATTCCGATCCTCCAGCGCAAGCTGAAAAATATCCAGCACCGCTGCTGCCTGTAGCGACATCGGATACATTAATCCATCCTTCAATCTTGTAAGCGGAAGCCCGAGAAAGGAGAAAAAATCAATGGTCTGACGAATGCCAAATTGTTCCAATACCGCAAGTGGAAATCCGGGCTGATTACTATGATACTTGCGCGATAAAGCGACCGCTTCATCCGTACCCGTAGCAGTGGATTCATTCGTGATGTTACAACGGCCATCACCTGTCATTAATATCTTCTTTCCAATCCGGTCGTTACTCTCCAGAATGGCAGTATCGATACCCATATCCCGCGCAGTAACAGCGGCCATTAATCCGGCAGCACCTGCGCCGATAATAAACAGCTTGTGGTGCATAGAAGTCTGATTCTCATACATGGTTGGTCAATGCATCCTTTTATCCAATTTTTCTAAAAGCACAGAAACACTTTATTAAATTATAGCATAAGTGTACTGGTTTTCATTTATATCTCCTTATTAACTCATCCCATCCTATGTTTGCCTTTTTTATCCCTATATAGAGTCTTTGGCTAAGGCTACTTAGATTTTAATAAATCACAGTTATATTTCCTAATGGCTACTGGATGGCTACAATTTAGTCCATAAACAAGAAAAAACCCGCTATATTAGCGGGTCTTTCAAATGGAGCCGAACCGTGGCTTTGCAAATCCACAATTCGCCGCAATATGCTGACTCGGATGTTTTCTAACGGCTTCTCATTTGCTGTCTCTAAACGACTATAATATTCACAGAAGCTTTACCCATACTCTTCTAGCCATGCAACCCTCCCGTTAAACGAGGGCTATGACGATAGGGTCCTACCGGGACTTGGATTAGGCTGGTTAATCCTTGTGAATTCATCTTGTAGATCTCATCACATAATCGGGCATCAAATCCGAGGAGCGGGTGTCCCCCTAACCCGATAGCTGATGCTGCTAACAGCAAACGCTGTACAAGCATCCCTGCTTCCATCTGTTGGATGCGGTATCCCCTATACCCCATCGTTGTTGTAAGATGATCCTTGCTCCCTGCAATATGAAAACATAGCGGTACTTGGAACAGGTTCACATTATCGGAAGGCATTCCTTGCTGCAGCTGAAGCCGATGATCCCCATGACGTATCAATCGTAACGCATGAGCAGCACTATAATAATGGTAAGCTCCTTCCGGAATACCATCAACGTTATACAGACATACGTACAGTGAGACGCGGGAAACAGAGTTCTCATGGTCTCCATCTAAATCATTCCAATACCTGAAGGAAGCCGTGGCCTCCTGCAACAGTAAGGCCAGCTGCTCTTGGCTTACCTTGCTCAACATAAAATCACTGTCCGGCGAATACCGCTTTCGGCTTACTGACGCCAGATCATACAACAACCGATTCACATGGGGCAGAGCCACCACTTGATCTTCGCAGTGAACGATCTTCTCTTCCCCAATTCGCGGTATCGACTGAAGTGATTCGAATAGGGATGCTTCGTTCATTTTGATTAACATCGGAAATTCCTTGACCCTCCGGGACCGGACGTAATGATCATGATGAACCGTTGGCAACTCCCGGCATAATTCGGTGGTAGAGACACCCCCTTCTCCTTCATTCCTATTGGCAAACCCAGGGATCCCAGGCTCCACCGACAGCGGAATCACCGCATACACGCTTTCCTCTTGTTCGGATACCCCAAGAAGATGATTCACCCCTCGATCAAGAAACTGGAAATACACCCCCGATGCAAAGCCAAACCGTTTAGCCACTTCCAAGAGCTGCCCGATCAGCGCACCCGCATCAAGTCCTTGCAGGCGGTAGGAAAAGTTATTGTATTTAAAAAAGTTTTTCCAAAACATGCTCGATACAAATACAGCACCAAAGCAAGCGGACACGTCATAGCGATTACCAAGAGCCCGTGCTAAATAGGAATCGAAGTCGCCTTCGCGCAGCAACACCAAACGATGATGCGCCACATCATAATGATATACCCCCGCAGGCAAATCCTCTATTTTCAGATACACATATAATTCATTCGGATATAACGCTCCCCCGGAGGGAGCAAATCGCCGATATAGCTGCAGCAGGCCCATGGTTTGCACCATGGAATTCGAGGCAAGGACTGACTGGGACAATTGAGTCAGCCCGAATACGTACCAGAGAAAATGACCCATTCGACGAAGGTCGGGCTTCACCGACGCTTCACTGCCTTCGAGCGTCAGCGGTACTTCCGGAGATAACGGAACCACGGGCAAACCGCGATAGAGCTTATATGCAAGCGGTCCGTCTTCCCAATCCACCACCAAGTCCGGCGGTTTNNATCAATGTCATAATGCAGATTGTGCAGAAACGCTTCCAGACTCATCCTTGTCCCTCCTTATATGAACGAGGGTGGTCAACCACGCCACGTTATTATACCTATGGAAATGGATGCGGATATAAATTGAGATCTTCTAGCTCAAGTTGCTCCTTCACGTACCCGAGTTCCGCAGGTACCTGGAGCACCCGCTCCAACCCTGCCAGGCGGGTAAAGTGATGTCCAAATGTCATCGGCAGCATCCCAGGGATCAACACTTTCACGCNNACCATTCCGATTAATTTCCGGCGCGGTTACATCCACCACGATCACATCGAGATTCAGTCGGTGGAATGCATTAAGAATGTCCTTCAGTTCATCCGTTAAATCAGTATGCCTTGCCCCCCGCTCGAATTCCTCTTCAAACGTTCGCAACGGGCGATTTTCATCCAGCAGAAATTGCAGGCGCTCCTGCGCTTGCGGCAATCCGTAAAGCAGTGAATGATCCTCCATCTGCTGCACCAGGGATGAATCATGGAACATTCGAACATACGCCTCCCGGTCCGCATCCAATTTCTCGTCAAGCGACTGCACCATGCCGGCCAACTCGTGAACCGCACTTTTCACGGCCCGTACCGGATCCGGGTGAGCTCCGGCCGTACAGATGAGATTCACTCCTGTTTGCTTCCTGTTTTTCGCTACTCCCCATACACTTGGAATCNNCTAAAGAAATGCACATCAAACCCCGCCACTGCCTGTAAACGATCGATCATCAATCGCAATTCTTGGTCATTAGCGGAGTTTAGGTCAAGCCGCGGGAGAGGCAGCTGTGAATACCAAGTCATCAGAAACGAATCCCGCTCCACCACTTCCAATATGCCGTAAAAAATAGCCTCTTCCAAACTTCCGCCTAACGCGCACCCGTTGGAAGTTTCAAACACAAAGTTGTGCCCACAGCCCATGCTGTAATAGGCGAGCTGCTCCGGAACTAGAATTGGACGCTCTTGTAAAAACGAATAGCCCCATACCCAATCAATGGGGTGGTCAGGATTAAATGGTGTGAACGGAACCCCCGGTTCAGCATACTGTTCCTCCGTGTGCACCCCTACTTTGACGGGGTCGAGCGCTTGATCTTTCAGATCTCGGAAGCTGCCACGGACTACCGTCCGTTTGCTTCGCGGTGCCAGACCGCAGTACCGCTCCAATCCCTCCAATATGGCGGTCAGCTCGCTCGCCGCATATGAATGAGACCGACCTGCCGTTCCCACGTCCTCTGCAAACAACGGCAGATTCACACTCACATCGGCAAACGGCGACTTAAGGTCAACCATTTTCCCGTTCAAAAAACCGGTCCGGCCATCCAGATAGTCTTTCTTCAGAACTTTATCCAGCTCATCCATCGAGCGACAGCGGTAACTGTCTGTGCCGATCTTTGGACTAGGCTGCAGCGAAATATGGGCTGCTGTTGATGAATCGTCCGGCAATTGACTACAAACCGGACACAACGGGTCAGGGAGCACGAGGTGAAGTGTGCTCTCCATCGTTTTCAGGTTGATCAAAAACAGCTTCCCTGCCGATTGAAACGTTTTGCCTTGTAACACCCTTCGTGTCTCTTCTACCAGCAAGTGAGCGACCTGCAAAAGTCCTGTACGTGACGCCCATGCATCACGTGGCATCCCCCCCTGTGTCACCAGCCTCTGCTGCAGCTCCCGCATCTCCTTGCGTTCGCGTCCCGCCATGAGGCGCCGCGTGTCTGCACACTGGGAGCAACCTTGTGTACCCGGACGAACCAACGGTCCGATCACGCCTTCACCAAATGCAACGAAGCCTCGCAGCCAAGCGATGCCGGCCGGCTGCAGCACCTCTTCTGCCTTTTGATGAACGTAAGGATGCCAAGCATCGTGCAACACCAGAACCAAATCCACCGTTTCAGGTACTCTTGCCTCGAAATCGATCTGACGAACGACATCAAATTGGGCTGACAGTTCCCCATACACGCAGTCTGCCAACACCCCTTCTCCAACAATCACAATGATAGCGCTCACCGGGATCCCTCTTCTCGCAGCACCACGCCAAACACCCCTGCTATTTCCTCCTTCAAGAACGGTTCTACTGCCAGATCAAGGACCAAGAGCCTCTTACGGTTCCGATTCAAAATCTGCAAGGCGGACTGTAGAACCTCTGGTTGTGACGTTGCTTCACATGCAGGGATCTCGAGCCTTATTGGTACCTGTTCTTCCAGATGCACGGATGAAAACTCCAATGCTTGCGATTTGAGGCAATCCGGTTGGTTTTGTGCTGCTAGCAGAGCCCGTTGTAATGCCTTCCGCAAAGCCATTGTCACATTTAAGCCTACATTGCCATACCAACCATCCCTCGTACCGATCCACACCACAGGAAATCCTGACACTTCCTCTCCCAAGGCGATCATCGGCTCTCCCTTCATTGTCGTCAATGCCTGCAAATAAAAAAGGCAGTGTTTATCTACTACCGTACCTAACTGTACCCGGGAGACAAAAGGCAACTGACACGCCTGCTGCGTGCCCAGTACTTCGTCCAAACACCTTTGCAACCCTCGGCAAATACCTTCTGCAACCGTTTCTCCTGCTCCTATGCCAATAAACTCCTGCGTTTCTATCCTGCTGCCCTCTACTCCCTGATGGGAGGGCAGCGTAGAAACGAGCAGACCGGCTATTCTCGACACATNNAGCCCCGCTTCCCGCCGCGCCTCCTCATGCGTCAGATCGGTACAGATCATGTCCGGCAGCAGCCTAGCCGGTCCTTCCGATAGCGGATCAATTGCCTGAACGCGACACTGAGAGAGCGGCAGCTGCTTTAAATACCCCTCCTCCCAAACATGAAAAATTCCTGATTCCGTCGATGTCAATCGGCTGAAGTAAGGAATCAATCCGTTATCACTTTTGTTGGATCTCCGTTCAAGCTGTAGATCGAAATCATGAATCCATTCAGGTGTGCTAAGTCCGGTCACAAGCGGATGAGGCATGAACGAATGCCACTTTCCTTCCAAAGTCTCCAGATCTAACAGATAAAATCGATTATTCTGTTCTGAATCGTTCGCTCCCGTCAACTTTTTAAATAATTCAAACACGATCACATTGGCCAACATCGCTCCCGCNNAAAGGTGTGCAATTGCGGGTCTTTAGAAATCGCAGATTGGTGTATGCGACGCCATGCTGACTCCCAGCATCCCTCAACGTCCGGATGCACTAGCGGTCCCGCCAGACCCACCTGTTGCAAGCATACAGCAGAAAGAAACACCTTCTTCTCCTCCCTGCAAGCGGCATGAAAAGCTTGAAGTCCCTCGATATCGTCCTCCCGTGACACGAACAAAATCGAATCAAACGGCCTCACAACCTCCCGCCAACAACTCCCCTCCTCCTTTTGCAAGGTAACCTCCTCAACTGCCACCTCGGAATCCGTTTTATGGGCATGTACCGCCAGTTCTGCCATCCGTTGCCGATCAGTCGATTCTGAACCCGATACCAGGACATAAAACTTGGGCAACCCGGATTCAAGCAGCGCAGAAATCGCCGAGATCAAAAATGGACCAGAACCGACCACCAATACTTTGGCCTGACGATAGGACTGAAACCGATACGCACCCGAATCACCGAAATGATCCAAAAACTCAATTTGAGAAGCATACTTTTTGAGAACCTCTTCCGGCAATTGATGTGGAGCATCTTGGCTCACATCTTGCGCAAAGCCGTTACGATATAAAACTTCTGCAATTTCATATACCTGGTTACGGTGTTGGTCCGGCAATCCGTCTGTCAAATCCCCCAATCTATGCTCCCCATTGAATATCGGTATCAGCTTTTCAATCCACTGATCGATCGCCTCACCTTCCATGCGGAACGAGCTTACATTGTTTCGAAAATACACACCTCTCGAATCAGGGTGAAAAAATGTATCCCTTTTCACCTTTAGACACATGGAAGGGTTCAAATCTGTCATTCTATTCCTCCTCCGTAAACTGTTCTCAATCTGCCCCAACACTTCACAAATAATCTTATGTACAGCTATTTGTCCCTCATGTCTGTAACTTTTAGACTTCTGTCCTTTCATTGCCAACGCAAAACACCCCCTAAATTAGATTAGATTAACCCAGGGGTTTTGGGTTTTTCTAATATCTATTTTAGGGGGCGCACATCAAATTGATTCAGGGACCTTTCTCTTCTCATTAAGCAGCCGCTGTCTCCGTTAGAAAATTAGTAATAGTAGGCACAAACATTACCTTATCGGGTAAAAGACACCTTATCGTCCTCCACGGTGACAGTTGTGGCAGTTCTGGCAGTTCTGGCAGTTGTGGCAGTTATGACAGTTATGACAGTTATGGCAATTGAAGCAGTTGTGACAATTGAAACAATTGAAGAAGCAATTAAAACAATTGAAGAAGCATAGACGAGCTGATTGTTCTTCGTTTTGAGCGTTCCAAGGAGTCACCTCACTCGCCTTAAATTTGGAAACATTCAATTTCGCTAAATCATTTTGGAAATCACTCATACT
This sequence comes from Paenibacillus sp. UBA6285, assembly GCA_002438345.1. Classification (GTDB taxonomy): domain Bacteria; phylum Bacillota; class Bacilli; order Paenibacillales; family Paenibacillaceae; genus Paenibacillus_AQ. The sequence goes on from DJUJ01000204.1 coordinate 25,168, forward strand.
CTTACCTCCATTTTTAATAAATCGTTTTGCTGGAAGAATAAACTGGCACTGGATGAAGAACAGAACCAAGATGATCAAGTAGAAACGACTGCCTCTGTGAGATCCGCCAATTCTAATACTCATGACAACATATGAATCGAGTTCCGCTCTTGTTACTGATCTAAATGCCTATATTTTATTTTTCTTCGTTAATTCAAGTTGGAAATTGCCTCTCCCTCTTAGCTGAGACTCATCAATATAAAAAAGAGCTTTTCCTACTGAACAGAGTTATACGGTGAAATGCAAAAAGGAACCTGCCACCTTTACAGTGGAAAGCTCCTTTTTCGTTGTTGTGGATTTACAGTATGGAGCCGAGCCGTGGCTTGGTAAATCCACAACTCACCGCCGCGTGAAGTTGAGCAGGTTGGGGAGAGATAGCGTAAAGCTTTAAATAGAGATAGTGGCGTCATAACCAGTTTTTCTTTACTACTTTTTGATAAAGAATTCATAATTGTATTTAGTATTAAATACCATTGCAAAAAAGTAACATACCTCTATTTTCAGAACAATGAACTTAAACCAATCGCCACTTGCGCAACCATTACTCTCTCATCTCTTCCCGCACAGGCTTCACATGCTGCGGAATTTCACGCTCCGGGATGGGAACGTACTCGATATCGAAAGAACCACTATACCCGAAAAGCGGGCCGAAGAATTTGTTGTTCACCTTTACGTCAATTCGGAACTTCTCCTTCTCATCGTCGTACCACTCACAGACATCGGCATAACCGGAGAACATCATTGGAAACCGAAAGCCTAGAATCCCCTCATAAAAATATTGCTTCCCTGACCGCAGCCTCATACCGCCATTCTCCGCAACGAACATATCAATTTCCACGGCCAAATGCTGGTGCGTGCCTAGATAGTCAATGATTTTTTGTCTTTTCTCGCTGTAAATCATTGTGGCGTCAAAGCGTCTGACCCGATTGGGAAAATGATACGTTCGAACCCAAGTAACAGTCTCTCGCCCGAAGCTATCCTGGTAAGCGTAATTCTCAATTGTGAAAGGGATTTGTGCCCCTCCCTGCGGGAAAAGGATGTTCCGCCACGTACCGAGGGCCAGGAACGGCAGCGTATACCATTTTCCATACCAGACCTGTTCCATAATCCCTGTGCCGATGGATGCTATTTGATTCTCGCTGCCGAAGCCAAATCGCTTCTGAATCTGGGGGTGAAGCTTGGCGAAGTCTTCACCAAGGACCTTATCGTAGATTGAGGTCATGCTTATTTCCTCCTTCACGAGAGCTACGCAGACACCTTGCGGCACTCGGAATCTCCGATGTGCTCAGTAAACTGATCATAGACAAGGCAATCATCGCCACATTCAGAGTGATCGGATTGAATGGCGCGACATAGGTCGCTGGATGTGCCCACGCGCTTAATCCAAGTAGGATTAGGATCACTATATTGGTCTTATGCAGAACCTTCCGCTTCTTTCCTCGCAGGATGAGGAATAAGAGGCCTAATCCGATTTCACCTAACCCCAACAAAGTCAGGAGGGGTCTCTCATAACCAGCAAGACCAGCTATCCCTCGCAAAATATCCATCTCTCCCGAGTCCGGTACTAATAGCTTAGGCACCAGTCCTTGATACACCCAAATCATAAACAGGCTGAGCGTTTGTATTAGCTCTATAATAGAGCGCCTAAATGATACACTTGGGGGAGTCCCCTGCTCCAGCCAAAGACGTAAACTGTCAAAACTCCAGGCTGTCGCCCACCCCATTATCGGTCGAAATAGAAACCGATCGAGCCAACTGCCGAATGTGCCAAAACGTGTCCTGTAATCATATCTAGTTAAGAAGCGAATACCGTCATCTGTCGGTACATACCGCCAGAAACCACTCCCCTCAGATATTAGTGATATCGGATTGGCGGAACTGAATTTCAGGCTAGAGGTCATGATGCCTTCCTTCTCCATCGAACCGGCCGTCTCACCTTCTCCAGCAATACTGAGTCCAAAGCCGATATTGGTCTTATATAAAAAGCGCTGAGGCTGTTCTTCATGGGTTTTGGGCATATAAGTAATCTCTGAGAACCTTAAATCCCATTGTTGATGTATGTCAGGCGTCTGGGTGTATGTCCACAGCGTTTCCATTGTTGTTTTCATAAGGATTTCTACATAAATGGGTTTTCTTTTGACCATGGTTACCTCCTACTGCCTCCATTATTTAATCTTCTATATCATTCGACTTAATTGGATATTTCCCCTTTTATAGTATAAATAACTATGGTCCTGTTACGGATGGTACACATTACGTTAATTACTATATCTTTTGAAATATTAGAGTCGCCTCATCTCATTTGTAACAGTTGTGTAACGCAAAAAAAAGCTTGCCACCGTACTTCAGTGGCACAGCTCCTTTTGGTTTTGTGGATTTACAGTATGGTGGAGAGGGGAGTCGAACCCCTGTCCAAAGATAACGGCACATAAGCTTCTACGGATGTAGTCACAGTTTTGATGTTACCCGAGTATCGCTCCTCATCCAAAGAAAGTTTTATAGAAGACGAACCATAATATTTACACCGATGCTTGTGACTGAATTGCAGCTTAAATTCTCAGCATGTAGTCCAAATGATGCCGTTCCTCTCTTGTGTGAAACTGAAACATACCACGTAAATACTTAACTCGTAAGAATGGCTGCGCAATCACATCATTTAACTTCCCATCCGCTGCAGTAATAATATCATTCACTTGCCTCCTCAATCTATCTATAACCTCAGCGAAGGACGGCGGCTCTTCAGTCCACGCACTAGGCCTGCTTCATTTTTTGAAACATATATAATAATATTGTGGCATGCAATAAGTTTCGTTGACCTTTACTTGGCCTTCTTCAACTCTGGGTATTAAACGTTCTCCTGAGGCATAGATCTTGAGGAGCTAGAGAGAATATTTTTGAAAAGCAGATTAAATTCTTTAACTGCCTATCCATTTGAAGATCCAAACATACAAATGTATGGTTCACAACATTCACCATCTACCAAAGCAGCTATTTTATTGCCCCCGAACTATAGCATGGCTAAAATTATCAAATCTCTCGCCCGGAAATATATAATGGTAGAACCCATGGAGTAGCACTCTTACATCATTTCCCAAAACAAAATATTCTCAAATTGGATGTTTCAACCAATGATGTGAATCGAATTGGTTATGGTATTGAGCTAGTTATGAATGTAATAATAGGGAATTAGAAAAACCAGCCAGTGGAAGTCTCTTCCTCTGGCTGGTTTTTTTTGTTCTAAAGAGTTTCTCTCCCATGCGGGGAGTACATCACTGGTTATGGATGTTGAATTTCTTAATGTTGTCCTCCAGATCCTTAGAAAGTCCCTGCAGCTGAGTCAGATAACCTGCTATATCATCAATCGTAGCCAGCTGTTCCTCTGCTGCCGCGGACACCTCTTGGGTAATGGCAGCATTCTCTTCCGTAATCGCTGAGATACTGGTAAAGATGTCTGTGAGTTCATGGCGTTTTTCAACCATCAACTGGACCTGGTCGTCAACCTGGTTCGTCATGTCCATTTGGCTGTTCACGGACACCATAATATCGTTAAAGATGGATTCGGTTTCTCGAACCGCCGTTTCCTGGTCTATAAATAGTTCACGGGATGTGCCGATGGCCTGAACAGCCGCTCCCACCTGGTTTTTTACAGTTGAAATAATGTGACTGATATTATTCGCAGCAGAAGCTGATTGCTCCGCGAGCTTGCGGATCTCGGCAGCTACCACGGAGAATCCCCGCCCATGTTCACCTGCTCTTGAAGCCTCAATGGATGCATTTAGAGCCAGCAAATTCGTCTGAGCGGAGATTTCAAGAATCGTACCGAGTATGCCGCTGATTTCACCAGTGCTGCCACTCACATGATTAATAGCTTGTGCTGTTTCCTCAGAAGCTCGTTGTGTGCTGTTAAATTTCCCTACTAACTCCTGTACAATTACGATACCGCGTTGGTTCAATTCGGCTGTACGACGAGTAAGATCCAGTATTTCCTGAGCGGATGCAGTAACTTGATCGATCGCTCCGCCGAGCTGTTCAACTCTTTCAGAGCCCTCCATAACATTGTTAGCTTCATCACTAGAAGCGGAAGCAAGTTGAATGATGGACTCGGTAATGAGTGAGGAAGCATTTTGTGTCTGATCCATGCTGTCTGTAAGTTTCTCCGCCGATTGAGAGACAATTTGCCCCGAAGTAGAAATGCCGCCGATCATGTTCTGCATATCCCACTTCATCGCATCAATAGCCCGTACCATGGTGCCTACTTCACTTCGCTTGTTAAGCATAGATTGTGGAATATCGACCGCCAAGTCACCACTGCCGATTTGCTGCAAATACTGAACAGCCGCATTTATCGGCTTCGTAATCGCGCCAGCTAAATACAAAGCTACTCCGATGGCGATAACAGCGATAACAGCCATGATGAGGAAAATAATGTTTTGGATCGCATTGACTGATTCCGCTACTTCACTCTCGTCCATGATTGCAATATATTTCCAACCATTCTCCGGTGATACGTAGACACTAGCCTTGTAGTTCTGCTTATTCAAGGTGATGTCCAAATTTTTACCTNNAGAGCCTTTAGATTTTTAAAGTTGATTTCCGGGTTCTTAGGATTTGCGAGGATCGTACCGGTTTGATCTGCCAAGATGACATAGCCGGCTTTACCGATCTTCATGTTATTGATGGTATCGGTCAGAAAGTCCAAACTTACGTCTACACCTTGGACACCAACGATGTTACCTGTGTCATCCTTAATGGTAACCGAAGAGCTGACGATCGGAATACCTGTGGTAAAGGCAGCGTAAGCACCCGAGCGCACGATTTTGTCGGGATTCTCAACCGCCTGGGTGTACCAGGCTCTTGATCTCGGTTCAAATTTATCGGTGGAAGTACCATCTGGCCATTGTATGTATCCGCCATCCTTTGTTCCCAAATAGATATAGGGCACATTTAGATGTGTCTTAGAATATTCCAAGAAAAAGTTATAAATCTTAGCTTCTATTCCTCCATTTTTAGCTGGAGTCATCTGAAGAGTTCCATCTGCTCCTACTACATCCACATAAGAGGTGATGGAACTGTCGATCTTCTTGACGAGTGGGCTCTTGGCAAAGTATTCAACCGATTCATTCACGGTAGTAAAGTACAAGTCTATAGCACCGCTAACTTGTTCGATTTCCTTCCGAGTTGCATCGTAGAAATCCTCCGTCATTTCTTCCTTAACTTGCCGGTTGATCCCGAGTCCCATCGATAATGTCGACAGCAATACCAGGACCACCATCGTAACCAATAGTTGAAGCTTTAGATTCCACTGCAGTTTCTTTCTCAAGTTGTTTCTCCTCCATCTTGTTATGTAAACATTGAATTGTGTCTTACATAACTATCGGTAAAAGAATGGGTTTTGTTATATATTGTCGAATTCCATTCATTTATTCAGAGGAAATGACGATAACTGTTACAGGGAGAGAAAATGAGCATTAAGAACTAATTAATAAAAGACATCAGGAGGCAAGACACTTGAGAAAAAAATATATAAACCTCAAAGCTTTACTAGCTATTTTGCTAGTTTTCTCGATTTTGCCATGGAATCATGCAAATGCCGAAATAGCAAAAAGTACGTTTGATCCGTTTGAGAAAAGCATCGATGAAGTCACAAAAGCTCTGGACACAAAGCAAATTACATCGGAAGAGCTTGTGGAATACTATCTGAAACGTATTGAAGCCTTTGATAAACAAGGCCCTGTTATAAATTCTATTATTACGGTTAACAACCAAGCTCTTGAAACAGCAAAGGCACTCGATACCGAGCGAAAAACGAAAGGACCAAGAAGCAAGCTTCACGGCATTCCTTTTGTCGTAAAGGATAACTTTGATGTAGTTGGCATGCCGACCACAGCTGGGGCTGTAGCTCTGAAGAATGAAAATCCTACTAAGAATTCATTCACCGTACAGAAGCTTATCGATGCCGGAGCCATTGTAATTGCTAAAACAAACATGTCCGAGCTCGCCGCTTCCTATGGCAGACTGGGCTATAGCTCTATAGGCGGTTTGACAATTAATCCTTACAATCTGAACCGTGATGCTTCCGGTTCCAGCAGCGGTAGTGCAGCAGCGGTAGCGGCTAACTTTGCCGTATTCGGACTTGGAACGGATACTTCAGGTTCCGTCAGAGGTCCAGCCAATGTTACCGGGCTAGTAGGTATCAGACCGACTATGGGATTGACTAGTCGCAGCGGCGTTGTCCCTTCTTCCCTTTCTTTGGACGTAACTGGTCCTTTGGCACGTAGTGTCGAAGACGCTAGCTTAGTGCTTACTGCGATGGCTGGAACAGACAAAGCAGATTATGCGACAAAATCCGCGAACCGCTATGTTCAAGACTACGCCAAAGCACTGAACGCTTCTTCGCTGAAGCATGCGCGTATCGGTGTGGCGACTGACTTCTTCGGCGGCAATGATGAAGTAGATGCTATTACGAATCAAGCGATTGCTAAAATGAAAAGCATGGGAACGGAAGTAGTGCCTGTCACATTCTCCAAACAAACCAAGTACCTCTGGACTCCAGTTCTTGGACCGGTCGGGGATGCGGAATTCAAAATACAGTTTGAAAAATATTTGCGCTCGCTTCCTGCCGGTGGACCTAAAACGCTGCGAGAAGTTATCGATATTAGTGAATCTCCTGAAGTATTGAACTCGGCAACACCTGTTAACCCTGCTCGTTTAGAAGGCTTGAAGACAGCATTGGCTAAAGCAGATACTCTATATTCCAACGAGTACAAGAAGATCGTTAAGAAAGAAATGCCGCAGACCCGTAAAGAAATTGAAATGATTATGAAGAAGAACAATCTGGACGCAATCGTTTTCCCTACGATGGCCTGCCCTGCTTCCAACCGCTTTGACAAAGAAGACCCTACTTATGTCTGCAATGCGTATGATACTTATGCAGCGAGCTACGTGGCATCTGCTACAGGTTTCCCTGAAGTAACCGTACCTGCGGGAACGGTAGAAGCAGGCGTACCGGTGGGCATCTCATTCTTGGGAACAGCATACAGCGAGCAAACGCTGCTTAACCTAGCTTATTCCTTTGAGCAAGCTACGAAAGCAAGAACAGTTCCTGTACATACACCGAATTTAAGACCATAACTGGATTACAGCATCTGCAAATGCCCTTTCTCTCCCTTTCATCATGCAGGATGCAGCTGCAATTGAATAGAAACTGCTCCGCTGCATTAAACTGTACCCTATCGAGTAGACACTTTTAAAAAGTCTCTCGGTAGGGTATTTTTGTTTATAGCAAGAAGATAGGGAAGTGGAATGGTATGAGCAAGAAAATGTTCACAGATAAAGAAATCAAGCAGTTAACTAACAATCCTTATGTGAGGAACATGTCTTCAAAGGCAATTACGTATACGGATGCGTTTAAGCAATTGTTTATCTCAGAGAATAACAAGGGCAAGCTGCCGAGAGAATTATTTGAAGAATGTGGTTTTGACGTAACCATCATTGGAATCCAAAGAGTTGAATCCTCAGGAAAGAGATAGCGTGCGAGCTTCTAGGAAAACGGAATCTTAGGTTTGCAGGATACAAGAAGCCAGGCATCAGGAAAACCTCTTAAACGGGAGCTTACGCTCGAAGAGAAGCAGGCCAAGCTGAGGCTCGATAATATTCTTATATCCTTAAGTGGTTGTCTCTTCACAGTATATTTAACGTATTTTTCCATCCAATGCTCCAGAAATTCAGAGAGCATTATCTTTATAGTCTGTACCAATAAATTGCGCTGCTGGTTATATTCGAATTCATTTAGCAGTTTCTGTGCTTCAGCTTCCGAGGACAATGGACTACTGATCCCCCTAGCAATAGGGTAGCTAATATAGTCCGGACTACATTTGGACTACATTTTCTATCTATAGACGTAAAAAACCCGCTCTGGGAGCGGGTTTTTCGATGGAGCCGAGGCGTGGACGTGCAGAGCCACAATTCGGCGGGGGTTGCTGCTGGAATTGTACGAGATAGCCGGTTAGCAAAGACTCTCCATTTCCCTTGCTCTGGCTTAATAAGCCTAATCTGGATCAACTTATTACAAGTACAATTCCAAAGCCCCCCTAGCCCACGCAGGAATCTCATCTCGGCAAAAGCTAATCTGTGAACGTTTAATTTCCGCCACAACTTCAGGTTCACTGGTGTTGTCGATAATGGTGACTTCATCTGAAATCTCCATGGCAGGCATCAGGTTACTTAAGGATTGGCCATACCTCCACCGGATATCTTCTTCCGCAATCCAGTGCCCTCCCTGTTCCACTCTCGAAGCGACCCGATCAATATGCATTTGCACATCCTGCAAACCAATATAATACATGGCGACTTTATAACCTTGTTCCTTAGCTGTCTTCATATGACGTAAAACAAAACTTCCCGACAGAGTAGTTTCTATAGCGAAGTTTTCTTTTCGTCCGATTAGTTCCCTTATTTGCTTTACAGCTTCTCGTCCAGCAGAGAGGTCTGCACTTCTGAGATCTTCCGGGTTAATCCTTTTGGCAATCTGGTCAGGATCAATAATGGTTCCAACATAATCCCTCATTTGAAAACTGATTGTGCTTTTCCCGGCTCCATTCGTGCCAGCAAAAACCGTCATTACAGACTCCCGATCAGTCATGACTAACAAGCTCAGTGCGATTTCCGGCTACATCGTAAGTAATCTCGAATTTTTGCCCAGTGGCATCTTCACGTATCCGTTTGCCGTCTTTTATATAATAAATGGAGGCACCAGCCTTTTTGGCCTCTGCGACTGCATGCTGATTGGCCTTTTTTAATAGCCGTTGCAATTCTTCTCTTTGGGGCAGCATTAAGATAGCACCTCGCTCGGATTTCGAATTTATTTTATAATATCATAACACAATCCTTAAGGTTAAATAATGCGTCCATATACGCTACTCAAGGCCTTCTTCTTCATCCATGTGTCCTAAATAATCGCTATACAACTCCATCATCCAATCTCCAAAACCCCAGCCAATACCCTGACTGCTCGTCGTCAATTCGCTGCATAGATCTACAAACTTATCTTCTAATTGATTGTCCACAATATACTTTAAAGCTTGTTCATATATGCTTGAAATAGTACGATAGAATTTTTCATCATCTATGTCTCCATATGAAAGCGTAAAGTCTACTCCACATTCCACTGTAAAAATCATTAGCTCTGCAATTTGCTCCTTATTTGTTGAAACATTACTAAAGTCCTTTAATGCTTGCTTCATAATTGGGTATCGCAGAATCTCTCCCCTGTGGTGGCCGAATTCCTTCTCAATAATTTTCTTGTACTTGTCTAAAACCTCCTCTTGATCAGGAAATAACACCGAATAATAATGCTCTTGAATAATTGGGTGTTTCTTGGCCAAATTTAAGATTTCAGCCTCAAGCTCTTCCCTCGTAAGATTGTTCAAATGCTTTTTAATGGTTGAGGTTCTTAATTTCAGCATTACTATGATCTCCTTAATCGGGTTATAATTCCCAGTATTATTACTCAGCAGCTTACAAGGTATAATATAAATAAAACGTGAGGACCAATCAATGGACAATATCGAGGACAAATATAAGGTGGCTCTAGCGCATATTGAGGAACTTAAGCTGGAAGTCACCCGGTTGAGAAGTCTACTGGGGCTTTTGGATGATGACAATACAACAAGTACTAATGANNCCACCTCACCGGCAAAAGAAAGCAAAGAGACCACTGTTGGAGAAACTAATGTTCACCAGTACTCCACCGTAGAGGACAAGCTCGCTCTATATAAAAGTTATTTTCGCGGCAGAGAAGATGTATACCCGATTCGCTGGAGCAACAAGCAAGGAAAGTCCGGATATTCGCCCGCCTGCGCCAATGAGTGGACTTCTGTTTGCGAGAAACCCCGGGTAAAGTGTTCAGTTTGCAAACACCAGAGCTTCATGCCCCTTACAAGCGAAGTGCTGTCAGCCCATTTAGATGCACGGCAAGACCGGACGATTGGTATCTATCCCATGCTGCCGGATGAGACCTGCTGGTTTTTGGCCATGGATTTTGACAAACATGATTGGAAGCACGATGTTACTGCCGTGATGGAGCTATGTAAAAGCCATGAAATCCCCGCACTCTTAGAGCGCTCACGTTCCGGCAATGGGGGGCATATCTGGATTTTCTTCAGTCAAAATATAGAGGCGGCTACAGCCAGAAGATTTGGAATGACCCTGCTGAGTCTTACCATGAACAACAGATATCAGATCGGCATGGAGTCCTATGACCGCCTGTTTCCCAATCAGGATACGCTACCCAAAGGTGGATTCGGCAACCTCATTGCCCTTCCACTTCAAGGGGGGCCGCGTAAACAGGGAAACAGTGTCTTTGTTGACGAGCGCTTTGAGCCATATGCTGATCAATGGGGTATATTATCCGAACTTGGCAAGATGGGCGAAGACCAGGTGAAGCAATTTATATACAAGCACGGGGAGCGTGGACTTTTTAGCAATGACATAATTACTACGGGATCAGACCACGACGCAGATGGATTAATCTTGTTACAAGAGAACCCGACTCAGATAGAAGAGGTTCTAATGGAATCTTTACCTGCTGAAATACAGATTCTGCAATCGGATCGCCTTTATATCCTCAAGTCTGGACTTCCCTCAAGTGCAATTCATGCTCTGATCAAAATAGCTTCCTTCTCCAACCCTGACTTTTATAAAGCACAAGCGATGCGGCTCTCCACCTATGGTAAACCCCGGGTGATCTCATGTGCCGAGGATCTGGAGAATTATGTAGTTCTGCCAAGGGGATGCTTGCAGGATTTGTTATCTTTTTTCGAGCATAATCAAGTCAAGGTATCGCTTAAGGATCAACGTTCGTCTGGAACCTCAATAGAGGCAGAATTCACCGGTACGCTGACCATTCTTCAGGATACAGCAGCCAGAGCGATTCTAAACCGGGACATAGGCGTTCTCTCGGCGGCAACCGCATTTGGTAAAACTGTCGTAGCAGCCAGCATTATCGCTTCAAGAAAAACAAACACCCTTATCTTGGTGCACCGCCGGGAGCTTATGGAACAATGGCAGGAACGTTTGCAAACCTTTCTCGAAGTCCCAAAACAGGCAATCGGATTGATCGGCGGCGGAAAAAATAAACGAACCGGCATCATCGACATTGCTGTCATTCAGAGCCTCAACTATAAAGGGAATGTTAAGCCCTTCGTCAGTGAATACGGCCAGGTCATTGTGGATGAGTGCCACCACGTATCAGCCTACAGCTTCGAACAAGTTCTGCGGGAAGTCAAAGCAAAGTATGTATTTGGCTTAACGGCCACACCTAAACGGCAAGACGGACAGGAAACCATTGTACGGTTCCAGCTTGGACCTGTTTTATTGAAGGTGGATGCCAAAAGCTTAAGCAACTCCAGAGGATTTTCATTAAAGGTGGTCCCCCGTTATACTCACTTTCAGATCAAACCTGGGGAACAAACTTCCGGAATTCAGGACATCTATCAGCAACTTGTAGACAACGAGGAACGTAATACACTTATTTTTGACGATTTGTTAACCTGCTTGGATGAAGGTCGCTCTCCACTGCTGCTGGTTGAACGAACCGCTCATGCTGAATATTTTGCAGAGAGATTACATGCCTTTGCCAAAAATGTAATTGTGCTTAGAGGTGGAATGGGGAAAAAGCAGAGAGAAGCTCTACGCGCCCAAATTGCTTCTATCCCGGACGATCAAGAGCGTGTAGTTATTGCCACCGGCAAGCTGATCGGTGAGGGCTTCGATGATTCCAGACTGGACACCTTGTTTCTCGTCCATCCCATCTCTTGGACAGGCACCTTACAGCAATATGCAGGCCGCCTGCACCGAAGTCATGCGAATAAGGAAGAAGTGAAAATATATGATTATATTGATCTTCAGGTTCCAATGTTAATGGCGATGTTCAAGAAACGAGTGAAGGGGTATCGGAAGATGGGGTATAAGGGGGCGGAGTTGTAACAAAACGTATAAAAATAGGCTGGGCGTGTAGAACCCCTTTCCCATAAAGGGCCTTAAACCCTTGATGGGAAAGGGATTTTAGAAACTGAACCGTGGCTGTACAAAACCACAATTCGCCGGAGTGTGATGATTCGGATGTTTGGGGAGGTGGCGTAATAAATTCAATCATTCTCTTCTTCATTATACCAGCTATCATCTTCATCAATCTCGTAAGTATCATCGTTTTGGTAATTATCCTCATTGAAATAATCATCTTCATCTGCATCGAACTCGTAAGTATTTTCGTCGAATTCTTCATCGTCATCGCCTCTCGGATCAGAGGACTTTACGATATCAACATTTTCAAAGGAGATATCCTCCAAACCTAAAATTAACATTTTGTTCTCAGGATTGTTTTCCCCGGAAAGTATATCCACCTCAAAATTCAAATTAATCTGCGCCAAAGCGTTACCAACGGATGTCATTCGGGTGGAAGGCGGCATGCCAACGCTCATCTCGAAGGAAGTCTTCCAGCAGGTTCAAGAAAAGATGGACAGCAACAAACGCCAGCCTGGAGCTTATAAGGCTAAAGAAGTTTACCTGCTAAGCGGCCTCATCGTCTGTGGTGAGTGTCTGAAAAACGTTGGAACTCCCTATTCTATGATGGGTAATACGAAGTTCAGCGGAAGAAACAAACTCAAGTACGTCACCTACCGCTGTGGTAATCGTGATCGGACGAAAGAATGTAATAACCCTGAGCTACGCCGAGAATACATTGAAAACTACGTCATTTCTCAATTGCAGGAGAAGATATTTAATGAAGAGGCCATTCCGCTGCTTGCCAAGCAATTGAATGATTACCATAACTCTAAGCAATCAAACGTAAAAGGTGAGCGCGAACGCCTGGCTAAGAGCCTAGAGGGTATTGAACGTCAGATTACAAATATAGTTAATGCCATTGCTAGTGGCACTTTCAATATTGCTTGTCTAGTAAACTTGAGGAATTGGAGCTACAGAAACTACAGCTTGAGCAGAAACTGCTCGAAGCTAAGGCTGTAACAGAAAAAGCAGCTATCACAGAGGATACTCTGCGACAACTGCTTTCTAAGTTTGGAGTCCACGTTGCTAACCACGACCTTCCTGAAATCAAAAAGTTCATTGGTAGTTATGTGGAAAAGATAATCGTCTACAAAGAGAATGTAGAGGTAATCTTTAAACTCCAGATTGTGGATTTAACATATGGAGCCGAGGGGAGTCGAACCCCTGTCCNNAAGATAACGGCACATAAGCTTCTACGAGTGTAGTCACAGTTTTGATGTCACCCGAGTATCGCCCCGTAACCGGCTATACGTTGGGTCAGCCTGATTATCTTCTTCAGCTCACCCCAGGCGGAGATGAGACAGCGTATTCCACTATTTGTTAGCCCCTAGCCCTGTCACATGGACGATGCAGAGTAGAAGCACGCACACAGTTTCTTAGGCTGCGAAAGCGTAGTTTGTTTGTTGTTTGCCGTTTAATAGGCTTTAGCGTTGATGAAGCGGACGCGTCCCCACTACTCGCTACTCATGCTCGAACTACCCCCGTCGAATCCAAGAACGGCCCCTCATTAAAAAGGGCGCTTCGGATCAAGCGGATCTTCCAAGCAAGAGAGATCCAATCCACAGCTTCTTGTACAAGAAGACTGTAACGAAGCAATTAACTTACTTACTCAGTATATCACATTTATCAATACTTTAACACGTGGGTTAAAGGAATTGAAGGTGGAAACTGGAACTCTTTCGAATCGTCTACTAAGCCTAGATTATCTGGCGATCTTTTGCTTCTCACGCAATACACGCTGGATATCACGCTGAGCATCACGTTTGGCGGCAGAGTCACGTTTATCGTACTCTTTCTTACCTTTACCAAGGCCAATCAGCAGCTTCGCATAGCCATTCCGAACATAAACCTTAAGCGGCACAATCGTAAATCCATCTCGCTTTGACAAGCCCAGCAGTTTATGAATTTGCTCCTTGTGCATCAGCAATTTACGCGTGCGCGTCGGGTCAGTGGGGTTGGCGCGGTTACCTTGTTCAAAAGGGCTGATATGCATGTTGTGAATGTGAATCTCACCGTTACGGATCGTAGCAAAAGCATCTCCAATATTAGCGCGGCCATTACGCAACGACTTGATCTCTGTACCTGTCAGTACCAAGCCAGCTTCATAAGTGTCCTCGATAAAATAATCATGGGAAGCTTTTTTGTTCTGGGCAAGTACTTTCCCGTCTGCTTTTTTACCCATGAGAATCACTCCTTGAATCATATTCATAAGTTAAAGTAACCATGTCTCTCTAATCTTAAACGACATAGTCATCGAACGTCTGATCTATATTGTAACAAATGGAATCGATTGAGCGCAAGGAAGGATCAGGCAATTGTATCTCATCCATTTTGACAACATGTTGTCAGTAAGTTTACCCAATAGTTAACTTTAATTACATTTGTTGATAAAAAAGGTGTTTATGTTTCCATAATCACATATCCCAGTCAACTCATACCTTTTTCTATTCAATCTCTCTCCCCCGATGCTAACGCTAAAGCTACATAAATGCACTTTATACATCTATTCAGCATATTTAGAGGCTTGATGGTTGTTTAGTTGCACTTTCTACAGCTATAAATTCGAAATCATGCCGTTTTGAAGATACTGATCAGATTTAGATGTACAAAGTGCAATTAACCTCAACCTCTACTGAAACGCCGGAATTTTAATTGCACATTATGCAATTAAAATTAAGCACCGTGATAATATTGGTTACTTTGCTCCAATCCACATGTCATAGTGACAAAACGACGCAGTCACATAGCTTCTGACTATTACTAAACAAACTTGTGACAGCCTATAGCCTCGGTCAAAAACGAAGATTCCACAGCCGGACTACAGAAAAAGAATGAAAAAAGCATCGCCCCCAGCAAAGGGGGCGGTGCTTAAACTTGTATTAAAAAGCTACGAAGCGTAGCCCAATAACGTTATTT
>DJUJ01000204.1:40335-40558 GCA_002438345.1 Paenibacillus sp. UBA6285
TCCACCGCCAAAGTTACCTCCGCGATCCTCGCGGCTACGGAACTTCGTGCTACCGTCCAGGCCGCGGGCTTCGCCGCCAGAAGAATCGGACGCAGGAGTGCCGTATCCGCCTTTGCCGGAGCCAAAGCCGAAGCTGATGCCGCGTCCACCACCGGCACCGCCGTTGTCACCGCCGCGGCCTCGCCCGCCGCTGCGCTCACGCGGCGCGCCTGCGTTGCCGCCG
>DJUJ01000232.1:0-18787 GCA_002438345.1 Paenibacillus sp. UBA6285
CTGGTAGCTTCATCTAAAATTAGCATTGGTGGATCTACGAGCATTACTCGTGCTATGGTAAGTAGCTGCTTCTGGCCTTGAGACAGATTATCTCCTGAGCCGCTGATTTTCGTGTCATACCCCTCCGGCAGTCGTTTAATAAACCCATGTGCATTAGCAGCCTTAGCGGCAGCGATGACTTCTTCCTCCGTAGCCTCAGGTTTACCGTAGGCAATATTTTCCTTAATCGTGCCTCCATAAAGCCAAGTATCCTGCAGCACCATCCCAAAATTACGTCGCAGACTGTCACGGGTAATTGTCTTGATATCCACACCATCAATCTTGATGGATCCACGGTCTACATCATAGAAACGCATGAGCAGATTTACCAGTGTCGTCTTACCGGCACCGGTCTGCCCTACAATCGCAACCCGTGTCCCTGGCTTCACTTCTAGACTGAAGTCGTTAATCAGAGGACGTTCAGGATTATAAGCAAAGGAAATCTTTTCGAAGGTGATGGTACCTTGGCTCGTTTGCATAACCTTTGCATCCTTAGTATCGGGTTGTTCTGGCGCTAGATCGAGAATNNATCCGCTGCGCAGAGGCTGTCGCCGATTGAAGTTGGGTAATCACACCCGTAATTTCATTAAAAGGCTTAGCGAACAAGTTGGAAAAGATTAAGAAACTGGACAGGTCCCCCACCGTGAAATGACCTCGAATAACCATGACACTACCGATCATCGCAATGACAGAGAACGTAATATTATTTACCAGCCGTGTTGTCGGATTGGACAAGGAGCCATAAAATTGTGACTTCACTCCAGTCTGGTACAAGGTCTCGTTACGTTCTTCAAACTGAGATAGTGCGCGTTCTTCATAATGATAAGCTGTGACCACTTTTTGTCCGCCAATCATTTCCTCCACGTACCCGTTGAGACCGCCCAGAATTTTGGCCTGCTCTTTAAACATCTTTTGGGAACGCATCGTAATAAATCTTGCCACAAAAAATGTAGCGGGTGCTGACAGAAGAACTACTAAGGTCATCAGAGGACTAATGTACAGCATAAGCGCAATTGCCCCAACAATAGTGATGACCCCCGTAAGCAGTGTGGAGAAGCCTTGCAGCAGTCCATCAGAGACCGCATCCATATCGTTCACAAACCGGCTGATACTATCACCTTGCGGGTGGTTGTCGTGAAATTTTAAAGGCAGAACATTTAATTTATCAAAAAGCTCCCGCCGTAAGTCATATACCGTCCGGTATGCAATTCGATTCGTTAAATAAGTAAGTAGCCATCCGAAAAAGCTGCCGACTATATATACCACTGCCAGAATCAAAAGCAGTCTAAGTACGGCGTCAAAATCAACCTCTCCCGGTCCGATCATAAAATCGATGGCCTTACCAATGAGCAGCGGCCCGATCAGACTGGCAATCACACTGAGTAATGCGCATATTACAGCACCTATTGCTATTTTTCTATAATGCCCTGTATATACAATTAGTCTTTTCCAAATGTTATTATTGTTCATTGGCCCGACTCCTCACTCGATAGCTGGGACAGGCAGATTTCTTTATACTCTTCACAACCACGCATCAGCTCCTCATGGGTTCCGACACCGGCGATCCTCCCTTCCTCAAATACCAAAATTTTATCCGCTTGTCTGACTGTGCTTACCCTCTGCGAGACAACGAGTACGGTCATTTCCTGACTGCTCTCTTTGAGTGCCTTGCGCAGTGCCGCATCGGTGGCGAAATCCAGCGCACTTGAGGAGTCATCCAAAATAAGAATCGACGGCTTACCAACTACTGCACGAGCTATGGTCAAGCGCTGCTTTTGTCCACCGGATAAATTTAGTCCTCCACGAGATACCTGCGTATTCAAGCCCTCTGGTAATTTACGTATAAACTCCTCCGCCTGAGCAACTGAGGCTGCCTGCATGATTTCTTCCTCGGTTGCGTCTGCCTTGCCCCAACGAATATTCTCAGCGATTGTTCCTGTAAATAGCACTGCTTTCTGAGGTACGATCCCTATTTTCTCACGTAGCTGATGTAGCTTATAATCTCTGACATTCACTCCATCCACCTTAACTTCACCTTGCACCGCATCATAAAAACGTGGGATCAAGTTCACAAAAGTAGATTTACCAGAACCCGTACTGCCAATCAGCCCCACGGTCTTTCCGCGGTTAATTACCACCGATATATCCTCTAATGCCGATTCACCTGTCGTATTATAACCAAACGATACATGATCGAATGATATGGAAGGAACTGTATGATCAGGTTCAGCAATCATAGTATTTCCTTCCTCGGACACGGATACCTTAACACTCAGCACTTCATTCACACGATTAGCAGAGGATGAGGCTTTTGTAAAAATAATGACCAAGTTAGAGACCACTATAAGCGCCAGCAAGATTTGAGTGATGTAATTGATGAAGGCAATGATCTCACCCTGAGACAACCGACCACCATCAATATGAATTCCACCTACCCACAAAATAGCTATGATCGCAGCGTTTACTACAAGTGTCGTCATAGGCCCAAGCAAAGCAGAAATCCGAGAGACCCGGATTGCTGTAGACGTCAAATCATCAGATGAGGCATCAAAACGTTCTTTTTCCGTACGTCTTTTGGCAAAAGCACGAATCACTCGAATCCCCGACAAATTCTCACTAAGAACGAGCGCAAGTGCATCCAGCTTCTGTTGATACAATCGGTACAAAGGAGCACTTTGTGTGATAATGAAAAATAAAATAATTCCAAAAACCGGCGTTGCCGCTATTAGGATCAGCGATAACCTAAAATCCAAGATCATGGACATTAAGATAGCCCCGATGCAGATAAACGGCGCGCGAATGACCAGACGAATCAGCATGGCAACAGCAATTTGCAGCTGGTTTACGTCATTAGTAATCCGATTAATCAGCGTAGGCGTACCGAAGGTATCCAGCTCGGCATAAGATAAAGATGTTATATGTTTAAACATCTTATTTCGAAGCGTAGTACCGAATCCCTGAGATGCCCGGGCTGCATAGTATTGGCATACCAAGGAGCAGCCAAAGCCTAGCAGAGACATCATCACCATTAGGCCACCCATGCGGTATATATAGGCACTATCATGATTTCCAACCCCGTTGTTGATGATCAACGCGACTATGGTAGGCAAAATCAACTCCAGAATCGCTTCCATCAGTTTAAAGATTGGACCAATTATTACTTCTTTCTTGTACGGTTTTAAATATACTGCAATTTTGAACAACATCATCCACACCCAACATAAGAAGTATTTAAGCACTTGAAATATGTATAAGTACAGTTATGATTATGGCATATCTACTCTCATATTAATAATATTGGATTCGTATCTCTCCCATACGATTAACATATCTCAAGTTCGGAGGATTGTTTTATGGATATTAGACAACTTAAATATTTTATGGCTATTGCTGAGGAAGGACAGATTACTTCTGCAGCCCGAAAGCTGCAAATGGCCCAGCCTCCACTCAGCCAACAACTGAAACTACTAGAGGAAGAGCTCGGCGTAAAGCTAGTGGATCCCGGGCCTCGCACCGTTCAACTCACAGAAGCTGGAGCCATTCTGCGAGACCGGGCTCAGCAAATTCTGGAGCTGACAGATTCTACTGCGCGTGAGCTCAATGATTTTGTCAAAGGCTTAAAAGGCACTCTCGCCATCGGCACAGTTTCTTCTTCCGGAGCTACCTTGCTCCAAGA
Organism: Paenibacillus sp. UBA6285; assembly: GCA_002438345.1. Lineage (GTDB taxonomy): Bacteria > Bacillota > Bacilli > Paenibacillales > Paenibacillaceae > Paenibacillus_AQ. The sequence continues at coordinate 3,716 of DJUJ01000232.1, forward strand.
TCGGCTATGCGAGTTTCACAAAACATATCAAGGCGTTAAATTTGAGATCCATGAAGGAAACACCTTCAGAATAATCGACCTCTTAAACAAGGGCATTGTCGAAGTCGGTATTGTCCGGACACCCTTTAATGCTACAAATTTAGAATGTCTTTACACACAGGCTGAGCCTATGATTGCCGTAATGACACCAGAGTATGACTGGAAAACGGCTGAAATCTCTGTTGAGATCAGCGAGTTAATAGATAAACCACTTATTATTTACCGCCGCTTCGAACAGCTCATTCGAGAGACATGTCTTGAGAATGGCTTTGATCCGCTAATCTTCTGCATGAATGATGATGCTCGAACAACACAACTCTGGGCTAATGCCGGACTCGGGATCGGAATCATTCCCAAATCCGCTTTTGAATTAACGAGTAACAGTAATTTGATCTATAAAGAAATCAGTAGTGAATCGCTACGCACGCGGGTCGCCGCCGTCTGGATTAAGAATAAATACTANNGTAGCCTCCAAGTTTATTGAGAGCTTCAAGAATGGTTAATCAACAGGCGTGTTACTATATATATTCATTGAATGATCAAATCTTATGACAATACCTTTGGTATAGTATATGAATGTGATGCATCTGTAATCTATTGGGCACGACTAAAGAATTTCACTGGGGATATTCATGCAGTTTTTGCGGAGGAGAAACCTATGAATGACCAAGCCTATCGTAGAGTAATCCGAATTGAGGGTGAGGGAGTTCCTCGTAATGGAGAGCTCTATGATAAGCCTTATCGCCATAAAATGATCGATGAAGTGTTCTCACGTCGTGGTATTCTACATGCCGCACAGGAACGTGAATTATTGATAGAAGGCATGGATGTGAAGGAGCTTGCTGATCTGGCTAGACAGGGAAATCTCGCCTATCAACAAGTATTCGAAGAATTCGGTTCGTGTCTAGCTTAGATGCTAGATCCCTATATCATGGGCTTTGGATCACAGCGACTCGTGCTTGGCGGACAAATCGCGAAAAGTTTTGATGTATTTGGGCCTGCGCTCGAAAAGAGGCTACTACCACATCATCTATCTATTTATACATCTGAACATGTTATAGAGATACGTTCAAAGGTATTGATCAATTATTCGCTTGAAACATGAGAAAAGGAGGCTCCTATGGTGGGAGGCCTCCTTTTTCATGGGCTATTTCTTAATCTTGATCGTTTTTATTTCATAAGGCGTAAAGGTCAGTTGCCAGCTGTCCATTAACGTAACTTCTTCTTCCAAGGCATTCGATACATACACCGCTTGATGTGGATACGGCCACTTCAGCTCGATCGTCTCACGACCTCCAGCGGATTCATACATACGAAGAATGATGCCATCGTCATCCTCAGCCCATTTGACCGTCTCCAAGACAACATGTTCACTTGTAAATGGAAGCAACGAACAACAACGATCCCATATGTTCGCGCTCGGCGGAGCTGTATGAACTACTGTGGATGCTGCGATATAAGCAGGTGGATGATTCAGCTCAGCTGCTGCTCGAAGTGCGTATCCTTGGCGCCAATCACCGGCATGTGGATACAGTGCATAGGCGAACTCATGATATCCCTGATCTGCCGTTATATCCGGCCATCTTGGCGCACGTAGCAAGGAAAGACGAATCGTGCTCCCTTGGGTATCATAACCATACTTACAATCATTCAGCACACTGACACCATAGCTATGCTCAGACACATCAGCGAAGCGATGACCACAAACTTCATATTGTGCTTGATCCCAGCTTGTATTGCGATGTGTATTCCGCTCTAATGCACCGAACGGTATTTCATAGGTGGCTCGACTTGTTACAATATCGAGTGGGAAGCCCACCTTCAGGAGCTTATGGGTTTCCTGCCAATCCACCTTTGTTCTAAACTCAATGCGAGCATGCTGATGATATAGAACCATCTCCTGCTCAATCGTGGATTGCCCTAAGCGCCAACGGAAGCCTATGATATCGGCAATAGCTCCTGAGCTGATGAGCTTCTTCTCTAACAGAACTGCCTCTCCAGCAGGCTGTTGCTCGTAGCGTGGATCAATGTCCCAAGCATCCCACAGCGTCGGACGATCATGGAAGAAATGAAACTGATTCGCCCGCTCCCCTGCCTTCACGATTTCACGGTTCGCTTGTTTATCGTATAAACTTACTATTTCTCCTTGTTCATTGAATCGTATACGATAGTATGCTGTCTCCCACGCATCAAGAAGCTCTGGTAATACTTTCGGCTTGTCTAGTGCTTCAGCTGCTCCATTTTCACGTACTAGGATCGTATTGTAGCCCATTGCCGGAACATTCGGTACGCGAATTCGAAGGATCTTGGTCGTTCCATTGCTACTAACTTCAGAATCCAATGATTCTCCCGCTGTTGTCACGATCGATAAGCGATTCCATTCGATATTCGTAATACCTTGATCGATAAGATCCTGCGTAGTCAGCTCTAATACACAATCACGGCTCCATCCCAAACTATTAAATACAAGGAACGGTGTTCCTTCCATCGTCGCTTCGATCTGAACATGGGATGCTATGGCTGCCATCCCGCTCTGTAAGCTTGAAGTCCCGCGCTCGAATACTTCCTCATACTCTTTCATCGATGTCTCATACGTTTCTGTAATGGCAGAACCAGGAATAATATCATGGAACTGATTTAATAAAATTAATTTCCATCCTTCATGTAAATCCTGCTGTAATGTCGTTGCTTGTTCTGAGCTCAGCGAAGATCGAGCCAACGTAGACCATAGCTCTGCTTCACGATACAGAACCTCAGCCTTCCGATTATTACGTTTGTTACGCCCATGTGTCGTATAAGTACCTCGATGTAATTCAAGATACAGGTCACCGTGCCAGCTCGGTAAATTTGGATTCGCTTCTGAAATACCCGTGAAGAATGCCTCCGCGCTACTAAATTGAGATGAGGGCTGACCGATCATGAGATCCGAGCGATGAATGTATTCGAGCATTTCACGCGTGACACCGCCACCGCCATCCCCATGCCCGTACAATAACATTTGTTCCGGATGCTTAGCTTTCTCTCGATAAGATTGCCAATGTTCATGAACATCCTTCGGCTGCGTATCCTCGTTCACCCCATGGTTGCAATACGATAGCATTGGCGTTCCATCAATGCCCACCCAATAAAACAAGTCATACGGAAATTGGTTCGTATCATTCCAATTCAGCTTCGTCGTCATGAAGTAACGCATTCCACCATGCTTCAAAATTTGAGGTAATGATGCACAGTAACCAAAGGTATCCGGTAACCATTCTATAAAGGATCTCTTGCCAAATTCCTGTTGATAAAATCTTTGACCGTAGAGCATTTGCCGTATCAACGATTCTCCACTTGGTATATTGAGATCCGGCTCCACCCACATGCCACCGACAAGCTCCCAGCGGCCTTCGCGAATTCGTTCTTTTACACGCTCATATAACGCTGGATCATTCATCTTCAAATACTCGAAGAGCAACGGCTGACTCTGTGCATAGCGATATTCAGGAAATTCATCCATTAACGCATTTACAGTTGAGAACGTCCGACTCGTCTTACGCACCGTCTCACGACAAGGCCACAACCACGCAATATCAATATGAGATTGTCCTACCATATGGATGACACCTTCGCTATTGCCACCGATTTGTTTTATTTGCTCAACAAGCTGGTGTTCAATAGACGCTGCGGCACCGCTTGCAATCTTCTCTTGTGATAGCAAAGTAAATGCATCCATAGCTGTATATAGAGCTTCCATCACGCGAGTACGACGAAAATCTGACGCCGGTAGCAATTCCGCAGCATTCATAATGACGCTCACAGAATACATCAACGACTGCACTGTTGTGTTCACATAGACTAGCGTGCTATGAATCATGCGAATGGGAGCATGGATGGTCGCTTGCTTGTTTAACGGATCTACAGGCTCCGGTACAGCATCGAACAGTTCAATCTCCACTTCGATTTGTTTGCCAACCCGTGCTGGTATCTTCACAAATGGATGATTTCGATCCAACCCCTGAAAGGACTGCCCGTTAATACGAAGCAGTCCTTCTCCACCTGATCCAGAGGTGAAATATAAGCCTACTGCGTCATCAGCCCATTCGTTCGGAATGGATAACGTCGTTCGCAGCATATACGTTGTACCTTGTTTGCTTGGGAATAAATCAAAAGCATCGCTTCCGGCAAAGGGACGTTCCTCGGTATATTTACCAGGTAATATATATTCCGTTGCTTGTACGTCCCAGTCCTTGATGGGAATCGATTCGAGCCACTGTCGTTCAGATAACTCACGAATGAATCGTTGTATTCTAATCATTAGTAATCCTCCTGATCGTTCGTCGGCTTCTCCGAACTCATTGTACAACCTGTAAATCGATGGACAATGTTTGCTCTACATTTGAACCCGTGTGAATTTCGAATCGACCAGGCTCGACGATCCATGTTAAATCTGCTGAGACAAATTGCAGCTCCTGGGACGTAATTGTAAAGTGAACCGTACGCTTTTCCCCAGGCTTCAAGACTATTTTACAGAAGCCCTTCAGCTCCTTCTCTGGGCGTGATATCGTACTGACACAGTCCTTGATGTACAGCTGAACAACTTCTTGTCCAGCCACATCTCCCGTATTCGTCACATCCACCGAAACCGTACAAGTACCACCAACGGAAATACTCGACTGATCCAATTGGATACTATCGTAGTGAAAGCTCGTGTAGCTCAGCCCATACCCAAATACATATTGCGGATGGAAATCCGTCTCTAAATATCGATGCCCACGCGAACGCTTCTTATTATAGTACACAGGCAATTGTCCCAGATGCTTCGGAATGGATAATGTTAATCGACCTGATGGGTTGTAGTCACCGAACAGGATATCCGCAATCGCATGACCTCCCTCTTGCCCTGGATACCATGCCTCCACAATCGCATCAGCATGCTCATCAATCCATGGCTCAACAATTGGGCGACCATTGATATACACAACAATCAGCTTCTTGCCTAAACTGTGAAGCTCCTGCAACAGCTCGAGCTGTACCCCACATAAATTCAGCTGGGCACGATCAAAGCCTTCTCCACAATCCATATCACTTAGCATAAATGTATCGGTAATGACCGCAGCCCCAGTCTTCAAATCAATCGTACCTTCTCCAAAATCACGTGCACTCGATCCGCCTACAACAGCAATAATTGTATCCGCTGTAGCGGCAGCTGCGATCGCCGCTTCGAATCCTTCCCGAGACGGGTCCTTCACTCGACAACCTGGTGCATACACAACCTCACTCAAGCCTGAACACTTCACGCGAACTCCATCCAATACGGTAACGATCTGCTCCCGCTCCTGCGGTGACGTATAATCGCCTAACTGGTTATACATATTGTTCGCGTTCGGTCCAATAACCGCGATCTTGCCATTGGATGGTGATAACGGCAAAGACTGTTCCTTATTCTTCAATAGCACAATGCCTTCGCGTGCAGCTTGCCGAGCCAACTCTCGATGAGACGATTGACCAATAACTTGCTCTGCTAACGCTGGATCCACATACGAGCGTTCGAACAATCCTAATTCAAATTTCAAGCGCAAAATTCGCCCCACCGCAAGATCTAGATCTGACACCGCAATCAATTGCTGATCCAGCGCAGATTGTAGATATTGCCCGAAGGTTTCACCGGACATCTCCATATCTACGCCCGCTTTCAGCGATAAGCTGGCCGCTTCCTCTTCCGTCTCACAGATTTGATGACCGTGTCTTAGCTGGCTCATCGCTCCACAATCCGTAATGACGAAGCCATCAAAGCCCCACGCGTCACGCAAAATATGCGTCAACAGCTCTTTACTAGACGTACAAGGTACGCCATCAATTTCGTTGTAAGCTGTCATAATGGATTTGGCACCTGCTGCAACCGCTCGCTGGAAAGGAAGTAAATCCTTCTCCATCAGTTCGCGCATGCCCATACGTACGGTATCCGCATTACGTCCACCATCTGGACTACCATAAGCAACAAAGTGCTTCAAGGTTGCAAGAATGGTATGATCCGTATTTAACGAATCCCCTTGCAACCCCTTCACCGCAGCTATTGCCATTTCACTAATCAAATAAGGATCCTCGCCAAAGCATTCCTCTGTCCGCCCCCAACGCGGATCACGTGTCACGTCCAATACAGGAGAATAGGTAGCTGCTCCCCCTTGTGCACGAGTCTCTGCCGCTACTGCCTGACATACCTGTTGGAACAACTCTGTATTCCAGCTACTTCCGATGGTCAGTGGTACAGGGAACACCGTATTCCCTATGGCCATATGTCCATGGGAGCATTCCTCTCCGAGTAGAATTGGAATGCCTAGTCGTGTATGCTCCATCGCATATCGCTGAATAAGATTAGTAACCTCTGCCCCTTCCCGCGGGGACAAGCCTGTTTCGAGAGTAACCTCTGTCCATGGATCTGCCCGAAGCACACCATATAGTGAACCGACTCCACCATTCGCAATAGCAGCCTTAAATGTGTCTGTGAGCTGTACTTCTCCGTTGACTTTCGTATATGTCTTCCAGCCAAAAGGCTGGAGGAGCTGTCCAATCTTCTCCTCCAGCGTCATTTGAGCCAACAAATCTGCAACGCGCTCAGCAATTGGTAACGAAGGGTTTTTATATTTCATTCGATATATATCCTCCAGTCTTGTTGAGCTAGTGTTGGCGCCACGCTAGAATACCAGCATTCATTCCACGGCATGCATCCATGGAGGCATCTGGCTTGCTATATGTCTCGCCCCAAGTAATGAAATATCTAAATTCATAGAAACCGCCCAATGTCGCTGAGAAATTGGTTTCCCAATAGTTATTCATTACCCAAGCGTACAAATGAGCCGGGTCTTGCTCCAGCTTCTCATCACCATTAAGCAATCGATACCCATGCTCTAGCGATCCAAGCTGAATTAATGGGGTATCTGGCATCGCGATCACAACGCCTTGCGATCCGGTAACATAGACAGCACCTTCTCCAACCGCTGTATAATCCGCTAAGCTACCTGGTAATTGATCCTTCCGCATCCGCGTCAACGCATCCATCTTATCCACCCATAGATCATAGGTATCCGTTGATAATGAACCACCAAAAGGAAGTGAGACATACAAGTTTTCAGGCTTCCATACACTCTCTTTATGCATACGTACCGCCACATCCACACGTGGACGATCCGCGTATACCGTCAAGAATAAGGAGTAATGCTCACAACCATCCACCTTGTAGGTTAATTGAATAATGCCATACACCGGACCCTGCGTAATGATCTCTGCACTAATTAACTCGCCTGTTGAAACGATCGCATCCGGTCCCTTCCGATTACGGCCCATCAGACGACGCACCTCGGTCATTTCTACAACCTTCGTTGCAGGTGTAACATCATAGACTGGCGTAAAAGCTGCGTGCTGGCGATCGGCACGAAGTAGCTCTTGTCCTGTCGTTTTATCGACCCACGAGGTGATCCCTTCTCCCTTTTTCCACGTGATGTGTACAAATGGAGTTTCTACATAGGAAGATGTCATGCGGAAATTCTTCACATCATGCGTAACATCCAAATCCATGACGCGATCGGATGCCAAATAATCGTTCATAAAAGCGGTCCTGATACCTGGTTTCACGGCGACGATCTGAAGTACTCTCTCTTCACTAGGCTGCAATGTTACCGGAATCGTTACGATCACACCTCGAGATGCCAGACGAAGCTGTGATGGAATGACCTCATTCGTCGTAAGATCACGTACCTCGAATCCGTCCTTGATCTCATCGTGATACCATCCTTCGAGGATGAGATGCGCATAATCTTCCTGCACATAATGATATGGATTATGAATTTTGAATTTCATAGGACGCCCAGGAGCAAGTAATGCATCACCCTTCGCTTCCAGAATGTCGTACAAAGCACGATGTGCAATCGTACTTGCATTCGCAGCAAAGGCTTCCTTCCGCAAACCTAACTCCTGAACGAACAGATTCCAAGGCTCGGAAATGGATGAATGATAGCCCCATGTATGCTCAGCAAACATCGTTAACTGATATTCCATCTCCTTCATCGTCTCCGATGTAACGATTTCACAATTCGGATCTAGCCTTCTTACCTTTTGATATACACGTTGTGCCTCACGGAATACTTGTACATGCTTCGGTGTGGAACCTACGCCATCCGTCCACCAGTCGGGCCAATCTCCACGATACACAGGAATATCTTCTGCATGCTGTTCCGCATGAGCACGAACTTCACCGAAGAAATCATCTAAAGTTGCCATCTGAATCTCAATCTGTTCGCCGTGCTTCGCATTCCATTGACGAATAAATGACATCGTCTCCGCATTCGGTGGATTATTATCCGTTGGTAGCCCTGAGAACATAGCCGGGAAGAAGTTAAAGGCATAGCCATCTTCTTTCAACCGCTCAATGTAGCGAAGTATACGCTGTTCAGCAATTTCAAATGTGGCGCCTTGACTCATATCAAATTCATCTTTGATCGTATATTTTCCACCCATACCAGGTACAAGCCCCAGATCATTACCGAATACATAATGTTCCCCGCTCCAGGTCAGCAAACGATCACCGGAAGGCATTTCCCACCAGAACGGCTGCTGCTTCTTCCAGCAAGGAAACATTCCGTGATGGGTATGAATGCAGGTAGATAAATTATGAATACCGGCATCTAACAATGCCTGACCATACCCCCAGCTGAAGCCGTTAATGTCTGCAGTCATCGCTGATGTAATTGGAACTTGAATGGAATGTCCAAAATCTCGCACACGGGCAATCATCGATGTGAATAGATCTTTGCCGATTAATTCCGTCATATTTAAGTACGTACCGGATAAGCCGATCTCACCACGCTTAACTCCTGCTACGAATTCTTCCTTTTCTTGCTCCGTTGCCCGGCTCAGGAAGGTTTCGATAGGCCAGAACGTTTCACAGACCCACTTAAATCCCTTCCATTCGGGACGACGACCGGATTGAACTTCACGCAAAATGTGAAGCACCTGACGGATAAAATCCACATGATATTGTTGGATCTTCTCCTGACGCTCTGTGTAGCCGATATCGGTATGGGAATGATGAATCGCAAAAATTTTCCAAGGTTTTGTGTTAGCCATCTTTTATTCTCCTCTACTAGGTGCTCATATCGATTTATTAAGAACGATAGTTACAATCTCGGCCGCCTTTACTTCAAGCTGGATGACAGCGTTTGAATCCGTCGTAAGCGCTTCCTCATGTGATTCGAGAATATTACTTTTATACGCCTGACTATAGGTCATACGAGGTTCGAAGGCTAATGTCGTTGGTGAAGTGGTCATGTTGAACCATCGAATTGCCAGATCACCCGTTGCTTCAGCTACCTTCACAGATGAGAGCTGCATGTCAATACCACATGCCTGGAACCATTGATGCTTCGGCTGAAGACTACCATTATGAATATCTGTCGCTACAGTCATCCATGGCACTTGATATTGATAGGCAAGCGCATACGCTTCTTCAGCTACCGCAGAACCATGAGGGATGATCATGAGCTCTGCTAGTGCAGGTCCCAGACATTGCGCTTCTGGCGTGTAGAAGACGCCCCAATCTCCAAGCTCGCCTGTGCAGCGTAGCAATGTAACGGCAATCGTATTGCGTCCATCACGTAACACTTCGTATTCATTTAACCCTTTATTGGCGATGGTTAAGCCTGTCACATCGTCCTGCACACTAACGAACGCTTGCTGATGTTGACTATTATCTGGGTTCGTCCACTCACTCGAAGGTTGTGTGCTTCGTGTTGCGATCTCAAACATCGAATCGGCATGATGCACATCGCTGACGAGATCCGTTGGGAACAGCATTCTTATGCGATGATCCTTCGCTTGATTATCGAAGGAGCTCTTCACTTGAAGTCCCTTACTATATTTCTCAAGCGTCACAGTCGTTGTTATATGGAGCTTCACGGTTTCGGTTGAGCGTCCAGCCTGACGACTCGGGAACCACACGATGCCTTGCTGCTCTGCTGCAAGCAATTCATCAGCACTTGCTGGAATCTCCCAATCATGAACGATTTGTACCGTACATGCGTATGGCTGATCGGATACGATAGTAATATCAGCTTTAAGCGCTTCTGTCGTCAATACGTTCGTATTCTTCGGCTGACAATACATGTATTCATTTCCGATATCGCCGCTATTCTCATAAATACCGAGACCGCGATATACTTTACCATTTGCCTTATCTGTTAATGTGATCGAGCCATTGTCTTCAATCCGTGCAGCAATAAACTCATTCTCTAGCGTCCGTTCATGGAGTAGCGAGCTTTCCTTTATTTCAGAATGTGGTCTCTCCACTACATCCTTCATCCAGGCATAAACTTGATGACCATTTGCAGGAACTGCTTCGACATGAAGCTCTAATCGAATACGTCGTGAGAAATACGGCTGACGAAATTTATCATCAGGCAAGTCATAACCGAAGTGGAGCCCCAGATCGGTTAGCTGATAATCTAGCTGACGCCCACCATGATCTATCACGCGATGAGGATGAATCTCGAGCGAAGTCATCTGATTACGCATCTTCTCTATCGTTTCGCCTTCCCGGAAATAGACACGAGCAATATCCAGCTCCACCGTAACAACCCCACTGCGGTCATGACCTGTCGTATTAAACACAATGAATGGACATGCATGATCCCCGTATTCGGAGAAGCATGATGTATCCACATGATTTGCGATCGACTCCATACTGTTCTGTACAATAGATTCTGTAACGTGACGGCTCTTGTCGAATCGCGTTACCATCTCACGATGTACCTCATCCACACTACAGCCACAAATACTATCATGCGGATGATTCTGCATGAGCGTCTTCCATGCATAGGTGAATAAGTGATGTGGATACGCATGTCCCAACTGATGAGCATAAGCAGATAACGGCTCAGCAACTTTCTCGAGCAATGTCTGACCCTGTTGGTTCATTTGCTTCAAATACACACGAGAGGAGGCCGTATTCACTAACGTTCCCCAACCATCTGTACGCTGACTTCGAAGCTCACCTTGGACGGTTGATAATTCACTATCTAGTGAACGATGCAGTGCATTCAAATAATCATTAAAATTGGAGTGAATAAACTCTGTATCGGGATAGAGCTCGCGTGCTGTCTGAATGGCTTCCGGCAAGTCCAGCTGAGCTGGCTGATGATCANNAGTCATATACAGTAGCTCGCTCGTAGATGCATATTTCTCCGCATCCGCTAACTTCCGATCCCAATATGCTTTGGCTTCTACGGGATCTACCGGGACTTCATTTCCATTCGAGTACCAATTCGCAAATAGAATACCGAGTACCTTGGAGCCATCTGGACCTTCCCAGATCAATTCGGAGTAAGACGATTCATAATCTCCATCCGATACCTCATTGTTGAAGCCCGTCGGCTTCACACCACGACCGAAGAAGGCGTTCTGAATACCTGACTGCTGCATCAGCTGTGGTGTCTGTCCACACAACCCGAAGGTATCAGGAAAGTATCCAATTTTGGATACTTCCCCATACTTCAGCGCATCTTGATGACCGATCTGCATATTTCTTACATTGGCTTCACTACTGGTGAGGAACGCATCCTGCAATATATACCATGGACCAATAAGGATTCGACCATTTTGAATATGACGCAACAGCCGCTCCTTCTGATCCGGTCTAACTTGGAGATAATCCTCGAGAATGATCGTCTGCCCATCCATGAAAAAGCTACGAAATTCTGACTCCTCGTCCAACCGATCTAGCAAACTATCTACCAATTGAACGAGACGAACATGATGCTTCTCATAGGGTAAATACCATTCACGATCCCAGTGCGAATGGGAAACGATATGTGCCGTTCTTTTCTTCGTCATGCCATTGCTCCCCCTTTCACTACAAGATACCTTCCTGCATCGCCTTGTACACGAGTTGAGAGAACAAGCTATTCGACCAAGCAAACCATTTTCTTGTGAAAATCGTCGGATCGTCGGAATGGAATCCTTCATGCATATAGCCAGTATCCGCATCCGTCTTCTCCAGTAACTCGATCATCGCTAGCTTCTCTTCTGCTGTCGTTGCTGTGAGCCCTTGCATAGATAATGACAAATGCCAAACATATCCTGCCGGTGTATGTGGACTACCAATACCTTTTGCTACTTTACCTTCAAAGTAATAAGGGTTTTCCTTGGATAACACAAATCTTCTCGTGTTCTGATAGATTTCATCCTCAGTTGTGCAGTAGCCCAAGTAAGGAATCGAAATCAATCCCGGCGTTCCCGCATCATCCATGAGACAGTGGTTACCATAGCCATCCGTCTCGAAAGCATAAATCGGTCCGAATTCCGGATGACGATAAATGCCGTATGTTTTGATCCCATGATCGATATCTGCTTCTAAATCCTTCAGCTCTTGCAAAAATTCCATATCACGGAATACCCACTCCGCAAATTCCTGCATCTGGCGGAGTGTAACCACCGCGAACATATTTCCTGGAATGTTGTAGTGGAATTCGCATACATCATCGCTTGAGCGGAAGCCTGACCACACCATTCCTGTATAGTTGACTGGCATTCCAAGTCCTTTATTCCGTAAGGAATCCTCAGGAATACCGTTATTTCGAGTGAAGCGGTATGGCGATTCTTCAAAGTGACGCTGTTCTGTGATGAACAAGTTATACATGATACGCATAGCAGATTTAAACCCAGCATCGAAAATATCTGTAATCCCTGTTTCCTTCCATAGCGCATAGGCAAGCCGCATCGAGAAACATAAGGAGTCAATTTCAAATTTACGCTCCCATACCCAAGGGGACATGTCTGTGATATCCGTCGTATTCCAATGCCAATCATTCGCAGATTCATTAAATGCATTCGCGTATGGATCAATATGAATGTACTGTATATGACGCTTTACTAAGCCTTTAAGAATGCGTTGAAGATCTTCGTCCTCTTTGGCAAACGGTACATAATGAATGACCTGCTCTACCGAATCCCGTAACCAACATGCTGGAATGTCTCCTGTGATGACAAAAGTCGTTCCATCCTCTTTTAATTTCGTCGTCGTTTCCAAGGTATTCGGGAAGCAGTTCTTAAAAAGCTGAAGTAACTTCGGTCTATGCGCAAGCTTCTCTTCTGCTTCTTGTAGAACTTCTTGAATCGATTGAGGTAATGTTAAGGGTGGCATCGTAATTTTCGGCAGTCTAAACTGTTCCATTGATAAGCTCCTCTACAATTGAAATTCTGTTATTGCATCTGGATGATGTCGTTACAGCGGATACATATCCATATAGTCGAGCAGCTCATCCACAGTTGTGAAAGCTACGCCTGTTACGGTATCAGCACAGCCATAGTAAATGGCGATGCGACCTGTCTCACTATCTGACAATGCTGCACATGGGAAAGTGACATTCGGTACATCTCCTACACACTCATACAAAGTCTCTGGTCCAAGAATGTAATTCCGTGATCGTGCAAGCACCTTCCATGGTTCATTTAGATCTAACAATGCCGCACCCATACGATATACGAACCCGTTACATGTATTAATGACGCCATGATAGATCAACAACCAACCACGATCGGTTTCAATCGGAACCGGCCCTGGACCAATTTTCTTCGATTGCCATGCGGATGCATCTGAATTAATCGTCCCCATCACATATCGATGTTTACCCCAATACGTTAGATCTGGACTCTCACTAAAGAAAATATCTCCAAATGGCGTATGGCCTGTATCACTTGGACGGCTTATCATGGCATACTTGCCATTTATTAAACGTGGGAAGAGCACGCCATTACGGTTATATGGCAAGAAAGCGTTTTCCAATTGATGAAATGTTTTGAAATCATACGTATAAGCAAGACCGATCGTTGGTCCATGATACCCGTTACACCATGAAATATAATATTTATCCTCGATTTTGCACACGCGTGGATCGTAGCGATATTCCCGCTTCGTTACATATTCGTCACCTTCGAATTGGAGCGGTTGCTCATTAATTTCCCAATGTAGCCCGTCCTGACTGAAGCCNNTCGGAATATATCCATACTTACGGATCTAGAGTCACAGCGAAATACCCCTGCAAATCCACCTTCGAACGGAATCACCGCAGAATTAAAAATACTGTTCGAGTTCACCTGTGCATCACGCTGAATAATCGGATTTTGAGTATACCGCCACACTGGGGCATTATAGCCACTCGGCTTATCCTGCCACGGCATATTTGGTAGTGCCTCACCAATAATTTTGCTCATTTCCAAAACTCCTCCCACGTCTTTGAATGTAGTCTACGGCCTGTCCTCAACTATTGAGTCCAACCTTTCCCCCATACTGTAAATGATAATAAAGCGCATTTAAAGTCTAATTATCTGTAATCTAACGTTTGTTGACTAGGAAATCATGTTTGTTAACTAATTGAATGGGTCGCATCATTTCAGTCTCTCGATAGGCCTGCATACATCGCATCGAGCAGTGTATGTGTCTTGTCGCAGCTGTACTCCCAGAACNNAGTTGGACATATTCACATTTATGTGTGATCGATTCCACGTCATCATAGGAAATAAACGTATCTCCATTAAATAAATATGGCGCTTTGGCCTCATCATCCCAATGACGTGCGAACCCATTCTTATCGATATAATGGGCTAGAAGCTCTGTATATTCCGGACCATAGCCGCCTGTTGTACCCGCCATTTGTAGAAATCCATCCTTCTTGTTCGGCACCTGCTTCCACATCCGAGAATAGAATGCCACGCCAATGACGATCTTCTCCCGAGGTACACCGGCCTGCATGAACATATTGACAGATGCTTCCGTACTAATTCGGAACAAATCTCCCGTTGAATTGTACAGATTCGTGTGATGCCCCGTTAGAATCTGGAATCCGCCACGCATATCATAGGTCATCAGTTGAATGAAATCTAAATATTGTTGTACTTGATCCATCTCTGTACCATCGATATAATATTGATCTGCTCCTGCAGCGATCGTAAGCAAATAATGTCTGCCCTCTGCTGCACATTTCATATCTAACGCTTCTCGAATGG
>DJUJ01000232.1:18837-19123 GCA_002438345.1 Paenibacillus sp. UBA6285
CGATAGCAGTAGCTGTAGGTTCGGATTCATCGCTTTAATCTCGTGTAACTGGTTCGTATTTTGTAAATGTGCCGTTGTAATCTGATCCTCCAACACATAACCGAAGGCTACGTTCATATGCGTCAGCTTCATCACGTTATCGCGTGTTAGCTCAGGTAATTTGGAATCACTCACGTAGCCAGCTATAATCATTTGTTGATCCATCCTTTCACACCCTCGATAAAATTTGCATGGCTTCCTTACTGGCTGCAATCTTATATCCCGAAGACATATACCGAATCTGATC
>DJUJ01000232.1:19156-23131 GCA_002438345.1 Paenibacillus sp. UBA6285
TCACGATCTAGAATCATCAGATGCGGGAAGCCCGCTTCACTCGCTTGGGCCACTGTAAACAAATCAGGTAATAGACGATACGTTGAATCACGTACGAACACTGTCCTCGTTGGAAGATCGGGATAATCCGCAGGTTGAAACGAAGTCGTCCATTGCTTGTCACCCACCACAAGAATGATAGGAGCACCTAGTGTATCGAACTCATGCTTCAACTCCGACAGCTCGCGAAGCAGATGCTTCGAAGGCTCCCGTTCCGGCTCCAGCCAAGCGACATAGACACCTTGACTACCCAGAAGCACAGCGAAGATCTGCTCCGATCCTGCCCATGTAGCCAGCTTCTCGAATCGATCTACCTTGCCATACACGGGAATGTCCTGCGTAGCTTGACGATGCTTCATAACCACCTTCGCCACTTCGGCTTTTTTCATTTCAAAATAGGTGAACTTGGTCAGCACAGTTCCATCCTTCAAGCGAATCCCCGTCGTCAGACGATATGCTCCCTGCTCCATCTCAAGGGGCGTATCATACAGGTTATTTGCGCCGTGCGGGTAGCTTAACGTTTTATAAAAACCGTTCTCCAGACGAGCGATCGTAAAATTCTCATAGTATGACGCCGCTGGTTGCTCTGTCGCTGCATCCTGCTCACGAAGAAGGATCAGGGTTCCGTTCACTACTGCTGCCCCGCCTCCAACGATCCCTTTTATAAACGGGGCATCCACGAAGTGGCCATCCACCATAAATTGTGGCTTAGCTTCAATGGGATGCATTCGCGCTGGAATGCCTAGGCTACGACATATAGATACGAACATCATATCGAGAGAGCTACGATCTCCTACACGCAGTTCGAAAGTTCCAACAGCCGTACCCTTCCCTTGCAAATTCGGTAGATCCGTCCAAATATCCCACGCTTCATCGATGAATTGAACAAGCTTCGTTGGGTCCTGATGGAACAATCCCACTTCTTCTGAAGTGAAGGCTTGTTGGAAAAATGTACGGTACGGTGTAATCATCTCGTAATGAACGCGAGGACACAAAATGTAGGGAATGAAGACGTCCTCCGTGAGCTCACCACGTACCNNTATGTAAGGGTTGGAAGGAATGTATCGATGAGATCCTTGTCATGAACACATTCCAATAACCGTAATGCCCAATCTCCATATACGGGTGTTGCTTCGCTTAGAAATGCTACGATCTCCGCACTATTACCGCGTGCTTTCTGAAGTACAGCCCATACTCGATCCGCTGGTAGACCAACGGATACCCCGAGCTCCCTCGCTGCTTCTTCTGTCACGAACGTCGCTTCATACTTCGTACGAATCGCGATTCCTTCCTCCAAACGCTTATTGTGTCGCTCTATCCGTGCCTCGGACAAGTCCTCCATGACCTCGCCTTCACGCGCTGGTGGTGGAACCATATCATAGTCAACGATCGTTCCTACAAGTGGCTGATCCTCTTGATTCAATACAAGCTCAATGTGCTCACAATCAGCCACGGATATTTTCATTTCTCCCCAAATGCCGTCCTTCGCTGCACGAATGATGAGGTCACCAAGACCTGTCTTGAACGAAGCTTCCCCCTGTGCATTAGACGGAATGCTGGCAATTGGGTAAAATTCCGCCATGTTATATAACTGGAATTGCACCTCTGCATCGTGTACGGGCTGTCCGCATGCATCTTTTATATGTACCGTAATTGTCTTCGTAGGCGCATAATTTTCTAGTACATTAATTTCAGTAAACCATTCATCTGCGAGTGTAATATCTTCGGGTCCTTCATAATTCGCGAAAATACGTGTGTTAATGAGCATGGCTCGGCGCGCTGGTGGGCCAAACCATCCTTGATTATGACGCGCTTCCGGCTCACAAGCCCCAATAAAATACCATTCTCCGTCGGCCCATGCCTCAACCCATGCGTGGTTATCGTCACAATGCGCCCAACGCGGGGTATACACTTGACGTGCAGGGATCCCGATACTACGAAGCGCTGCTACAGCTAGCGTAGATTCTTCCCCACAACGACCGCGTGCATTTCGCATCATCGTTAATGGTGAAATCGTCCGCAGATCGCTCCCAATGTACGTCGCCACTTCGTGGCACCAGTAATTGGCCTCTAGAATCGCTTCCTTCATGGGAAGATTACGTGTTCTTTCCGCCAACTGTTCGTGAAGAATATGCCGATGTTCTTCCATGTTCTCGGTATTCACACGATATGGTAGCACGAAATGTACAAATAAATGATCAGGTACTTGCCACGGCATATCGCGGCGAATCTGCAGCATCGTTCTTACATGATTGAGGAAGATCTCTCCGTTATAATCCGCCAAGTCATTGGCTGGCATATATGCGAAGAGAAGCTTTAATGCCCAATGTTCTTCTTCCGGTAGCTCGTACTCGAATACATGGAATAGCTGCTGCTCACGTGATCTGGCGAGCTGCTTCTTCTCCTGGAACTTCTGCTCAATGAACGTAAAGGTTTCCTGCGATAATGAGAATACAGAGGTAGGGGTCGACATGGTCATGAATGATTACTCCTTCCACAGTAAGCCGTCTTCGCGAATATACAGGCGAGCGGTTCCATCGGTAGTTAAGGCTGAGATATGGAATGATTTACTCGTTGTCTCCATGTGAGGCTCAATGCTCCAATCATCTTCACCCCGAAGCAGCTCGAACGTTGTTGCATAGTGTCCATGCGCTTCAAAATAATTACGTTCACGATAATACAGCTTACGGAGCTGCCATTTCACCAGTTCATCCGCAGGCATGTAGAATGACTGCAGGCCATCAACATCTGCGAACATCACATAGCCCCACAGCTCTGGATAATGCATATTGATAATTCCCTGAGGTGACCATACCCAGTTGTCTTCCGGATAAGGCTTTCCGGTATCCGGGTTCATAACCTTGCGGTACTGATCGTCCACAACCTCAGTCCGCCATTCGACACGAGAGAAATTAACACGCCAGAATTCCCCAGCATGCGGTGGTCGTCCATTCGCGGCACATTCTTTCAAGCTACTCCATGGCATGGCAACTTCAATGGTCCATTTCCGATTATCAGCATCCGGGTTATTTAACTCCCCCTCGATATGAATAGCTGTTTTCAGACCTTGGATATCCCATCCGTTAATTGGAGGTCCTCCGTCACGATATGGTTTCACAAGCAGTAAGTCCCACACCGTGTTCAAAGCGTTAATCTCAAACTCGTAATATTGATGTGAATCCCCTGTTGGATCGATAAAGATCTCAAAATCATTATCATAGAAAATAACGGAATCACGTTCAGTCAGCGTGCCCCAGATCTGATNNCCCATAGCATCTTTACACGTGTCTGCTTCGCGGGTAGCTGACGCAGGTCTCCTTCAATATCTACGAACTCATCCGTCCATGTTGCATGCTGCCAAAAGGGCTTATCTAGCTTCCCATCTAAGACAAGTGACTCCGTCGCTCGTCTGCATAAATAATGCTTAGGCGAATATGCCACAACATGCGGTTCTGGTACCCCGCTTCGGTTCATCATCGTTGACCTCTCCCTACGTTCTGCAATTAGTTATGTGTAACAACAGCCCCTGCACCGCCATACATACGAACCTCTTCATCAAACTCCAGCTTAAGCACGCTTACCTGTTCATGCATATCCTCTGGTGTCATATGAATCCATGTCGTTCCCGGAATATCGAACCAGGGTACACCACCATGAATTTCGTGAGTCAGCTCTTTGCCCGAGTGTAGTACCGTAATTTTCTTGATCGGATTGCATAGCCCCTTGAGACAGATATTCTCCTTCGGCGCATCGTAGACGAATAAATACAATGTCTTCTTATCCGCTGATAAGGTACTCCCACCCAGATAATAGCGTGTCATAATTCCATCCTGCGTACCGTAGATTGCCTCCTCGTGTGCACGAATCCAGTCACCTAGTCCCAGAAGAATGTCCTCCTGTCTTGGATCAATCGTGCCATCCTCCATCGGACCAATA
>DJUJ01000100.1:0-609 GCA_002438345.1 Paenibacillus sp. UBA6285
GCTCTGGCCGGCTTCGACGAGCGCGCTGCCGACAGGCGGCAGGAGCTCATCGATCGAGCCATCACCCTCCGCCCTCGCCGGGTTAGATAGCATCAGTATACATATGATGCTAAACAGAATCAGTACGGCTGCCTTCGATAGCAGCCGTTTATTAAGAGAGTACATCGGGATAATCCCCTTTCAATAATGGACAAGAACATTCGATTGGGAAACTTAGGGGCTGGCTTAGCCTAAAAGTGCTTCCCCGATGTAACCGCCTTTGCGGATGCCTGGGAAGCAGGCAAATACCGCGCTGCCTGTATGAGTCATATATTCGTTTAGCCGATCACTTTTGGAGAGGCGCTGCTGGATCGCAACAAATTGCTTCATTAAATCCCGTTGAAAACTGATGAATAATAACCCTGCATCGAGTTGACCTGTTGCGATATCTAATCCGCTGGAAATGGAGTAGGAGCGGCGCAGCATTTTGACTGTGCCGTCACCATGCGCTAAGGCTGAATGTGAATCCGGCGGGATGACGGGCTTCCCGGAAGCATCAGCCGCTTTAAGATTCAGATCATCGAATTCATCCTTTGCACCGATAGGTGCTCCGTTATGACGATAACGGCC
>DJUJ01000100.1:638-22074 GCA_002438345.1 Paenibacillus sp. UBA6285
ACGTCACTGTTGCTGTTCCAGACCACTTCGTTCATTTCTGCTTCATTCGTAGTATCTGGATTTCCCGTACCATCTTTGAAACCCAGAAGATTACGCGGCGTTGCTCCTTTAGGATCTGCTGCACCTGTGCGCTGGAATCCTTCCTGTGTCCAGCGTAGTACGGCTGTGCCACGGGCGATACGTGCCAGATTTCGGATGGCATGGAAGGCCACCTGCAGATCATCAGCACAGGCCTGGACACAAATATCTCCACCACACCACTTTGGATCTAGGTTGTCTCCTGTAAATGCAGGAAGATTGGCTAATAGGGTTGGACGTTTGGAAGATAAACCGAATCTGTTGTCAAAAAAAGAAGGTCCGACACCAAAGGTGAGCGTACAGCGTGAAGGGTTTAAACCATCCACTTCACCTGTATCGGAGGGTGGGAGATTAGGATTGTCATTGACGTCGCCAATGAGGCTGCCAGTAGTAAGAGAAGCCGCGGCAGTTGTCCATGCCTGCATTAGCTTTTTTACATCAGCTAGCTTCGTTGTGGTGAGATCAAAAGCTGCGAAGTAAATAAAATTCTGCGCAGGTGTTAGAATTCCGGCCTGATGACTCCCGTAGAAAGGAATGGAGTCACCATCGGAGGCTATCGTTGGCTCAGCTGCAGTATTTCGCGTAGCCAAAATTCCGCCCACACCTCCACCACCTAATAGCAAACCGAGGCTAGTGGCGCCAGTAAGCCGCAGCATATCGCGGCGGCTTAGCTTTTTATCTAATATATGATTGCTCTTTGTATCCTCATTGAGAGGGGCACTATCAGCATTAGCTGGTAAACCGGTGAATTTATTTTGCTTCTTCATGATGCTCACACTCCTAGAATAGTTCCCATATTGGACAATGGCTCAGCTAATGCGTCCAAATTCTGACTTAATTTACGCACGTCTTCTTCTTTCAGCTCTTCATAGGAAACATATCCATCTCCAGATTTGAAAGGGGCAAGCTCAGCTTGCAAGGCTGCGAACCGTTCACCAATCGTTTTTTCCAGCTCTGCATCTTCTTTAGCCAGTTCTGGCTTTAACAGCTCGTATATCTTTTGGGCGCCTTCAACATTAGCGACGAAATCATACAGATCCGTGTGGGAGTAACGTTCTTCCTCACCTGTTACTTTGGAGGAAGAAACCTCATTAAGAAGTTCTACAGCACCAGTAACAAGCAGATTGGCATCGATTTCTACGGTCTCCACTTTTGCACGCAACAGCTGCGCATCTTTCAGTTATTGGTCTGCAAATTCAGTCATATCTTTGGTTGTATTGTCCTGCCAGAGCGCTTTCTCGAGCTTGTGGAAGCCACGCCATTCAGCCGCTTCTACATCATTCTCGCGAGCATCAATATTCGGATCCAAATCACCAAGGGCCTCTGCAATCGGCTCAATCCGTTCGTAATACATACGAGCTGGGGCGTAGAGTGCCTTCGCTTCTTCAATCTTTGCTTCTTTAACTGCGTTTGTGAAATTCTCTGTTTGCTTTACAAATTCATCACATTGCTCGATGACATATGTACGATATTGATCAACAGCTGAAGTGAAGTCGGCAGTGGTTGCTGCAGCAGTATTCGTTGCTGCGGTGCTGTTAGTAGCATTAGTAGAATTATTGTTGCTAGTGTTGCTGTCATTGTTGTTACTGGCACATCCGGTAAATAGTATGGAGGCTGCAAGCAAACCTGCAGGCACAGCATATGTGAATCTCATTTAATAAAACACCCCTTTTTTATATGTGAATGATAATCGTTATCATTTATGCTGGATTTATCATAAGTCCGTATACTATTGCTGTCAATAAAAATGTGATGTATTTCATAGTTTTTAATTGCACGACAAAAAAACTCCCGGGAGTGGGGAGTGGAGTTTGCAGTAATTTGCAAATAACGTCATCTGGGTCCGTAAACCTCAGAAGGAGATGATGAATATACTGTTGAAGCGGGTAGTCAACGACCAACAACACAAAGCAGCGATTCCCCAATAATGGCTGAGTCGCTGCTTTGTGTTGTTTGCGATTTTTAACATTGAACCAGACTGTCTCATTTATCGGAAAAAGCTACTTATGCGACAGCCCCATTCTTTAATGATTTGATCTGGCTAAGAATAAGATCAAAGCGTCATCTGCATTTTATTGTTCATTATGGGATTCATGATCCGCAGAGGGATGATTTTCAAACACTTCTGCAGCTTCCTCAGCAGAAAATTCCGGTTCGAATTTACCCATTAATGGTAATTTGTTTGATTTCGTAGTTTGTTCTTCTGCTTTAGTAGGTTGATTGTTTTTTGAATTGCTCATACACACACCTCCTTTAATAAAGAACAACAAGTTGTAGTTTGCCCTGAAAGGAGATGATTTTATTCGAGAAAATTTCAAGTTATTGCAGGTGAATTCCCTCACTAAAGCGGTGTACTAAGCTTCGGATGGTTAAGCCCATTTTGTAGTTATGACAGCACCATTAACTTCATCAATACATAATATGTTTTGACTGTATCCCTTTACCTTGTTATACCAAACAAACCCAGGGCAAGGAGGGGTGACACCATTGAAGGGGAACGAACACCACAGCAAATTTCTGTTGACTCATCGTGAGCGCGAAGTTTTCGAGCTTCTCGTGCAGGACAAAACGACTCGTGATATCGCTGGTTTATTATTTATCAGCGAAAAAACAGTTCGGAACCACATCTCCAATGTAATGCAAAAATTAAACGTTAAAGGCCGTTCACAAGCGGTTGTCGAGCTGATTAAGCTTGGGGAGCTGAAAATATAGCTGGCCATGTCTTCGGAAGTGACGCGTTTAAGCCTTCTTCACCCTTAGGGGTGTGGGAAGGTTTTTTGTTGTTTATGCGTATTAGCGGAGTCTGCCAAATACCTTTCCTGCATGGTTTTAAGCTGCTCTGCGGTCTTCTGTCTCGTCAAGGAAAGCTCGGCCAGTTCATCATGAAAAGGAGATCAACGGTTATTCTCCGGTTGGGTGCTACAACTCCTGTATCGATTGAATCAGAGGTATCATTTCCTCATAGTGTTCTGAAAATGTCATTTACCGTGTAATACAAAGCATTAAGTTCTTCCATATAAACTGTTTTTATTTTGGTTTTATCAGGATTGTCACTTATCATTTCCATAAAGACATCCGGATCATTAATGATACCATTAAGACTTGCGCGCTTTAACAATTCTGCATCGGAAATATCATCCTTAAACGATAGTCTTAAGATTTCCATAGTGTCGTTTACAATATCTTTGAAATTTTCTTCTTCCCCATAGAAAGTTGCAATCTTATTCAAAAAGTCTGCATATTTATCTGGTATTTTTGAACTTTCTGAAAAAAATATCATTTATATCTTCTCCCTATATTAATCAAATTTTTAAATAGTTTTAAGTAATTGGCCAGCCGTGAGATCATCTAATTGTAGTCAGGAACATTATAATTGGATTTGGAACAATTGGCGGTTAAAAATGATACAGTAGTACTGTTTACACAGTTTAAGTGAGCATGATGTATTCGGAAATTCTAACTTGATTCATAGAGTTAAGATATAGTTGACCAATTCGAAAGCAGGGGCTGGGAATGCTAAAGACAGTATCAGTTATTTTTAATGAGCGACCAAAAAGGTGGGGATTAAGAGGGGATCCATATCTTTGGGATGAGCTAGAGAGTTACTTTCAAGAAGTGACTTATCCATGTACAGGTGAGGAGTTTGCACAGAGATTCAAATACGCGTTTGAGGAATTAACAGGAAGTAGCTTAGGTGTTTTAGATAAACAAATCTATTGTGAGAAATACAGTCATGGTGGTATGTCCAGTGGGCATGTTTGTCTGGAGTTTTGGATTGAAGTAGCGATTCCAATGCTAATTGAACGATTGGAGGAATTAGCAAATTAAATTGATAATAATTCTCAATGCATATATGATTAATCGAAAGTAAGGGGAAGCAGGGATGCCCCGGAGGTGCCTTCACGAAAGAGCCTGAGGCTGTAAGGTATCTGGAAGAACAACTGGCTAAAGCACCAACGGTCCCGGGAATCTAACAAAGAGGGAAATTAACCTAACTCGTTGAATATAACTATCTGTACAAAGAAAGGAGGATTTGAATGTGCTTTCACTGTTATAGAAAGATAAGAATCCGCCACCTCCCCGAGACCAATCTGTTAGCTTAAGAGACTTCACGAATCAAATGGGGTGTGTTGGATGAAGATAAATAATAATTATTTGAAAGAACAATTACAACACGTATATTGGCTAAATGGTGGACCTTGTGCTGGGAAGACCACAATGACCAAAAAATTTGTAGAGGAGTTAGGCTTTCAAACACTAGGTGATGATGTCTTAAAATATAGACCATTCACTAGTCCTGTTGAATACCCTGCCCTTCAATTTCCTAATCCTGATTTGGATTGGAATAAGTGGTTCAATAAACCGGTAGATGAACATTGCCAATGGTTATTTCAAATCGTCGAAGAGATGATGGACTTCTTTATCATTGACTTGTTGATAATGCCTAATGACAAACCAATTATAATAGATTTAGGAATAATACCAGAACGTATTCTACCATTTATCCCAGAAGAGAGAATGATTTGTTTTTATACGTCCGACGAAGAGATAGAGAGATTATATTACTTTAGAGAAGACCATAAGATGATTTTGGATTGTATTAACGCCTACACATTAAATCCAGAGGAAACGATTAAACACGGTAACAAATCTATGGTTAAGTTCTCCAATGAAATTAAGACTGCTTGTACTAAGATGGGGATTAAAACCATTGAAAGAATACCTAGTATGAGCGTAGAAGAACAATTTAGGTTAGTTAGAGAACATTTTAAATTGTAGAGATGACACTTATTTCCGTTTTCCACAAGGTTGTAAAATGCACGTACTGAAATAAAACCCTAGGCTGTAAGCTGCTTCCGGTACTCTACCGGAGGCAGCTTATTTAGCTTTTATGTGGTAGATATTGGTTGTGAAATTGAATGTAATCCTCATTTCTCCTTCGTGCCCCATCCATATTTCGGATACCATAAGGATAGCGGTTGAAATATTTTTATCTTGAAAAATTGCACAACTCGAACTACTGTAATCAATAAAGATGTAAATCTGCTAAAATCAGGAATGGGGTTGTATGTCATGATAATAGACGCACATCAGCACTACTGGATACTGGATCGGGGGGATTATGGTTGGTTGACTCCAGCCTCTGGCCCCATACTATTTCGGGACTATATGCCGGACCTGTTAAAAGATGAATTGCACCATAACGGTGTTCAGGGGACGATTGTGGTACAAGCGGCGCCGACGATGGAAGAGACTTCATTTCTCCTTGATTTGTGCGACAAAGAGGAAACCTTGATTGGCGTAGTGGGATGGCTTGATATCAACGCTTCAGATTTTGAAAAGCATTATCTTCGTTTTCGAAGCCATCCGCGTTTCGTGGGGATTCGTCCAAATTTTCCAGATTTAGCAGATGGAGAGTGGAGACATCACAAGCAGCTCATACATAATTTATCAATACTTGCTGAGGATGATTGTGCTGTTGAATTGTTAATTCGTCCACCTGCCCTGGCAGGGATGGCAAAGCTATTGGAGCATGTGCCTAACCTGTCAGCTGTTGTCGATCATCTGGGCAAGCCGGATTTGTCCGGGAAGAATTATCAACTATGGGCGGACGGAATGCGCTCCATTGCGAAATTTCAACGTACCTCTTGCAAAGTGTCTGGATTGATGACGGAGGGGTCATTTGGAGATAGGAAGCCTGCCCAAGTGATACAGCCTTATATTCAGCATGTTATTAAGGTGTTCGGTTCTTCCCGATTGATGTTTGGCAGCGACTGGCCGATTTGTTTGCAGGCCGGCAGTTATAAGGAAATGAAGTCCCTGATCGAGGAGGCGTTGTCCATTTTCTTGTCTGCTGACGAAATCCGTCATATTTTTGGCCATAATGCAGCTAGGATATATGATTTACAATAGGAGGAAAACATGTATAAGTCAAAAAAATATCTGTTCCAGCTACTTCTCTCCATTTCTGTCGTTACGGTTATTTTTCTGACGGTGAGTTCTTCGCTACTATATTACACTTCTGAGAATAAGATGATCAAAATGCAGCAGCAAGCAGATTTGAAAGTGCTTTCACAAATTAAATATAATATCGATAATTTAAATGAAACGGTCAAAAATATTACGGTTTCCACTTATATGGATCCGGATGTCGTTTATTTATTGAATACGTCGGTCATGGATAAAGGAGAGCTCGCACAGAAGCTGAACAGATTAGAAAAAACAGTTTCTGGATCCATGTTCCTTCAAAACATAACGATTTATAACGCGAATACCAAGTGTTACTACTCGACGAAAAGTAGCATAAATTGCTTGGACGATGGCATGAACGGTTTGATATCCAGTTATATTAAATCTCAAAATGAAATACCCAAGCTAGAGTTTATTCCCATATCGGGCGAAAATGTTAAGTCGCCGGTTTTCTCGATGTTTATCTATGAGAAATTAACAGAAAGCAAGATGATTGTGACCTTAAAGCCATCTTGGCTTTTCGATAATATCAGTAATATGAATCATGTGAACAGTGAACTGCACGGTACTATTTTTATTACGGACAAGTCGGGTACGCCACTTCTGGAGACTAACATGAGTACTCCGATTCCTTTGGAGGAATACCGTGAGGTGATTCGAAATCGAGCCGAGGCCGGGGTTGATCAGGATTATCTCGTCCATGAGAGCGGCAGCAACAAGTTTATACTTAGCTTTATGTCATCGAGTCAGAGTAATTGGATCATTGCGAGCTTACAGCCTTATGATGTTGTCCTCGGGGAGCTCCATGAGATGCGAAGGAATTCTTTGATTATTATAAGCGTAATTCTCATTCTATCTATAGTGGTTTCCTTTTTTATAGCCTATCGACTCTATCGACCTATTGAAAATATGCTGCAGCAGATATTCGGGAAACGATTCAGCGGGGCAGAAAAACGTTCGGATCTCGATGAGCTCAAGCTTATTACAAGCGAATATCAAGATGCGATGCATAAATTAGTCAAGTTGGAAAAGGAAGAATATTCACAGAGGGATACGCTCAAAACCTTTGCTCTCCGAAGACTTATCTCCGATACAAGCCTGTTAACGCCGCAGGAGATCAAGCAGACCCAGTGGGATATCGATCTCCATCACAAGCTGCGTCTTTGCGTGCTTTTAATTGATGACCTGGAGGAATTTGAAAGACAATCAAGCGATTCTGATAAGCGTCTCTATAAATTTGCGATTGCCAATATTACTAAGGAAATTTTAGCGAGAGATTTACACTGTGAAGTCGTGCCCATGCAGAACGATCATTTCGTCCTGTTGCTAGGGGAAGACCAGGAAGGTTCCAATATGCATTTGGATGACCTGATAGGAGTCTTACAAGAGCTTCAGCAAACCATCAAAGCATATTACCGAATTTCTTTCTCCATTACGATCGGGAATGAGATGGAAGATTACAGCCAGCTTTCACGTCAATATGGACAGGTTCTGGAAAATGCATCCTACCGCATCATTTATGGGGAATCTTGTATTATTACTTCCGAGCATGTTAAACGTAATATGGAAAATAACGGACCATTTCAATTCCCGGCAGAGGTGGAGAAGAAAATTTCGGAATCCATCAAGTCCGGTCATAGCAATATATTCCGTGAACAACTCGAAATTTTGTTTCACCAATTGGAAAGCTTGCATTATAACAACATCATGTATTCCATTTTTAATCTGTTCACCATTCTTAATCAAGCGGTGGGAGATATCAACAATCGCTCCGTTAGACAAGTGAATTTGGACTTCAAATATCAATACCAGCAGCTGCTCAAACAGGAATCGCTACAGGCCATGTTCAACATTTTCTTGAATATATTTCAAGAAATTCAACAACAACGCTCACAGGACTTCAAAATGCAGTCCAACCGGATTTTGATTGATACGATAAAAGAAATGATTGAGGAGCATTATGATGATGCCAATCTAAGTCTGCAGAGTATAGCGAGCGCCATGAAATTATCTTCAGCCCATATCAGCAAGCAATTCAGGCANNCGAATATATTAATGAGGTCCGTCTGTGCAATGCGCTCACGCTTCTTGAGAACAAAGATTACAACATTTCACGCATTATGGACATGGTGGGTTACAGTAACGAAAGCTATTTCTTCAAGCTCTTCAAGAAGAAGTTTGGCACAACGCCCAAAGAATATCGTTTCAAAAAAGTCATTAAGGACTAGGAAGTTTCAATGGCTGCCCGTAAGCCGTTTCAGTTTGAAGGTTTAATGCTGAAGCGATGCTTACTGGGCAGTTTTGCGTTTTTATCGTAAAACTACAGTGTTTTCGCGATTTTACCTGCAAAAAGTAGAGTGTTTTTTTAAAATTACAGTATTCTTTATCCTTGTTTTCGCTGGATAATAGGGGCACAGAAGTCGCATACGGCAATGAGAAGGAGGAGCGGGAATGTTAAAAAAGGAGTGGCGGCATTTCAAGCGTAACCGGGATTTGTTTGTCATGTCATTACCGGCGATCGTGTATAAATTGTTACTTAGTTATCTACCTATGCTTGGATTGGTCATTGCGTTTAAGCAATATCGATACGATCTTGGAGTATTCGGAAGCGAGTGGGTGGGTTTAAAAAACTTTGAGTTTTTCTTCCGTTCGGATACAGCGTTCATTGTTACGAGGAACACAATTCTTTACAATCTTTCTTTTATTGTGCTTACAATGGTAATAGCGCTTACATTGGCGATCTTGTTGAATGAAGTCTCAAGAAAGTGGATCAAGTTGCATCAAACGGTATTATTTTTGCCTTACTTCCTATCATGGGTTGTGGTCGGATACGTAGTACTGGCATTCCTAGATCATAAAAGCGGATTTATAAACGTTACGTTAGGAATGTTCGGTGAAGAGGCGATCAAATGGTATGAACAGGCGAAGTATTGGCCCGTAATCATCGTTATTACTCAACTATGGAAAGCTGTAGGATTCTCAACACTGATTTACTATGCAGGGCTTCTAGGAATTGACTCCAGTTATTATGAAGCAGCCAAAATTGATGGTGCGAACAAATGGCAGATGATTCGAAAGATTACGATTCCATTACTGACACCATTGATCGTGATTTTGTTCATTGTGGAT
This sequence comes from Paenibacillus sp. UBA6285, assembly GCA_002438345.1. Lineage (GTDB taxonomy): Bacteria > Bacillota > Bacilli > Paenibacillales > Paenibacillaceae > Paenibacillus_AQ. The sequence continues at coordinate 9,816 of DJUJ01000100.1, forward strand.
GTGGGGAAAATATTCCGAGCCGACTTTGGATTGTTCTACTTTATTCCAAACGATTCAAGTTTCCTCTACGGCACGACCGATGTTATCGATACTTATGTATATCGCTCACTTCGGGTTGTCGGGGATATTGGAATGTCTACTGCGATAGGATTTTACCAGTCCGTCGTCGGATTTGTTCTGGTCTTGTTAGCGAACTGGATTGTTAAAAAGATAAACGAAGATAACGCACTTTGGTAAGGAGGGAATGTATGATGCCGACTTCACAAGTCGCAATCAATAAGAAAGCTGCAAAAAGTTTTTTCGAAAGCAAACAATCCAGATGGAGCTCCCGGATCATTAATCTTTTCTTCTGTTTGCTATCCATCCTGTTTATCATCCCGTTGCTTCTGGTTATATCCATTTCATTCACGGATGAAAAGACACTATTGCAAAGCGGATACCAATTGATTCCGGAAAAGTTCAGTCTTGCCGCGTATTCCTTGATTTTTGATTCGCCTGGTGTTTTGCTTAATGCATATGGCATTACGATTCTAGTAACGGTGATCGGGACGGTTGTAGGCTTGTTTCTTACAAGTTTGACCGCCTACACGATTTCAAGGAAAGATTATCGGTACCGTAAAATAATGACTTTTTTCGTATTCTTTACAACATTATTTAGCGGCGGACTCGTTCCGTTCTATATTATGGTTACTCAGTACTTGCATCTGAAAGACACAATAGGGGCATTGATTGTTCCTTATCTGCTCAGTCCATTTTTCATTCTTGTGATGAAAGGCTTTATGGATAAAATACCCCTGGAGGTCATTGAATCTGCAAAGATGGACGGAGCAAGCGAATGGCGCATTTTCTTTACCATGGTGATTCCGCTTTCCTTGCCTGCGATGGTAACCATTGGACTATTTATTTCTTTCCAGTATTGGAACGACTGGTGGCTGGGCTTGCTGTTCATCGACAACCAAAATCTGATTCCACTTCAATTGATGCTGTATCGTGTGATGAGTACCATTGAATATTTATCAAACAACTTATCATCCGTTAACGTAAGTATCGACATGACACAATTCCCGAGCTTGTCAACAAGAATGGCCATGGCGGTGCTTGCAGCAGGACCAATGATGCTTGTGTTCCCATTTTTCCAAAAATATTTCATTAGCGGCTTAACAGTAGGCTCTGTCAAAGGCTAACATCAAAGGCTAACATCAAAGGACGTTATCAAACTGTTTTCTGGTGAACGTGCGGATACAAGAATATCTTCACGCCATCACGAACAGTTGATATAAGAATCAAATTAGGGGGAATTATGCGATGAATAAGCAATGGTTCAAAGTAATTGCAGGTGTGCTCAGTCTGACGATGGTTTTGGTGGCGTGCGGCGGTGCCAAGGAAGAGAAAAAGACAGCTGGGGAAGGACAACAGAAAGAAGAACTTCCGATGGTGGAACTCGTTTGGAATTTTCCGCTGAGTGCCATTCCGCAAGATCTGGATACCGTGCAGGAAGCCGTAAACAAAATTACCAAGGAAAAAATCAACGCAACCGTAAAACTGAAAGCGCATACCTTTGCTGATTACAATCAAAAAATGAATACGGTCGTCGCATCCGGTGAGAGTTACGACATTGCATGGACGGCGAACTGGAACTGGGATTATTTGCAAAATCAATCGAAAGGCGCATTCCTTGAACTCGATGATTTGCTGAATAGCAACGCGCCAGGTTTATTGGAATCGATGCCGGAATTCGTGTGGGATGCAGCCAAAATTCAAGGTAAAGTTTATGGCGTTCCTAACTATCAGACGGTAACAAAAAGAGAAGGCTTCATCATTCAAAAGCGTTTCGCGGACAAATATAATCTAGATGTGAACTCCATCAAGAAGTTTGAAGACATCGAGCCGTTCCTGAAGCTAATTAAAGAAGGCGAATCAGCGGAGATTGTACCATTTCTGAATGACAAGTATGGAAGATTCAATATCATGCCCCAATCTCTCGGTATGGAAGCGATTACGGCAAATAACATAATCGGCGTAGATCTGAAGAATCCCGAAACTCCGATTAATCTGTTTGAGACCGAACAGTATAAGCATTATCTGGATACGATGAGAAATTGGTATACAAAGGGCTACGTCAATGAAAATGCGGCTACTTTGAAAAACAAAAACGATATTATCCAAACAGGCAATGCTGCAGTACAGTTTCATAACGTTCTTAAACCCGGCGGAGAAGTCGAAGCCAAAGCTGCTAATGGTGGAAATGATGTCATCTATGTTCCATTGACAGAGCCTTATGCATCCACAGGTACAGTCATTACTACCATGCAAGCCATCAACAAGAACTCCAAAAATCCTGAGCGTGCGATGATGTTTATTAACCTGTTGAACACAGATAAAGAACTTTATAACACCATCAGCTTTGGCGTGGAAGGAAAACATTACACCAAAGTGTCCGACAACGTGATTCAAGTAAACAAAGATGCGGGTTACGCGCCAAATGCAGGATGGGTATTCGGTAATACATTCAATGGCTACTTAGTTGAAGGCGTCGATCCTGCTGTCTTAGAGGAGACCAAAAAGGCGAATGAATCCGCGACGAAATCTCCATTAATGGGCTTTAAGTTTGACAGCACACCTGTTATGGCTGAAATCGCAAACCTGGCGACAGTAATCGATCAGTATCTACCTGCATTGGAAACCGGTACATGGGATCCGAACGAAAAGTTGAAAGAATTCCAAGATAAACTGAAGCAAGCTGGCACCGATAAGGTTATGGATGAACTGGCGAAGCAGATTAAGGCCTGGAAGCAAACAAAGTAATCGTAAATTGATTGATATGTATGCGTACAGCGACGATCGTAGCATGAGTCGCTGTACGTATCTGTTTATATGGATATCCACTTGTTTTTAGTTCATTAGGTCTTCAACAGCAGAGGTGACAGGATTGATAAATCAATTAACATTAAAGCAGTTAAAGCAGGCCTTGGAAGAGACGTCTCATTCAACAAATAAGCTGTATGAGGAAGCGGGCTCTTCTGAACATTGGCGGAGAATTAGCGAAGATCCCAAATATTCAGCTTTTTGGGAGCAACTGAAGAAGGGCGGAGAAGAACGGATCAAAGAGCAGCCGCTTCCGCCGCAATTCTCTANNTTATTCGGCACCACCGGTGACCGCTCTTTCTATCAGAATAAGCGGGATCATTTAATCGCAGGCGTTCATACGTTCAGCTTGCTGGTCATGGCAGACAAGCAAAATCCGGAATGGGTCGCGGGACTGGAAAACGCACTTTGGAGCATTTGCAATGAATTTACCTGGGTACTACCTGCGCATGTGGGACTTTACATTAACCAATATCCGCATCGAATTTGGGACCAGCCGAACATGCCGCGCGAAACGGTGGATTTGGCATCGGCGCATATCGGGTTTACGCTTGCTGAAATCATCCATTTCATGGGGAGCCGATTGCATCCTTGGGTGGTGGAACGGGTCAAGGCCGAAATCGAACGACGACTATTTCAAGTTTACTTTCATGACCCGGTTCCTCAGAACTGGGAACTCAAAACGAACAATTGGCCTGCCGTTTGCGCCTCTTCCATTGGAGCGGCGGCGATTTATATGGAACAGGACAGTGAAAAGCTAAGCGGCATGCTGTGGAGGGTGATTAATGTTCTGCGCGGTTACCTGTCGGGTTTTGATGAACAAGGAGCTACTCCCGAAGGACCGGCATACTGGCAGTACGGTTTCTCTCATTTTGTCTTTTTATCGGAATTGTTAAAAGAGCGAACCCAAGGACGGATTTCCCTTTTAGCAGATTCCAAAATCGAGCAGATTTCACTCTTTCCGCAATTTTGTATGCTGGGTGACGGCAAAGTGGTCAATTTCTCCGACTCTCCTGAACAGGTGAAATGGAATCCGGGATTGATTCACCGATTGCAAAGCTACGCACCATCTCTTCAAATGCCAGAATTATCGAGCTTGCTCCAGCCGACATCCAACAGCTGGATTGAGACCTCAAGACTTTTGCTGTGGTCGCCTGAACAGACAGAGTCCCGGGAAGCGGAACGGCACAAATCGGGGTCGATAGAAGAGCGGATTTTCGAAGGAAATCAGTGGGCCATTTCAAAGGTCATCGATACGGAGGGACATTTTGTTGCTTTTGCAGCAAAGGGCGGCTATAACGAAGAACCTCATAATCATAATGATTTAGGACACTTCATCCTGCATGTTGATGGTCAAAGCGTGCTTGCGGATATGGGGCTGGGTATCTATACCAGACAGTATTTCCAGCCAGAATATCGCTACAATCAATTGAACGCCGGCTCGCACGGACACTCAGTGCCTATTGTGGACGGATGCAGACAGGGCTTCGGAAAACGGTATTATGCCGAATTGGTCGAACATCATCAGACGGAAAAAGAGATGACGTTTTCCCTTGATTTGACTCAAGCCTATGACTGTCCTTCCTTAGAAAGTCTTACACGACATTTTGCATGGAAACGCGCAGAGAATGAATCACCTCAACTTCTGATCCGGGATCAGGTTTCATTTTTGTGCAAGCCCAATTCCTTCCAGGAGGTGTTTATCAGCAGTACCGAACCGGTAAAAACTGCTCCAGGTCAATTCTTGTTGAACGGCGTGACGTTCTTCTATGAAGAGAACAACTGGCGTGTGGAAGTGGAGGATGTAACACTGGATTCCGATACGGAAAAGGGAAAGAAATTCTACCGGATGATCCTTCACTGCAATCACCCTGAAAGAATCATGGAGATGACATTCAAGTTCGAAATCCACAAAGGGAATCATCTTGCACCTAATTTACAATAAAGGAGTCGGAGCAGCGTGGAATATGCCATATTGGGAAAAACAGGTTTTCGAGTATCCAAAATCGGTTTGGGCGGCGCACCGCTTGGCGGCGATTTCGGCGAGACAACGGATGAAACCGTTACTCATGTGATCGATAGTGCTTTGGATTTTGGCATTAACTTTATTGATACTGCCCCTTTGTATGGACGTGGGGAAAGCGAGCGGAGAATAGGGAAAGCCCTGAAAGGTAAACGCGGGGATGTCATTCTTGCCTCCAAGGCGATCATGCGTGGGGACCCTTATTCGTATGACAATACAATCAAGTCTGTTGAAGATAGCTTACGCAGACTACAAACGGATTATATTGATTTAATCCAACTGCATGAATTGGAGCAGACGACTTATGAACAGGCCGTAAATGAAACACTGCCTGCTTTCCGCAAGCTGAAAGAGCAAGGGAAAGTAAGAGCGATTGGTGTAAATGCAGGAGATCTTGAGCTGTTGATGCCATTCCTGCGCGAAGATCTGGTCGATACCATCCAGACGTATGCAAAATATACATTAGTAGACTATACGGCAAAAGACGAGCTATTACCCCTTGCGAAGGAAAAAAATATCGGTGTCATTCATGGCAGTCCGCTTGCGATGGGAATTTTAGCGGACCGTCCGGCGCCTTTTTTAAGGAATAATAAGGTGATGCTTGAAGAGGCGGAACGAAGAATGGCGCAGTTGGATTTTTTACGCAAAAGTGAACCGAATGGACTTGTTGAGCCCGCGCTTCGATTCAGTCTGACATGCCCGGATATCGCAATTACATTAGTCGGAACGACTTCGGTCAAATCGCTGGATTTAAACACCGGCTATTGCGATGGAAGAGGATTATCCGATGAAGAGATGAAAAAAGTGATTGGATTATTCCCTGGACAGCGATTGTTTTAGAACAATATTAGATAGGAGGAGTCAGAATGAGACTCGTAGGAAAAATCGCGCTTATTACGGGTTCCGCTTCCGGCATCGGAAAAGGGAGCGCGCTACTTTTTGCTCAAGAAGGAGCCACTGTAATTGTCAATGATCTGGATATGGTGAAAGGTGAAGCGACCGTGAAGGAAATCACTCAAGCCGGAGGTAAAGCCGTCTTCATTCAAGCGGACGTCACCGATCCCGGTTCAGTCCAGGCGATGGTGACAGAGATCATCGAACAGTTCGGCCAGGTCGATGTTTTGTTCAATAATGCCGGAATCAGTGGGGTCGGTGCGTTACATGAGGTTGAGCCTGACGTATGGGACCGTGTGATGAATGTAAATATTCGCGGCGTTTACTTGCCAAGCAAATATGTACTTCCGCACATGATGGAGCGCAAATCAGGCTCAATTATCAATATGTCTTCGTGCGTCGCAGAAATCGGTTTGGCAAAGCGCGCTTCTTATTCGGCAACGAAAGGTGCTGTGTTGGCCTTGACGAAGTCCATGCAGGTGGATTATGCGCCATATCATATACGTGTCAACGCGCTGCTACCGGGAACCATTCTGACTCCTTTTGTGGAGAATTACTTAAAAAATAGTTACGAAGATCCTGATACCGCGATTGGATCGATTAAGAAACGCCAGCTTAGCGGCGAACTGGGAAGACCGGAAGATGTGGCGTTTGCCGCGTTGTTCCTTGCTTCGGACGAATCGAAGTTTATGATGGGTTCTCCGCTATATATCGACGGCGGCGTCGTATTCGGCAAAGATGCTTAACAATATATATTGGAGGGCGATCTCTTGAAGTTACTAACCTTTATTCATAATGATCAATATCGACTTGGAGTGAAGACGGACGAGGGAGTTCTAGATATTCAAAGTGCCCTATCCTTGGTAGGGTCGGAAAAACCGATTCCAGCAACGATTCATGAGTTACTTGATGGCGGAGATAAGGCTCTCGCTGCGCTTCGTGATTATATAGATCAAGTTCGGCAATCCGAAACTGCGACCCGTTCCTGCATGCTGGAGGAGTCAACGCTCAGGCTGGGGCCGTGTGTTACGCATCCGAATAAAATCATTTGTGTTGGCTTGAATTACAGGAAGCATGCGGAAGAAACGAATGCACCGATTCCGGAATACCCGATTCTCTTTAACAAATTCAACAATACGTTGGCTGGTCCTGATGAGGCGATTCCGCTCCCGAGAGTTTCGGAGAAAGTGGATTATGAGGCAGAACTGGTGATTGTCATCGGCAAAAAGGCCAAGTATGTTTCCAAGGAAAACGCGCTTTCACATGTGTTCGGGTATTGCAATGTGAACGATTTGTCAGCTCGTGATTTGCAGCTTCGCACTCATCAGTGGTTGCTGGGCAAATCCTGCGATAAATTTTCGCCGCTCGGTCCGTATCTGGTCACAGCTGATGAAGTCGGTAACCCTAACGATTTGGAGATTAAGTGTCTTGTTAACGGCGAAGTGCGACAGCATTCCAATACATCCGATATGGTTTTTTACTGCGATGAAATCGTCAGTTATATTTCCCAGCATATGACTCTGGTTCCAGGAGATATCATTTTGACGGGAACGCCGGAAGGAGTTGTGCTTGGATATCCTCCTGAGAAGCAGGTGTACTTGAAAGACGGCGACCAAGTGACCATTCAGATTGAAAAACTGGGGTCAATCACCAATAAGATGGTAGCCGAATCGTAAAAAATCAGTACAAATGGACAGAGAAACAGGAGGTTTCACGATGGCCATTACAGAGAACCCGCAATCCATTCCTGTCATTGCCGCAAAGCGGAAAACGATACCGCCACAGTGGGCATTCATGCAACGTCAATTATTTGATCAATTGAACAAGGCGGCTGTGGAGTTTGTTGAACGCTATACGCAACCGGACGGTACGCTTATCTGGAGACAGGATTGGCCGGGTATGGACGGATCGGATGATCCCTATGAAGGATTTATGAATTTGGCTCTTCTATATATGCTTGGCGGTAGTTCTGAACTGCATGAGCTGTCCCGCAAAATTTGGGACGGCATCACATGGCAGTGGACGGAATATGGTCAAATTCATCGCGAATTCGACGCGTATTACGACTGGATGCATCACGGCGAAGGGTATTTGTACATCTATTTTCTGGGACTCGCCGGCCCTGCTACATTGAAGGATCGTCAGCGGGCGGCGCGATTTGCCGCCATGTATATGGGTGAGGACAAAGAAGCGCCAAACTATGATAAAGAACGAAAGCTGATTCGTTCACCTATTACGGGAAGCCGTGGTCCTCGATTTGAACTTACTGGCGAGGATTGGTGCACACACCGCGGCATTCTCGATGATTATTTGGCACCTTATGAGGATATTCCGGGCGTGGACTTTGCTAGCGGAACATGCGCATGGTCGAACGATGAGGTTTATGCCCGCGTTATCGCCATGATGAACGAGCGGATGACTCGCGGTGATGTGCCATTGAATTTAAATGCCACGGGGCTTGTAACTCATGCATTCCTTCATTTCGGAGAAGAAAAGTATCGCGAGTGGGTTTTGGAATACCTGGCCGTGTGGGAAGAGCGAACGAAACAAAACGGTGGGATCATACCCGATAATATAGGTCTGACCGGTAAAATCGGGGAGTACAATGACGGAAAATGGTGGGGCGGATACTACGGATGGCGCTGGCCGCACGGGTTCTTGACGATCATTGAACCGCTAACGAATGCATGTATGAACGCGGTGCTGCTGTCAGGGGATATGAGCAAGTTGAACCTGGCCAGGGAGCAATTGGATGCAAACTGGGCGCTTCGAAAAGAACAGGACGGCAAATGGGTTGTTCCAAATAAAAAATTCGACTCAGGTTGGTCGGATTTCCGCGGCGCGGATCCTAAATATGCGGTTTACCTATGGACGATGTCCATGGCGGATGAAGATCTGGAGCGCATTGAGCGGATTCCCAAGGATCATGATTGGAATGAGATTATTATTCCGAAACTATCCGGTACCGATAAAAAGACACGCAGAAACACCAAACATTATATCGGCAATACACAGCCGTGGTTTCAATTTATCTCCGGCAAACATCCGGATTATCCGATACTGGCTTTAAAAGCCAACTTCGAGCTTGTTGAACAGCAATTGAGTAAACTGCGATCACAGGCCGGAGATCCTTACAGTTGGTCCGATCAGTACAGTGAGAATGATTTCTCAAGCATTCATATCTGGCAAGAAATGTGTCCTGTGTATATGGAGAGTCTTGTCCAACTGACATTAGGCGGTCCGATGCATATTTCGCACGGCGGACTACAGCATGCCCGGGTTCGATATTTCGACGTATGTGCCAAGAGACCCGGATTGCCAGAATCCGTTGCAGCGCTCGTCAAAGAGCTCTCTGCTGACTCCGTGACGGTGGAACTGGTGAATATCAGTTTGTTTGATCATCGCTCTGTTATCATTCAAGCTGGCACTTTTGGGNNGAGAAGCTTCCATTATCGGTGATAAAGATGAAGTGATCGAAACGATTTCGGTCCATCAAAAATGGCTTACCGTAGATTTAGCACCCGGAACCAGCGTGACTCTTCGAATCAGTATGGATCGATATGTGAACGCCCCTTCTTACGATATGCCGTGGCTGGATTCAGAACAAAAAGACTTGCTTAAGGGCAGATTGCTATAGTCTAACAAGGAGTGAGAAGCACAGGATGAACGCTCATACCTCTTATTTAAATAAACTTGCAATGGCTGATCCTATCACAGCGCTGAAGAATGACTTTATATCTCGTCAGCCCAACGTGTCCGTTCAGACGACCACTATAAATAAAGAGCATTATTTGGATTTTGCCGAAGGGCGGCTTCGTGCCTTTCTGCCTTATGTTACCGAGGAAGGTGCTGTTCTCGATCCTAAGGACGGAAAAGAACATGAATATGCAACGGCATCCTTCGTCAAGGCAGGTGCTGTACTTCTTCATTCAGGCCGGTGTCCGGAGTTGCAAGACACCATTCTGAAAGCGATGGACTGGGGCAGCTATTGTCTTGGCGAAAACCAGGTCCCGGACGATCATGCGGATTTCACATCCCATATGCTGGTTCTGGCATATGAGCTGTTATCCGGCTTCGCGGATTCTTTCCGTGTTGAACGCTGGCGTTGCAATTTGCAGCGGTTCGATCCGGAGCTTACCTATTCGCAAACCGAGCGGAACTTCCCCGATATCCGGCAAATACGCAATTGGGCAACGTATGCAATGCACGGGGAGATGATGAGGTATCGCACCGGTCTAACCGATACAACCAGCTTTATTGACAAGTACTTACCGTATCAGCTGACACGGTTCACGCCAGAGGGCTTATATCGGGATCCGAATTTGCCTGCCGCCTATGATCTGGCAGCCAGAGATCAGTTAAGCGGAGTGCTGGAAGCCGGATACCAGGGGGCATCCGCGGGACTGTTGAAGATTCTCCTTCATCGCGGAGCCCAAACCATGCTGTTTACACAATCCGTTACCGGTGCTACAAGCTGCGGAGGCCGCAGCAACCAGCTGCTCTGGAATGAGCTGTCCTTTACTCATATTTGTGAAAGGGAGGCGACTTATTACCTTCGGCATGGAGATTTGATGTGGGCAAGAACGTTTAAACGCGCCGCACATCTAGCTTATCAATCGATTCTACGATGGGTTGATGATGCTGAAGAATTTCGCCTTTTTAAAAATCGCTTTCCTGTGGCAGNNGAGCGGGTTGGTTACGAATTTTACGCCTATCATTCCACGTACAGCTTGTATGCCGCTCAGATCGCTGTTTCGTGTTATATGGATGCGGATGACGCTATTGAAGAAGCGGCTGCACCATGCGATGTCGGAGGTTTTGTGCTGCATTTACCTTCCTTCCATCGCATCTATGCAACTACCGGACCGAAGCAAGGCGGCTATCATATAACTTTGGATACCGCTGCCCAGATGGGCCAGGACGCGACGGGATTTGTCCGTTTACATCGGTCAGGAATTCCAGAAGAGACGGCTCTGTCAACGGGAATAGCTGGTTTGGATGGGGAAATTCCGTGGATTTTTTATCGTCCCAAACAGACGATTCCCGCACCGTTGTTTCCGGCAGCCATTGGCCCTACATGGAGAGATGAGCATGGATCTTGGTACAGACTGGCCAATTACGGCCGCAGACAGCATGAAGTGTTCCACGCCTTGGATGTGGAGGGGCAACCTTTAAATGCGGAAAGGCTGCATTGGATAAATGAACTTTCGTTGCTGGAAAGTCAGGAAGAGAATTTGAGCTTTTCTGTGTTGTATATCGCATGCCCGCAGCCAAAGGCCTATCCTTTGGATCCGAACACGCCCGGCGCTAACGTTAATGAAGTATATCAGCGTGCGATCAGTGACGTTCTCCCCAGACCGGGAAATGGCAGTGCGGAACGTATTGAGGAAATTTACCAGATCGGTATGGAGGGAACAACGGTTACCTGGAAGCTGCATTCAGCTGAAGCGGCTGAGATAACTGTAGTTGGTGTTACCGTTCCGCTGCTGGTGACGAATGGGACGGAACAATCAACCGTCATCTCTGAAGGAAGCAAGGTTACGGTAAACTACGGTCACGCCAAATATACCGTGTGGGCGGATGAATCAGAGAATGGCGTGGAATTGGAACTGCTGCCCGGACGAATGCCGAATCGGAACGGTCATTATCAGCTGGCCCAATGGACGCGAAAAGATAAAAAGGAAATCACCCTACACTTTTCACTAACGATGGAACAATAAGGCCGTCAGGGCCGGAAGGAGATTGAGATGAAGAATATCGAGCTGCATCCTGATTCGGAAAGTCAACTTTGGCTTGAACAGACCTGGGGCAAGATTATTGAAAAAGTCGAGAGCATGTGCGAATCGATCGGAGCGGATTTTCCATACGCTTCGTATCATGGAAAATATAATCGCGAACAAGCGGATTGGTGGACCAATGGTTTCTGGCCAGGACTGTTGTGGCTTGTATATCGTGAGACGAAAGATGAACGTTTGAAAGAAGTTGCAGCACTTACCGAAGTAAGAATGGATTTGGTGCTATATGATTTTTTCCCGCTTCATCACGATGTAGGCTTTATGTGGAGCTTGTCTTCCGTGGCGCAGTTCAAATTGCTTGGCCATGAAGATTCCAGACGACGGGCCATGACCGCGGCAAGTCATCTAGCGGGACGCTTCAATCCTGCTGGACAATTCATTCGGGCCTGGAATCAGCCGGAACGGGTCGGTTGGGCGATCATCGATTGCATGATGAATTTGCCCTTGCTGTATTGGGCCAGCGAGGAGACCAAGGATCCGCGTTTCCGTCATATCGCGAGGCTGCATGCGGATACCACGCTGCGTGAGTTCCTAAGGCCGGATGGTTCGACTCATCATATCGTCTGCTTCGATCCGGAGACGGGAGAACGTCAGGAAGCGCTTGGCGGACAAGGCTATGACCCGGATTCAGCCTGGTCCCGCGGCACTGCATGGGCGATTTACGGGATGGCTTTAAGCGCTC
>DJUJ01000100.1:22081-29674 GCA_002438345.1 Paenibacillus sp. UBA6285
ATGCCGCCAAGCGTTCGGCCCATTTTTTTCTTGCAAATTTGCCGGATGACGGTCTTCCGCCATGGGATTTCCGGGCGCCTTGGGAAGAAGGAATGGCCATGGATTCCACGGCATCCGCATGTGCGGCAAGCGGATTACTAGAGCTTAGTTTGCTGGTACCGTCAAGTGAATCCCGTATGTACCTTGATGCGGCTGAGAAGCTGCTTCGTAAGTTAGATGAACGATATACAACCTGGAATGATCCGCACGAAGAAGCGATTTTGCTGTTTGGTACAGCCAATAGTCCGCGAAAGACTCATGTGAACGTACCCATTATATACGGAGATTATTTTTTTGCGGAAGCTATTTGCAAGCTGCGGGGCATCAAAGATACGTTCTGGTAAGGGGAGTTACTTATATGAAACGATTGCTATATTATTCCCAACTTCGGCGTGACTCTGAAAGCGAGTTCCGCCAAATGGTGAATACAGATATTGAGTCTCTTCGAAGGGATTGGACAGTTCATGGACTATACGATGTTTCCATCTTTGTCTTACAGCAGTTTGTGTTTATTTACGCGGAAGCAGACCCTTCATCAGAATACGCAGAGTGGCGCTGGCCACGGCATTATAGCCGGATCTTGGAAACTTGGCCGTCAGTTCCGTTAAGTAAGGGGCATCCTTCCGGATCCACGGAGAGTTTCGAAGTGCCTTTAATCGATATTTTTCACGACGGGGTGCCGTCAGATCGTTCATCTTGGAGAGATCACCGTCACATTGATGAGCGTATCGGCTCGGTCGCTTGTTTACGTCCAGAGATGGCAGCAAGTTATATCTATTACCATTTTCAAAAACAGGAAGAAGCGGCGTCGAGCTTTAATCAAACCTATATGATCGGAATGTTCGGCACACTGATCTTTTCGTATCATGAGTTGCCCAGCCTGATGAGTGGACATAAACCTCAAGGACTTCTTCATACGCGGCAATCTCCGGTCCATTGGCATGAAGCGATGCTGCCTCACTTTATTCCTTGGAAAGATGAGTCGGGCAATGATATTTTGTGGATGCAGATGGAGAGAATCCAGGGAAGTAGCCTGTAACCAAATGATCGAGGAGTGAACACAATGATAACCGGAATCCGACAGTGGCTGAAGCCATTTAACAAAGTCTGTTTAAGTGTCGTATTAATTGCTTCGTTGTCTTTTCCTTTAATTCNNATTGTGATGGCTGCAGGCGCTACATATTATGTAGATACGAATGGAAGTGATGCCAACGACGGGATATCTTTAAGTACGCCGTTCCAAACGATTGGTCGCGCCGCTCAAGCAGCGACAGCTGGCGATTCGGTGCTCATCCGTGGAGGAACATACAGGGAAACGGTGATCCCGCTACATTCTGGGACGAACGGGAGTGAAATTACTTACCAAAATTACAATGATGAGAAAGTAATTGTCAGTGGCAATGATGTCGTTACCGGATGGACGCAAGACAGTGGAATCATCTATAAAGCTCCGATGCCATGGAGTTTAGGGGCGGGAAATCAAGTGTTCGTCAATGGAGCATTGATGGATGAAGCTCGTTGGCCTAACCAGACAGGAACGTTACTGAATCCTACAACATCGTCAGCGGGTACATTTACGAATGCGACCAATATTTACGATACCTCGCTTCCGGGTGGAAATAATTTCTGGAAGGGCGCGACGATTTGGACTACAAGCGGAAGTGCGTGGATTGCTCAAACTTCAACCGTGACGGGGTACGATTCCATTTTAAAGAAGCTGACTATACAGCCTTTAAAGGGTACGGGAACCTATTATGATCCTAAATCTGGAAATCGGTATTATTTGACTGGTATTAAAGGAGCGTTGGACACCGCAAAAGAATGGTGGTATGATTCCGCGAACGGTCAGCTCTATTTGTGGGCTCCTGGCGGCGGAAATCCGTCTACCCTCATGGTTGAAGCTAAACGGAGAAACAACGCTTTTGATTTATCCGGTAAATCCTACATCAACGTTAAAGGGATACAAATCACTGCTTCCACGATTGTGACGGATAACTCCACAGATCATGTTACGCTGCAGGAGATTGCAGCCAAATACGTTTCACACCATAATTTGAACACCAGCGCCGGAGAACAAGCGAATCTCGGAATTATTCTTAACGGCAGCTATAACGAGATACGCGATAGCGAGATCGCTTATAGCTCGGGCAGTCTTGTTACGATAAAAGGAACGAATAACAATATCATTAACAGTTATATTCACGACGGCGGCTATGTACCGAACTGGGAAGGTCTCGTCAACCTGCAGGGAGCGAACAGCTTGATCAGTCATAATACCGTATCGGATGCCGGGCGTGTGACGGTTTATTTCAGCGGCGGAATGACTGCTAATCAAATCCAATTCAACAATATTTATAACGCAGGCTGGCTGACCACGGATTTGGGCATGGTTTACGGGCCGAATACAGACGGTCAAAATACGGAAATCCATCACAACTATATTCACGATAATAAAGCAGCCGCTGCGAATTCAGGAATATATCTGGATAATTATACAAACAATTTTATTTTGCATCATAATGTCGTGTGGAACAACGAAGGCATTCGATTGAATACACCGTCTAATTACAATCTTGTATATAACAATACCGTATGGTCCAATACGTCTCTAGTCGGAGCGTGGGGAGATGTTTTCGCTCAAGATATGTATGGCGACAAAATATACAATAATATCATCAAAGGTGTGGATACTGTAACCGCAGCCAACGCAGAACATGGGTTTAATTTGACCAGTTCACCGGGATTTGTAGATGAAGCGAACGCCAATTACCGTTTGTTGTCTACATCGGCGGCCAAGGATTCAGGCAAGGTGATTCCGGGGATTACCGATGGATACACAGGAAGCGCTCCGGACATTGGAGCTTACGAATATGGGAGTGAGGACTGGACTGCAGGTCACAATTTTGCAAGTCCACCAAGTCCGACATATACAAGACCGGATACACCTCAAATGAATCGGATGGTCAACGGTGGCTTTGAATGGGGCAATCTGAGCAGTTGGACGACAACGGATGGCGGAAACGCCGTGGTTGTTGCCGACAATCATTGGGGAAAAGCAGCCAATGCGGGAATGTCGAGATCGCAATTCAATGGTGTAAAGCTTAGCGGCAGCGTGGATGGGATCGCGAAAACCATTACAGGCCTTGAGCCTGACACGAATTATATCGCGGGAGCGTGGCTGCGTTCACCCGCGAGCGAAAACGCGGTTCTCGGCGTGACGGACTTCGGTGATACAGAGGTCAGTGCTTCTTCAAACAGTTCAACTTGGACTTTTGTGAAGGTGAAATTCAAGACAGGTCCATCGCAAACGAGCGCCAAAATCTTTTTAAAAAAGACTTCCACAACGGGGGAAGCATACGTGGATGATGCGGGTCTCGTATTGGATCCTTATTATCAATCCATGTATACCTTCGATGGATTCGAAAACGGCCTAGGAAACTGGATCTCTGTCCCAGGCAAAGGTACGCCATCTCTCAGCAGTGCAAAAGCACACTCAGGAATCTACAGCTACCTTGTAAGCGAGGATATGGATGCGATCCAACAGACGTTCCATTCTTTGCAAAATAAAGTTGTAACGATGTGGTTCTATGATGATGCAAGCGCAACGAACATGCAAGTGGCGGGCTTTGTTGACAACAGTTCGGCAATCCGTGGAATCGCGGTCAATACGCCGACCTCTACCACCAAGTATTCGGTCCGTCTAGACGGAACATATACTGCAACTTCTGTAAGCAGAACGACAGGTTGGCACGAACTGAAGTGGGATTACACTTCGGGTACGAAAGTCGATATGTATATTGACGGAGTACTGGTTGCTTCACCGACGGGCGGAACAAGCTTTAATCGCATTGTTATCGGTGACTCCTGGTCTGGAAATACGACGACGACTTACTTTGATGATATTTTTATTCAATAGTTTACTGCAAAATACTAGGGGGGCAGATAATTGCTCCCCTTTTTTCGTTATAAATTGGTATCAAGAATAGGTGTTCAATATCTGATCTAAAGGAACCTGGATGCAAATATTCGGAGATATGCTATCAAGGTTATAGCTTCACCCAACCGCACGAACACGGATCAGCACGCTGTCAAAGTCTCCGCCTAATGCTATCGGAATACCAATACTCATCAATCCGCTGCCGCTCATTGTGAATGGCTCGGCCAACTCTACCTGATAAATTTGATCAGACTGCAAGCCGTTGAGACGGAGCCTTGGCATAAAGTTTCCGAATTGCTGAGAGTGCAAAAATACAAATATAACCGATTCACTTCCATCATCATTCACATATTGTACAGCCGTCGTTGGCTCTGTTCGCGGTGAATGCAAACGGTACTGCTTACCTTGCTGAATCATAGGCCTTAGTTCTTTATAAAGAGCTACCAGTTCCTTTGCCTCAATAAGCTCTGCATCTGTCCATTTATTCAAATCACCGCCAATACCAAGCGAACCCATCATTGCGGAATGGAAACGGTATTTCAACGATACACTTCGATGATTCGCATGGCCAGGAGAATCTGTTACCCAGCACATCATAGACTGGGCTGAATACGTATATGAGAATCCCTCTTGTATTTTCAGACGATCAAATGCATCCGTATTATCACTAACCCAAGCTTGGTCAGCATATCGAAGCATACCGAAGTCAACTCTTCCTCCACCGCTTGAGCATGTTTCAAACGTAACGTCCGGGAAGCAAGTTCTAAGTTCATCCCAAATCTCGTACAAATGCAACACATGTCTAACCCAAAACTCACGTTGCTCCGGCGCAGGATCATGCAACCCACCTGGCTCACTAATTGCGCGGTTCATATCCCACTTTATAAATTTAATATTATTTTCCTGCAAAAGTTTAGTCATAAAATCAAGTATAAATGTCTTTACTTCAGGTTTAGATAAATTAAGCACTAATTGATTTCTGGCCAATGAGCTTTCTCTATTCGGGAAATGATAGATCCAGTCAGGATGACTACGGTACAATTCACTATCCGGATTAACCATTTCCGGCTCCACCCACAAACCAAAATCCATGCCCAACGTATTGATTCTCTCAATTAATTCACCTAATCCATTAGGGAATTTATCAGTATTTACATACCAGTCACCAAGACCAGCCTTATCATGGTTTCGTTTACCAAACCAGCCATCATCAATTATGAATAGCTCAATACCTATTTCTGCTGCTTTTTGAGCTAGAAACGTTTGCTCCCTGACACTTACATTAAACTCGGTAGCTTCCCAAGAATTATAAAGAATTTTTCTATACGTGGTCTGCTTACTCGACGGCATAATGTATTTTAACTGATAGCCATGTAGCCTTCGGCTCATACCTCCGAAACCTTCAGCAGTGTAACCACCAATAAAGGCAGGCGTTTCAAATGTCTCTCCAGCCTTCAAACTCCACTCAAAATCAAAATCGTTAATACCACCGACAATCCGCACATTTCCGAACGCTGTCTTTTCGGTAGTTATTTTCCAATTTCCGCTCCAAGCCAGTGAACCGAACCACACTGCGCCACTTGTTTCATTGGCTGCCCCATTATCGACAGCAAACCAAGGATTGGCATGGTGACTCGTAATGCCACGTCTGCTTTCAATTACTTTTTTTCCCTCTGTAATCATACATGATTTAATCTGGAATTCTTCCTGCCACTTCCCGGTCACATAAACCATTCTATATGCTTCAAGCGCAGGAATTGACCATACTGCAGATTGTGCAATTTCCAGCTGGATAGGCTCAGTTCCCTTATTAGTCAAGCTTGCTTTACGCTCGATCAAATCAAACTCAGCAATAACTTTATACGTCAAGTTTACATCTAGAGAATAGTAGGCATCCTGCAAGTGGATCTCAAGGATACTACCCTCGTCCGACATATCATCCGATACATGTAAACTATAGCTTTTATATTGCAGCTTCAAATCTCTTACACCATCATGAAACTTCACTTTAAGCGCTGGATCGGTAAAGCTCAGACCACCCCATGGACTATATTCTTCTCTTTCGCGATCTACTTCCGCATCGAAATGGGAATGGTAATAGGGCTGTAGCAAATGAATACAATCTTCAATTTTAACTTTTTCACCCCAATGAGTGTGCAATAATTGACCTTTGTTATCAACTCCAATTCCGTAACACATGTTCTTGGTAGTCAATAAAAACAATTGATGTTCTTCATTAACTTGAATAGACACGCTACATCCTCACTCTTCCTATAATTTGAATTCTCTGTCTAGGTTTAGCCTTTAACAGCACCTGCCGTCATACCTGAAATAATATACTTTTGACCAATCGCGTAAACTATAATAATAGGAAGCAAATTAAGAATCATTGCTGCTGATACCAAATTCCAAGAACTAATATACGTACTAAAGTAGTTGTACATTACCATAATCATCCCCCATTTTCCTGATGAATTAAGGAAGTACAATGGAATAACAAAATCATTCCAGCAATTTAAAAAGTTAATAATAACGGCTGTAACAGTGACCGGCTTTAACAATGGGAAGATAATCTTGTAGAATAATCCCCCTCCTTTACAACCATCAATGACAGCGGCCTCATCAAGCTCCTTAGGTATACTGCCAATAAAGCCAAAATACAGGAACACAGTAAACGGGATAAAGATTGCGGAATATAGCAAATAAACTCCCGTATATGTGTTAATAATATTCAATATCTGCATAACCTTCATTGTTGTAACATAGTTCATCGGGGCAACCAGACCAAGCAGAAAGATCGAATAAATAACCATATTGAAACGTGATCTATTCCGTGAAATAACAAATGCGGCCATTGATGAAACAATAAGAGTAATTAATGAAGCAGCAGTTGACAAAAATAAGCTATTAAAAAATGAAGTGTAAATTCGCTTGTCCTTCAATACTTCCACATAGTTGCTGAACTTTATCTCTGTTGGAAGCGCAAGACTCATTGTGGCAGCCTCTGTAACTGATTTGACTGAATTTAATAAAACCATCAAAAAAGGAACTAATATAACGAGGCTCAGCACCCATGCGAATACTTCTTTAGTAATGTTCAAATATCGTTTCCGCTTTTTCATTAACTATTCGTTTCCTTTCTTGTAAATATCATAATAATACCAATTGAAATAATTGCTAGGAAGATAAACATAATGACACCTAAAGCGGTGCTATATCCATAGTTCCCCATTGAGAATTGATTAAAGATCGTAATATTAATAACTTCAGAAAATCTTCCCGGTCCGCCATTTGTTAGAGCAAAAATAACATCAAACACTTTTAGACCCGAAATAATACTTAATAACGTATTTATTAAAATGGATGGTGCAATAGAAGGTACAATTATTTTAATAAGTTTATTCCAATAATTAGCTCCATCCATATCACTTGCTTCGATTGTTTCCTTCGGCACAGTTTGCAATCCCGCTAAAAAGATAATCATGACAAATCCTGCTGATTTCCAGACTTCAACGCCGATAGTCGACCACATTACCCAACTTGGATCCTCCAACCAAGCTTGTGTCCAGGAGCTAAGTCCTATGAATTCAAGAGCATGGTTCAATATACCATTCGCC
>DJUJ01000238.1:0-8189 GCA_002438345.1 Paenibacillus sp. UBA6285
TTAGTCTTGGTAAGATCAATCCGTTGTCCTTTGGAAAGACTGATCGTCACTGACATAACCTTCTTTCATGAGTAGATTCAGTTCACTGTGTAACTACAAGATTTATTGCAAGCCGTAATCGCGAGTCAAACCGCTCAAGCCGTCTTTGTAGCCGCTACCGATCGCATTGAACTTCCACTCTGCACCATGACGGTATAGCTCGCCAACAACAACGCCAGTTTCAATAGAGAAGTCTTCACCCAAATCGAAACGGATTAGTTCTTCATTGTTCAAATCATTTACGATACGTACATAAGAACGAGAAACTTGTCCGAAGTTTTGGCTTCTTGCTTCAGCTTCATAAATTGTANNCCGCCGGGATGTTCAGAAGATCCACTTGAATCTGCTCATCATCACCATCGCCGTCACCAGTACGGTTGTCACCTGTATGAACAACAGAAGCGTTCTCGTTCTGTTTATTATTGAAGTAAATGAAATTAGTTTCTTTTTCAACTTTGCTGTTAGCATTAGTCAAAAATACGGAAACGTCCAAATCGAAATCTTTACCGCCGTCATATTTATTAGTGTCCCAACCAAGACCCACTGTGATTTTGGACAGACCTGGATTTGTTTTCGTTAAATCGATCTTTTGACCTTTGGATAGATTAATTGCCATGATAACATTCCTCTTTTCTTTTATTTGGATTATACGTAGCGTTCTGCCAGTTGATTGATATGTGCCGCGTGACTACCCTCACCAATTGCGGCGAACTTCCATTCTCCACCTTGCCGGTAAAGTTCCCCACAAATAAGCGCCGTATAGCCATTGTAATTATCAGATAGGTTGAAGCGGATCAGCTCATTATTGCCTACAGCATTCATCACACGGATATAAGCTGATTTGATCAGTCCGAAATCCTGTTTACGGTTCGTAGCATCATAAATATTCACAACTACCAGAACCTTGTGCACATCGGAAGGAATGGCATTCAGGTTGACCATGATTTGCTCATCGTCTCCATCTCCATCACCCGTGAGATTGTCTCCGGAATGAATGACAGAGTTACAAGGGCTTTGCTTATTATGGAAGCACACCAGGTTACCCTTCTTAATTAGCTTACCATTCTCGTTCAGCATCAGCGCTGAAGCATCACAGTCCACGTTGGCCTGTTTCTTCACACCGAAGAATCCTCGAGCCGGCTCAGCCGGATCCCAACCTAAACCTACAATTACGTTAGATAAGCCTGCATTACCTTTTGTGAGGTCAATCTTCTGACCTTTTACCAGATTAATTCCAGCCAACTTTACGTACCTCCATTCCCTAAAAAGAATCACCACTATTAGTCTAGCTTTTGGATGTTATATGAGTGATACGCTAAAGAACTAAATACGTTTCATCCGAACTCATGTATATGGTTTTACATCGTTTATAAACTGAACTCGCCAGGGTTTAATCCCAGGACACCGCAAATATGCCGTACTACCGCTTTTTCATTGTCATCAAAATCACCATCAGCTGATCCAATAGCTGAGCACACACCCACAATTACGCGTCCCATATCCGGTTTTCCAGTAAACTTACCGATTGCTTTCAGTGCTTCCTGCTTACCGATTTCTGGTGAGAACTCAAAGTTACTTACATAAAAGTTGAACTGGGTAATGACGTCTCTCATGTCAAACACCTTTAGTTCATTACTCATATTCATATAGCCAGCCATTTTATTCTTTTCAGCTTCTTCTATCTTACCGTCTGCAGCAGCAACCAAGGCGCAGCCCGCAACTACCGCATTCATGAAATCTTTATTTTTGAATTTCTTTACTTGTTCTGTTAATCCGTTTTTGGTTGTGTTCAACCAGCTTTTAAATGTGCTCATCGTATTTTCTCCTTCTATCACTGCAAGATTATGATAACAAAAGATATCCCAGAGCCTCCTCTCCACGTATCCGACAGAATTTTCATAGTAGATCCCTGAATCACGGTTTACTCTTCTAATATACCTGATAAAATAGCAATATTCTACTTTTCCAAACTCTTACAGTACTTTTGATAGAAAAGATTGTGTCCGTTCTTGCATAGGACTCTCGAACATTTGCTCTAAACTTCATTCCTCCAACATTTCCCAATTGAACATCAAAAAAGGCACTGCCAGAGATTCTATCCTCTCTAGCAGTGCCTTTAGCACATTTAATTGGGAATTCTATTAAAGAATGATATCCCCATCATAAGAACCAATCATTTTGTACAGGTCCGGCCGGCGATCACGGAAGATGCCCCACTCGATCCGCCCGACTTCCAAAGCATCCAGATCGAATTCGCTTACCAGCACGGTTTGCTCATCTCGGCCTGCTTCAACAATTTTATTGCCTTGAGGGCCTGCAATGAACGATGAACCGTAGAAATTAATGCTCGAATCCTCATCAATTTCCTCACCAATACGGTTGGCAGCCACGACTGGAATGAGGTTAGCAGCTGCATGTCCAAGCATACAAGTCTGCCAATGATCCTTGGAATCAATCGATCCATCCTGCGGTTCTGAGCCAATAGCCGTTGGATAGAAGAGAATCTCTGCCCCCATCAAGCTCATCACTCTAGCAGCTTCTGGATACCACTGATCCCAGCAAATACCTACGCCAATCTTGGCGTAACGAGTGTTCCATACCTTAAAGCCGGTATCTCCCGGATTAAAGTAGAACTTCTCTTCATAACCTGGGCCATCTGGAATATGACTCTTGCGGTATTTGCCAAGCACCGTTCCATCAGCATCGATTACAGCCAGTGAGTTGTAACGGGCGTAATTCTTTTTCTCATAAAAACTGATCGGCAGCACCACTTGCAGCTCCTTGGCCACTGCTTTGAAATGATTAATCGCTTTGTTATGCTCAAGCTCTGTCGCATAAGCGTAATAATCGGCTTTCTCTTTTTGGCAGAAATACGGGGTCTCGAACAGCTCCTGCAGCAAAATAATTTGCGCTCCCTGTGCCGCCGCTTCTCTAACCAATGTTTCGGCTTTGCTGATATTCTCATCAATATTGCTGGAACAGCTCATTTGTGTCGCAGCTACTTTTACATTTCTCAAGTGTCTGTCCTCCTTGTATATAAATGTCCCTCTGGACGTTTAGTTTCTTTCAATTATTGCTGAGCAGGCATTTGCTGCGTAGTGCAGTGAACATTCCCGCCTTCGGTCATGACCGCCATACCGTTAACTGTACGAATCTTGCGGTCTGGGAACAAGCCAACCAGCACTTCCTCAGCAAGTTTGTCTGTTTCCACCGCTGTACCGCCAAACACAGGCAATATGATCCCGCCATTTACGAAATAAAAGTTCAAATAACTGAGCGTCAGACGGCTGCCGTCATGATCGACCCGTGGTGGCTGCTGAATCTTGATAATCTCCAGCTTACGCCCTTTGGCATCTATAGCGTTCTCCAGAATACGCAAATTCTCTTGGGTAATCTCATAGTTCTCATCCTGCGGGTCCTCGCAGACCTGGAGAATAACTTTGCCTGGTGCAGCAAAACAAGCAATATTATCGACATGACCATCGGTCTCATCGCCACTAAGGCCACGTCTCAACCAGATAATAGCTTCTGTACCTGTATAGTTCCGCACGTACTCTTCGATATCTTCGCGCTTCAGCTCTGGGTTGCGGTTTAGGTTAAGCAAACACTCTTCTGTAGTAAGCAAAGTGCCTTCTCCATCTGTATGAATCGAGCCACCTTCCATCACAAGCGGTGCATCAAAGCGTGTGACTTGAGAATGTTCGAGAATCTGTGGAGCCACTTCGTCATCCAGATCCCAAGGTGAATATTTACCGCCCCAGGCATTGAACTTCCAATTCACACCTGCCAGAACACCGTCTTTATTAACAACAAAGGTAGGCCCATTATCACGCAGCCAAGCATCGCTATGCTCAATAGGCAGTAGCGTTACATTCGGTCCGCCGACCAGACGTTCTCCCCTTTCCACGTCCTCCGGGTTAACGATGACCGTGATCGGTTCAAACTCAGCAATAGCTGTGATGATTTCCGCGTAACCTTGGCACACAGATTCATGGTTATCTGGGAAACACATGGATTCCTGCACCGGCCAGGAGATAAAAGTACGTTCATGCTTGCCCCATTCCGGTGGCATTGTATAGTTCAATTCTTTAGGATTCATGTGTTAACTACCTTTACTATTATATTTGGAGCCAGCCTATCCTTGGAACTCCTTCCTCATCATACAATAATATGTTCTAGTGCTCAATTCCCTAGAACACTAATAATGTTGGAAGGAGTTCGGGTCACAAGGGATCTGGCTGAGCCTATAGTGTGATGCTTTTTACCACATTGCCTTCAAAATCCTTAACGATGAATTCTCCCCCCTCAAGGACACCATAGGAATTCGGGTTATTCTCTTTAGGCAGCGATATGGAGCCGGGATTCAGTACATATATCCCCTCTTTTTCATCCGCAACAGGAATATGAGTATGCCCCTGAATAAAGATATCCTTCTCGGAAAGTGCCGGTAAATTCTCAATGCTAAAGCCATGCCCGTGTGTAATATAGATCCGTCTACCTTCATGCAGGAGCATGACATAATCGCCCATCATCGGGAATTGCAGCAACATCTGGTCCACCTCAGCATCGCAGTTACCACGTACCGCCGTTATGGTCTTCTTTTTGTTATATTCATTCAGTTTATTAGCAACTCCCTGTGGGTCATAACCCTTCGGCAGTGGATTTCTGGGACCGTGATATAAAAAGTCTCCTACAATAACAAGACTGTCTGGCTGTTCTACCTCAACCTTTTCCAAAGCCCGTTCTAGCCAGAATAAAGATCCGTGAATATCGGAAATAAACATTAGCTTCATCATGTATTCTCCTTTTCGACTAAAGTAGATCATGTCCTTAGGTTACAATTTTAACCTTGAATATGCCAACAACGCAAAAGCGGACGTTCCCTAAAAGGAACGCCCTGCTCTATATGCCTCAATTCTTACGGTAAATTCGATGATCCCATCAAGAACCGGTCCACTTCGCGGGCTGTCTGACGACCCTCATCAATGGCCCAGACTACAAGACTTTGTCCGCGGCGCATATCGCCTGCGGTGAATACACCTTCTACATTGGTTGCTTGTGCTCCGAACTCCGCCTTGGCATTTCCACGCTCATCACGTTCCACTCCAAGCTCGCCTAGTACAGTCTCTTCGGGACCTGTGAATCCCAATGCGAGTAGTACCAGCTGCGCCTTTAGAACTTCCTCACTGCCCGGTACTTCAACCGGAACCATCCGTCCCTGTTCATTACGAGTCCACTCAATTCGCACGGTATGCAGCTCCTGCACATGTCCACCATCGTCGCCGACAAAACGTTTCGTCGAAACAAGATAACGACGTGGATCTTCTTTATACAGCGATGCCGCTTCATCTTGGCCATAGTCCACCTTAAGAACCTTTGGCCATTCTGGCCACGGATTGCTAGGCTGACGCGTCAGCGGAGCCTGTGGCATAATCTCAAGCTGGATCACACTACGGCAGCCGTGGCGAATCGACGTAGCTACACAGTCTGTGCCAGTATCTCCGCCACCGATTACAACTACATCCTTATCTGCCGCGGACAAGTATTCGCCATCAGCAAGCTCTGAATCCAGTAAGCTCTTAGTATTCAGTGTCAGAAACTCCATAGCCTGATGAATGCCCCGCAGCTCACGACCCGCTATAGGAAGGTCTCGTGCCTGCGTAGACCCGCCACACAAGACAACAGCAACATGTTCCGCCTTGAGTTGTGATGCCGAGATATCTCGCCCAATCTCTGTACGAGTTACGAATGAAATGCCTTCAGCCGCTAGCAGGTCTACTCGGCGCTGAACAGTCTTCTTATCCAGCTTCATGTTCGGAATACCATACGTCAGCAAACCGCCAATCCGGTCTGCCCGTTCATACACGGTCACCGAATGCCCTGCCTTGTTAAGCTGAGCTGCACAGGCAAGACCTGCCGGACCCGAACCCACTACAGCTACCTTTTTACCTGTGCGAGTTAGTGGCGGTTCTGGCACAATCCAGTCTTCTGCAAAACCTCTATCTACAATCGCCTTTTCAATCGATTTAATCGTAACGGGCTTGCCGTTCAACCCTACCGTACAAGAGCCTTCACAAGGAGCCGGACACACACGTCCAGTAAATTCAGGGAAGTTATTGGTCTTATGCAGACGTTTCAGCGCAATCTCCCAATTTCCACGATAGACCATATCATTCCATTCTGGAATCAGGTTATGCAGTGGGCAGCCGGAAGCCATACCAGACAACAGACGTCCTACATGACAAAATGGCGTGCCACAGTCCATACAGCGTGCCCCTTGCTCGCGCAGCTTCTCTTCATCCATAGGAATCGAAAATTCATCCCAATTCTTAATCCGCTCCAGCGCCTCACACTCCGAAGGCGTCTGCCGTTCAAATTCTAAAAATCCGGTTGCTTTTCCCATCTCTTTCATCCTCTCTAAATATCCCCACAAAGTGTGGCTTTGCTTCGATGCATACTTAGGTACTTTGCGGGGGCCCCAAATATATACTTTCTAAACCGTTAAAAAAGAAAAATACTCTCTATAATTGTCTGTTGTTATGCTTATGCCACTCTAAAGCGCCAAAGTAAATGCCTTCATATTAACATCCAATATCATCATCGAAAATGAGTAATGTCACCTTTTTATGTAAAATGAAACAATCAAATTAAGGAAATAGAAAGACAGAAAAAAGCACACAGTGTACTGTACCTGATTGATGTACGTTACTCTGCATGCTTTTCACTAAGTGTCTTGTAAAATACTATTTATTTCGCCGTCAGTACTACCATTCCGATTCCATTTACCGTTAGCTTATTTCCAGTCAGATCCTGCGTGAGGTCAGCCCCAAAGATGGTCTTCCACGCTCCAAGCTGTGGCAGAACCACAGTGGTCTGTTCAGCATTCGCATTAAAAAGAACATAGATATGCTTCGCTACATCTCCTCCAGCATGGCCACGTAGCGTATAAGATACTGCGCTTACTGGTGCTTTTTCAAAAACCAAATGGCTCCGAATGTCATCTGCTGTTCGCATACGGAAGGCCGGATGAGCTTTGCGCAGTGTAATTAGCTGCTTCATATACATCACATCTTCCTGATGCGCAGCGCACAATTCCCAATCCATGCGATTGATCTCGACGGAGGATTTGAAGCTGTTCTCCACCCCGTCCTTCGTACGCATAAATTCCTGACCCGCATGGATAAAAGGAATTCCCTGACTCATGAACAATATCGCAGAAGCTAGCCTATGCATGGAGCGGCGCTGAGTGACCGTCTCACCTTCGGTGGACAATACTATTTTATCCCAGAGCGTATGATTATCATGACATTCCACATAGTTAACGGTTTGCTGAGGCTCCACGGCAAATTGCTTAATCCCTGAACTAAAGGCAATTCCTCCTGCAACCCCTGCCTTGATCGCAAGCTCTAGGCCCATCATTCCGCTGATAAAGCCTGGCTGATCGTACAAAAAGATATTTCCTTTGATAGCATCTCTGAAATCATCATTAAATTGCCCGATTCTCGGGAGAAGAGCTGCATTCTTCTGATGAGCGAGCCGTTCCATCGGCAGCGCTGTCCCCATGATCCAGCCTTCACCAATCGTAATGATGGATGGATCTATTTCATCCAGACGTCGCCGAGTTTCCCTCATAGTATCGACATCCATCAAACCCATCAAATCGAAGCGGAAGCCGTCAATATGGTATTCTTTGGCCCAATAGATCACGGACTCCACAATGAAGCGAGACATCATCAAGCGCTCTGTAGCCACGTCATTCCCGCAACCAGAGCCATTCGACAGGCTTCCGTCTTGTTTATAACGCAAATAATAGCCAGGAACCAGCTTGGTGAAATTCACGCGGTATCCGTCGTACACATGGTTGTAAACAACATCCATAATGACACGGAGACCCCGATCATGAAGCGCTTGAATCATTGTTTTTAACTCTTGGATTCGTAGTCCAGGCATATACGGATCCGTAGCATAGGAGCCTTCAGGCGCATTATAATTCTTCGGATCATAGCCCCAGTTAAAATGCGGTTCATCCAGCTTCGTCTCATCTACACTCTCTGTAGAATAATCATAAATAGGCAATAGCTGCACGTGGGTCACACCGAGATTCGCGATATGATCGAGTCCGGTTAGAATGCCATCCGGTCCGCGAGTTC
>DJUJ01000238.1:8232-22646 GCA_002438345.1 Paenibacillus sp. UBA6285
TGCCGGATGAATAGATAGGTCACGTAAATGAAGTTCATAAATGATGGCGTCTACAGGATCATCAAACGGCGGCTTATCTTCCGTCCACCGCTCAGGATCTGTCTTGCGTAAATCTAGAATAGCCCCTCTGTCGCCGTTCACGCCAACAGCCCGTGCATAAGGATCAGCCGCTTCATTCCACTGTTCGCCTAGACGCACTCGGTAGGTATAGAATTTGCCGTCTAGATCACCGTCAACCGTAGCTCTCCAAGTTCCCCGAATATCACGATTCATAGCATATTTGCACTCGGCAGCACCCTGCCACGAATCATAGATTACTATCTCTGCCTCCTGAGCCGTAGGGGCCCACAAGCAAAATGATGAACAGGCCGGTGAGTATGTCAGCCCCAGATCATTCCCGTCATAGCTGAACAGCTGATCAAACTCCTGTGCGAATACGGAAATTCCTTCAGTAGTCGCAGGATCACCATAATAAATGGGTTCCTTCATTTCCTTTTGTACGGACAAAGCACCTATCCCCTTTTCCAGTTATTAACTGGATTATAGTATGATCCTCTAATTAGTGCAAACGTTTGACTCAAAATAATTAGATCATTTTTTCAGGGCAATCCCCTAGCCGAATCGCAATCAATTAAGAGGTTCTACGATATTCATTCCGACCATCGTAATGATGTCTTTATTTATAAAATACGGAATACGGCGTTCCTTACCAAGAGCAATCTCACCGTCCTTATACCTCACACCATTATCCTGAACGATGAGGATTGGACGATCTCCGTTATCAGGCACCTCATATCCTATTCCGAGTACCCAGTGGTAGTCGTAAGCGAATTTCCCTCTCCACTGAAATTTAAACCATTTATCAAATTTAACAGCTACAGGCCGACCCGCATCAATCTCCGCTTTATATCCATTGAAATCATTAAAAGTGGTAATGGACAGCTTATGCTTCCCTTTCGGTAAAAGCGATGAATGGATATAGTCTTTCAGTCCTTTGGTAAAACGGCGTACACTCATCCCCAAAGGGGTCCCTCCGTGATGACTATATATGTAATTAATATGAGCTGCTTTGGAGTGAAAATGACCTTTGCCACGAATAAAGTCCATTCTTAGCTGGGTATTCCAATACTCGGTTAAAGCCGCCATCGTCGCCGNNAATGGATCCGCTGGTAGTTTGTTACTGAGACTGGACATTCTATGCTTCATCAGGATGGATCACCTCTTGAGGGTTCCGGATTAGAAGCTGAAAGGGCAGGGCCTTCCGGGAGTAAAATCACATTTGCGCCAATATCCATTGGTACATCTGAATCAGATCCTGATTCTATTTCCTGTGTGGATTTCCACTCTGACTGAGCAACTACTTCCTCATCACCCTCATATCCGCTTTCAGGATTAATCTGTAGCGTGAAATAGAAATTGGCGCCCTCTCCTTCGCTACTCTCCACCGCAATTGCTCCACCCATCAGCTCGACGAGCTTCTTACAAATGGCCAGCCCTAACCCCGTCCCGCCATACTTACGATTAAACGAGGAGTGCAGCTGGTAGAACGATTGAAACAGCTGATGCTGATTCTCTAAAGGAATACCTATCCCCGTATCTCTGACATTAAATTTCAAAGTCGACTTCTTTGGATCTACGGACATTTTCTGTTCCACGTAAATACAGACACTGC
Organism: Paenibacillus sp. UBA6285; assembly: GCA_002438345.1. GTDB lineage: Bacteria > Bacillota > Bacilli > Paenibacillales > Paenibacillaceae > Paenibacillus_AQ. The sequence continues at coordinate 9,905 of DJUJ01000238.1, forward strand.
CCCGATCAGTAAATTTAATCGCATTGCTGACCAGGTTGACCAATACCTGACGCAGTCGCCCTGCATCTCCCATAATGAGCGTTGGAACTCCTGCCGCCATGCTATAAGACAGCTCGATATTTTGTTCCAAAGCCTTTGCCATAAATAAATCCGTTACACTGTCCAGAACCTCTTGAAGACGCACAGGCTCATGTACGATCATCATTTTACCGGCTTCAATTTTACTGTAATCGAGAATTTCATTAAGAATATATAGAAGAGAACTACTACTTTCTTTAATAATATCTGTATACCCACGTTGCTCTTCATCCAGTTCCGTCTCTGCAAGCAGATCAGTCATCCCCACTATGCCGTTCATAGGTGTGCGTATTTCGTGACTCATAACGGCTAGAAACTCAGATTTAGCCTGATCCGCTTTTTCCGCAGATTCCTTCGCCCGAATGATCTCCTTCTCATCTGTAATATCTCTGAACACTACTACAACGCCCTTAGGTTCACCCTTATCGAATAGAGGGGTTACCTGATACTCCGCAAGAAAGCTTGTACCATCCTTACGCCACAAGACTGCATCCTTACTCTGAAAAGATACCCCTGACCTAATAGCCGTCATAAGTGGAGACTCCTCAGGCCGATAATGGATCCCATCAAGCGCCGTCTGCTGAATATGATCCAGATACGAATGACCCATGATTTCATCATGTTCATAGCCCAGCATTTGCAAACCTGCAGGGTTGATGAAGGTCACCTTCTCCTCCATGTCGAGTCCAAAAATACCTTCTGAAACCGCATTTAAAATGAGGGTGTACTCATTGCTTAGCTTTTCAATTTGTTCTGTATATCGTATACGTTCCGTAATATCACGGGAAATACCATACACACCAACCACCCGATCGTCTACAATAATCGGAATATTAGTCGTATTAATCTCTACAAAATGGCCTTCTTTATGAATAAGCGTCAGCTCATAGCTTTGGGGATATCCCTTAGCGGCTAGATTAAAATGATATAGCGTCTTCTCCATGTCCTTCTCATGCACAACGGGACCAAAGTACATTCCAATCAGTTCATCCAGCGAATACCCCGTCAACTTCTCCAGATTCGCATTGGCTGTCAAATAATCACCTTGCAAATTCATAGAGTACACAGCAGAGGGATTATATTCGAATAAGGATTTATAGCGTTGTTCATTCTCCTGAAGCTTGAATTCGAACTGTTTACGCTCTTCAACTGCATGACGGGAGATTAAATCCAGCGAGTTCTCAGACATCAATCTATAATAGCGTTCGCTTTGAAGAATCTGTTCCTCCATCTGCTGCTGATCTTGATGATCTACCGTTTGTTGATCTGCAATCTTTCGGTTCGTAATATCTTCAGCATACACAATGATATACGAAGGGGATTGTCCTGCCCCTAAACCTGAGAACGTTAGGGAAAGCCATACCGGCTGACCCGCTTTGGTACGAATGCATTGTTCCTTCTTATAGTTACCCGCTGGTGAATTCGAAGTTCGTCCATTACCAATCTATATGAGAGTCCTTTCGAAGGGGCCTGCCTATCTTCCATTTCTGCAAAAATAGCTCCAGCAAGAAACTCAGCTTCCGTTAAGCCAAGTAGATTGCAAAAAGTCGGATTGACCTTTAGCCAGTTGCCATTGCCGTTATTCAAAGATAGTACGGCCATTCCCTCTGGGGACCTCATAAATGCATGTTCCAACATAGCGCTATATTCTACTGAGTTATCCATCTACGCCAGACCTCCTTTGTTGCGAACGTTGCACTCCTCTATTCCCTTCTTATTTCAGTATACGATAAGAGAAGTGAGTAAAGAAATATCCTNNTCGTAACCTATTACGTTGGAAGCACCCGTAATAAAGGCTCTTGCCTTTGCTACGGGTGCTTTTTTTTGTTGTCATTAGGGTTACGAAAATAGGAGGAGAGCAAATGAAAATATTAAAGTCAGTGCCCTTACTACTACTGACGGTCCTGCTACTGCTAAGCACATCAACGGGAGCTTTTGCTGCATCTACGACGGAACTAACACCCTCTATTCAAGCGGCTTTTGATCTGACGGCTGCGACGGCAGAAAGCTCTGCCAGAGTTAAGCTGACTACTCTATACAATGATTTATCCACCTTAAAGCTGCAGTATGACCATCGCGAGGAACAGATCCGAATCCTTCACTACAATAATGAGCAAGCGTTGATTGTGGTACGTCAACAAATTAAAGGGATTGATCTTGAAGCAGTAACCCGGCTAGAAACCACCGTTAAGAGCTGCAAGCAGCGCTATCAACCCTTATTCGACCAGTATAGTGCACTTACTAAGCGAATTAGTATCGCCAAGGGTTTTAAGGATAAGACCTTGAATGCCGTACTGCGTGCCCAAGGTGATGCTATGAAAATCTTGGTTCAGTTGGCACGCCAAGAGATCAGCGACAAACAGAATCAGCTGAACGCAGCCAAAAAGACACGTACCCAAAAGATAGCCGAAGCTCGCAAGACCTTATCTGGCATTGAAAGTCCTCAAATCACAATCAAATCTAACAAAAGCGTTATCACTTCGTTAAACAAACGGATCTCGGCAGATTGGTCTGACTTTAAAGCAGCGATTCGTAAACAAAATCTTACGTTAACCACCCAGTCCCTATCTTCACTGGTCTCCGGTTATCGTCAAATCGCAACCCACAAACAAAAAGTAATAGAACTCGAACAAAAGGTCTCCATTGTTATTGCGAATACGAAGAAACAAATCAGCTAGTGGACTTCTTCTTCGCATTTGCTCTGCGGTAAGCCATCACTTTGCGGTACATGCTTTTATTAGGAAGATGTTTGAAAATATACGGATCTGGATTAGTATTCACTTCAATAATCCAAGGAGTCATGTAACTGTCTAATCCTACATCAACACCAATCTGTTTAAAACCGGGATATTTCTTATGGTAGAAACGCCCAGTATCCTCTCCTAGCTTTCTCAATATCTTAAGCATTTGATCTTGCTGAGCTTCGTTCAAATAAGGCGACAGCAGCTTCTCCATAGCCGTTAACTTACCGCCGCTATGATAGTTGGTCACGATCTTGCCTTTCTCAGCTACTCGGCCGATCAGCCCGGTAGTTTCCCATTTACCACGCGGACTGAGCTGGACCATAACGCGGATATCAAAACGATGCTTTCCGTGCTTCAGCAAAACAATCCCTCTCTGAATCAAGTAACTACGTCCGCGTGTCGCTTTCTTGAGTAATGAATAAAAGGTGTCATAGGCTCCAAAGGTTTTTATCTTTGTTCCAGTTTGGTATTTGTATTCTATTCCATGAGAACCCTTACTCTGTTCAACCTTCATCACACCATTACCATAGGTACCATGCTCCGGTTTAACGTAAATCATCCCGTATTTCAACAGCATCGTCTTTAAGTTTGCTTTGCTAAACTTCACAGTCTCTGGAATCAGCGGTGAAATCGTAGAACTTTGCATGAGCACCTTGGTTTTAATCCATTTGCTAGTCAATCCAGACTTATGTTTCGTTCCCAATTGCCCTCTCCCCTGTCATTCGAATAATGGTCACAACCATAGTTAGCCTTAGTATTTTATGCTTCGACCATGTGAATGGAATGGGCCCCACGCCCTCTCCGCTTTCAGATGTATCTCCAGTTTACTAAGCTGCATATGGTGGGAAGAGGATAACCATTAGCGGATCAGAGGAGGCGTGAACCATGCATATTTGTATCATTGCACCGGAGCAGTTCCCGGTTCCGGGAGACGGTTCAGTAGAAATCTGCATTTGGGCCATTGCCAAAAGGCTGGCTGAGAGACATAAGGTTACCATTGTGAGCCGGAGAGCACCGGGACTGCCCGAGGCTTCAATATTGGAGCAGGTCAGAATCATTCGATTGCCCGCAAGTACTCCCGTCCATTATCGTACTTCGGTATTAGACTACATTCAAAAAGAGTCATTTGATATGATTCAGATCGATAATCGCCCCCATCTTATGTCTGCTGTAAAGAAACGGCTCCCTCATATTCCAGTATTTCTATTTCTGCACTCTCTTACATTCACACCGGGGACAGTTAAGATTGCTAGGGACTTGTCTAGAGCAGATCTGATCATTGCGAACAGCCACTCTCTACAGCGAAGACTAGCCCGGCGCTTCCCTCAATTGAACAAAGAGATCCGTATTGTCCTTCTCGGAGCGGATCTTGATCGATTCACTCCAGTACTAACACAGGAAAAATACCATCTTCGCAGACTTTATAGACTCCCGAAGGTCTTTACCGTATTGTTCGTCGGTCGAGTCATTCCCCGCAAAGGGGTGCCTGTATTGATACGTGCTATGTACCATTTAAATAAACATCTCCCCGCTCATCTTGTAATCGCAGGCAAAGGGAAACCGTCGTATTTGCGACAGTTGAAGCTGCTTGCACGGCGATTAGGAGTGCACGTCACCTTCCTAGGAAATGTTGCTCATGAAGATATTCATACCCTTTATCAAGCAGCGGACTGCTTTGTATGCCCTTCTCAGAATCATGAATCCTTTGGTCTTGTTAATGTAGAGGCCATGGCGTCCGGAATACCGGTTATCGCTTCTTGCAATGGGGGTATCCGGGAGATTATTGTCTCCGGACATAACGGATATTTGGTAGAACGATATCGCGAGGCCTTGCCTTTTGCCAGGGATTTGCTGCGACTAGGCCGCAATCCAGAGTTAGTAGAAACCATTGGGAAACAAGGAAGAGCGGATGCGCTTGAAGTCTTCAATTGGCAGCGTACAGCAACCGATTTGGAGCGGCTTTATCAAACTGCCTTAATACAAAGGTAGAACAAAAAAATAGTCCGTCTCTAATGACTGGAGACGGACTACTTTTATTTAAATAAATTGAACAATCGTAAGTACAAGCCCTACAACAAAACCGCATAAGGCGCCGTTCACACGAATCCACTGAAGATCTTTACCCACTTTATCCTCCAGCATATTCACTAGACTAGCATCATCCATGCTTTCCAGATTCTCTTTCACCAAGAGACCGATCCGGAAGTGGTTAGCCTCTACAAATGCAATTAATGAAGCGCGAATCCGCTCCTCCCAGCTACTGATCCATTCTTGTTCCTTGCTAATACGACGCATAAGCAGGGTATAGAGCGCAAATAACTTGCGTCCTCCAGCTGCCCGGTCCTCTTCCAATAAGGAGAGTACCTTACTACGCACATTTTCCAATTGAGTATGCAGAAAAGCGGTTGCCGCTTCTCCCTCAAGCTCATTCAGTGCCCATTCTTTTAATGACGCCAGCTTAGCTTCATCATTAACAATCTGGAACAGCGCCACCCGAATTTCCCGGATGATCTCTTCACGGTATGGGCTATCCTCTTCACGAAAATCGCGGATACCGGACTGTAGCATACCTTGCAACATTTCACCAAGCATATCCGCATCCATGAACCCAACGAAAGCTTGAAAAGCCATACCTTTAAGTCCGCCAAGCTTCACTTCAGCCAGCTTCTCACTGGCGATCTTACCCAGCATAGCTTTCGTTTCGGGGCGCCCACTCCAATTAGATACCCCTTCCAGCGCATAATCCAGAGCAGCTACATCTTTTCCAGCGTTCATCAATTTAGTGACAATTTTATCAGCCGCAACCCCAAGCTCGGCTTCATGAATATATTCGGAAGCTGCCTTTTGAAGGAATGGTACAGCCTTCTCTACCGGAAGACGTGACACGAATTCGCTAAACTGCTCCAGGATTTGGGCTCTTGCCTTCTTCTTGCTGAAGAACTTCGTCAGCAGCTTGGAACCCATAGACANNACTTGCGCAGCTTGTTCTCAATACTCTCTTTGTTCAGTAGCTCAGTCTCCATAGCGGTGATTAACGACTGGATAATCTTATCCCGATTCTTGAGCAGCAGTGAGGTATGTGGAATACGCAGACCCAGCGGATGGCGGAACAGCGCGGTTACCGCAAACCAGTCGGCAATCCCCCCTACCAGACCGGCCTCAAAGCCGCCTCTTAGTAGAATCACAGCGAGATTCTCAGGTAGAAATAGTGTAATCAGAAACCCACATGCCATAAAGGCGAGTGACATGGTGGCTAAGTTTTTGGATCTCACGAATAGTCCCCCTTACATATACAGCTGCCGATGTCCTTACGCAGGAAAAATATCGACGGATCACGTCCCACGAACATGAACTGACGATAGACTCGGCTAGTCGATTAGTTTGACAACTATTGTACCACGACTGAACTATTTTCTAAAAATATACGATTAAGATATGAATGAAAAGGGGTTTTTGGTTTTCAAAATATTAATGATAAGATACAAGTAACGTTCTCACAGCCCGCGAATGGGACAACTATGACTGGATAAGGAGATCATACAATATGCTGATTGCTTTAGATATGGATGGAACATTGCTGAACGAAAAAGGGAACATCAGTCCAAAGAACCGAGAGGCGATTATAAACGCTCAGAATTTAGGTCACATTGTAATTATTGCTACGGGACGCTCTTTTATGGATGCAAAACGACAGTTGCGGCTGGCGGATCTGGAATGCCCTGTAGTCAGTCTGAATGGCGCAGTAGTTACACTGTCTGACCGCACGCTCGCGGCAAGTAAACCGCTGAATAAGGCGGACATCATTCCTGCGTTACGCTGGATGAACGAAATTCCGGATTTGTATTACGAGGTATACACAGAGGACAACGTATATGTAGAACTGAACAAACGGGTAAAATTAGAAAAATTATCTGCACTGAGCGAAGAAGAAGTACCCGAGGAAGTCAGCTGGCTGCTAAAAGCAATGATCGATCAGCAGTTTCAACAAGCGGCTGTAACTTACGTCGAGAGTATGGAAGAGATCTGGAGCAAAGAGGAGAATGTCATTTATAAAACGTTAGCCTTTTCTCTAAACCGGGAACTGCTCAAAGAAGCCTCCACCCGTTTCGCCGCGATCCCTGGCCTCATTATTACAGCCTCCCATGTCAATAATATCGAAATTAACCACGAGGATGCCAACAAAGGCTCCGGTGTTGCTATGCTAGCCGCTCACTATGGCATCCCGCTAACTGATGTAGCCGTAATGGGTGACAGCTATAATGATCAACCGATGTTCGAGATGGCTGGCTACCGAATTGCCATGGCTAATGCAGCACCGATTCTAAAGAAAATGGCTGAATTTGTTACCGTCACTAATGATGAAGATGGGGTTGCAGCAGGACTTGAGCATCTTTTGAATTTGAACAGGAAATCTCCTCTGTCATAGACTGCCAAAATAACCTCTAACAGCATCCTGAGGATGGGTTAGAGGTTATTTTTAAAATATAAGAATTTATATGTTCCATGCTACAAATTATCCTTATATTTCTCGCTTAAACACTTGCCTTCCTTATAGGGACGCCGAAGGCGCTTATGCTTGCAGAACACCTTAACTAATTATAGCTACAGCTTTATACAAGGATGATTGTCCAAGCTTAGCGGCTTTGCAAACTCAACATCTTTTAACAACTCGTTATTCCGCTTATTGTGCATAACACGTGATTCGCATAGCCCTGACTGAATCTCCTTGAGTATTTGACGATTCTCATCATATAAGGTAACTTCCAGTATATGATCATCTTGTTTTACAACCAGCTCCATATTTGGCTTAACTTCAAGCGATACCGTTTCAAAAGGGGACACATCGATCATAACTTCCAGTCCTACATTCTTGAATGTATAGGAGTATGTTGTTTCAAGTCCACGGTTATATGTAGCTTTAATACGTCCATTCCCTATATTCACATCATAGGCCAAGGATTCAAGCTCTTGGGGAATTCTTGGAGCAATCGTCAGTGTATTGTTAATCAGGTCCGGACGGATCCCTAAGAAGTATTGATACCACACACGCAGCTGCTCAGCATTAGACCAAGCTTGTAGGTATGCACCCGTCAACTTCGCCCAGCTCTCACCTTCCTGCGGATAAGCATCCATATTCTCACTAAGTCCTCCGACTACACCCAAATTCAAGGCCTGCCCGTTCATATTCTTGAATAGCTGATAGGCGGTTTCTTCCTGCCCCGCTTCAATCATACGCTGCATCGCAATACCATTAAGCCAAATCCAAACCGCACCGTTATGGTAAGCCTCGTCTTTCGGATAATGAGAAGTTAAATGAAACGGGCGGAACAATGGATGATATCTATCTAGCGAAGCAACGCCCCATGGATAAACCAACTCTTCCCACGCGGTACGAATCGCTCTAGCCTTAAAATCATTATCGTCAAACATTTCAAAAGCAAATAACTGGTTCGGGCGCAGGGAGAATTCAGGCTTGTCTTCTGCGTCCAGTCTGTCTGCTAAATAAGGATGAGCTTGATCAAAGAAATCGACCTCAAAATAATGCTTCAAGGTTTCAGCAATGCCCTTCCATTTATCAGCATTCACCTTGTCATCCATATATTCAGCAAAGTAAACACCAGCAAGCAATTGGTTATACCAGAGTGCTTGAATGTCATTGGCACGGGTATCCCGAGGAGAATAAGACTCCAAATTACCATCCCGGGCATCCATCCAAGTTTCATTATCTGCGTGCTTCAAGTACCCTTTATCATCTACCCAATATTTTATGGAACCTTCAATACTATATTGTACATTGTGATAAAGCTCTCTAATGATCGCTGTATCTCCCGAATATTTAACGTAATCCTGCAACTGGATAATGAATCGCGGCGTACCATCCGTAGTATGGTAATCCACCTTTCCAGGAGACAAGATATTTGGAATTCTACCAAAGTATTTAGAATCTTCGTCCGTATTCTGAAATTCTGCGAATGACAGCAAGATATTTCTAGCCGTTTCGAATTGCCCTGTAACTAGCACGGCTCCCGGAAGAGCTATGAATTGATCCCGTCCCCAATATTCGTTGAACCATGGCAGTCCTGCATAGATACCATCACCCTGCTGTCTAGTAACCAACTGATCCATGGTGATGTTCAACCAATTCATAGCTAAAGTAAGCGTATCATCACTGCTGGTTAGATGGGCATTGTGGTGTAAGAAATCTTCCATCCGCTTAACACGTTCATCTTTCAAAGTGCCTATATCTTGCCTAGCATTAAGGATTAACCTTACTGCTTCTTCGGTTGTCTTACCTGCAGCGATATAATATCCTACAGCGTTTGCATCGGCAATTAGAATTTCATTATCCATGTGCAAAGGTGAGAGGTTGATAGCACTAACTGCAATCACCCAATCTCCCTCGATAGCGTTAAAGAAAGCGATATGATCTTGTTGGTTTATATAGCTAACATTCTCTCCCCTTAAAGTAATGCCTATGGCTTCCTTCGCATTAGCGAGACTAATTTCTAATAGATTATGATAATCCAACAACCAAAGCTCTTCAGTCAGTTCCGCATGCTTACGCACCATTTTATAAGGATAGGCCCAGACTTCAGATTGTCGATTGTCTAGCTTCTGCTCACCTACGAATAAGGTGTATCCACCGAAAATTCTTTTCTTAGCGATATTAAATCCCTCAAAAAATGCATGTTCCACATGATCCGTATGATGGGATTGCGTAAAATAAAATGCTGCCTCTTTATTCGTAAATGAAATACTCCGATTTGCTTCTTGAGAGACAAATGTCTTCATTTCATCCAGAATTGATGTATGAACTTGATTACTATTCATTGTAAGCCTCCTACTTGAAAATAGTAGACCGCTATGAAACCTCATAGCGGCTGTCTACTAATAGTTATTCTTTAACCGAACCAACGACAATCCCTGATACGAAATATTTTTGCATAAACGGATAAATCAACAACAATGGCAGCGTGGAAACCACGATTTTAGCAGCGTTCAAAGTCTTATTCGAAACTTTTGCTAATTCCATTAATTTTTCAGGATCTGTAATGTTCTGAACATCAACGCTAAGCTGTTGGATATACGTTTGCAATGGATAATTCGCTGTTTTATTAATATACACCAGGGCACCAAAGTAATCATTCCAATGGCCCACAATGGTAAAGAGTGTAACGGTGGCAAGCGTAGGCAATACTATCGGAAGATAAATCGTACCCAATATTCTCCACTGTGAAGCTCCATCTATATTCGCAGCTTCCTCTAGGGATTTCGGCACAGCTCGGAATGCATTCATCAGCAAGATAACATTCCCTATCGGTACTGCACCCGGTAAGATCAATGCCCAGATAGAGTCTAAAAGATTAAGCTCTTTGACTACCATAAAGGTTGGAATCAATCCGCCTGAGAATAACATTGCGAAGATAACGAGATTCATATAAATCTTCTGACCCGTGAATACTCGTGAACTTTTAGACAATGGATAGGCTGTAAGAATCATCAGTACCATATTCACAAGCAGACCTAACACTACCCGTTCTACAGAGATCATGAATGAACGCCAAAACTGGCTGTCAGACAATAATTTTTCATAGGAACTAAATGTCGGATTAACCGGGAATATACTTACAAGATTTGCGGAAGCCGCCGCATTATCACTGAAAGAGATGGCTACTAAATTGACTAACGGTATAAGACAGGACAAGGCGAACGCTAGAACAAATACCCAGATAATAACATCTGCAATACGACCCTTGATGTTAGATGTGTAAATGGGAGAACCCCCCTTTCTTTAGAAAATGCGATAATCCGTAAGTTTTTGGGCCAGTTTATTCGCAGAAAGAATCAGTACGATACCAACGACTGACCGTAATAGGCCAACTGCTGTACCTAAGCTGTATTGTCTTTCTACCAGTCCCACCCGGTAAACGTAGGTATCAATAATATCCGAAGATTCATACACCAAAGGATTATACAGATTGAAGATCTGATCAAAACCAGCATTCAATACATTCGGCAAGTTCAAGGTTGTAACCAGCAAAATGGTAGGCATCAAACCTGGCAACGTGATGTGCCACAGTTTCTTAAACCGATTGGCTCCATCAATGGAACCCGCCTCATAAAGTCCGGGATCAATGGATGTCAGGGAAGCCAAATAGATGATTGAACCGTACCCAAAACCTTTCCAGACATCCGTTAATACTAGCATCGGTCTAAACCAGGTATTGCTGGCCATAAACAAGATCGGGTCAATACCAAACCAACTTAACATTGCATTAACGGGACCTTCATAAGAGAAGATGTTCATGACTACAGTAGCCAAGATCGCCCATGACAAGAAGTTCGGTAGATAAACAACCGTCTGTATGAATCGCTTAGCAAACTTTACACGAATTTCATTTAATAACAGGGCAAACACGATGGATGTAAAAGTACCCACAATAATTTTCCATAACGCGATAACGATCGTATTACTGAAAATCTGTTTGCTGTCAGGAATTTGGAGCATAAATTTAAAATTATCAAGACCTACCCAGGATGAACCACTCATTCCTTTAGCCGGAACATAGTTTTGAAAAGCCATTACAATACCAAACATTGGAATAAATGAAAAGATAATTAGGAAAATCATGCCTGGCGCCATCATGAAATGGAATGCTGTCTGATCTTTTTTATTTTTCATTTACGGATCATCTCTTTCAACATCATTTGGTTNNCTTAGTAATTACTTCGCCGCCAGTTTTATTCCAGCTATCTACAAACTTATCAAATGCGTCAGGTGTTTGCTCACCTGTAATGATCTTCAAGTACATTTCAAGTTCCATTTTAGTAAGTGTCGGCCATTTCAACGTCATGGATGATGTACTTCCAAAGAATAATGGATTCACTTCTTTAATATTAGAGGCTTTCACCAAACTAGCTGTCGTAATACTGGAAGTATATCCAGCCCATGCATTGGAGTCTGGTGTTTCTCCATTCTTCTTACTATCAAGAAATTTCTTATAGGAGTTATAAGCCGTTAAATCCTCATTGCTAGTTAATTTACTTGTATCGCCTGTTTCTAATGCTTCTTTCATGATGTCAACGTTACGATAGAAAGCGTCATAATAATCGATATTAATGGCGAGCGGAGATCCGCCAACANNAACATTCATGCTCTTATAATCTTCAAATTCTTTCAAAGCTTTTGCATCTTTTTCTTGGTAACGCTGATAGTCATATTGAACACTCACAAGCTTGGCTGCAAGTTCAGGATGTTCAAAGCCTTTGCGAACAACCAAATAACTGCTGGAAGGATTTCCAGTGAACATTGTAAGCGAGCCATCCTCTGATTGTGGGGCAACATAAGATACCCATTCCGCTTCTGGATTCAGCTTAAGCGTGTCAGCCACAGTCCAGCTTCCCCACCAGTTATCCATGAACGACCCACTTTTTCCACTTGTAAGTAGCGCCTTGCGGTCATCACCAGTACGTACTGCAAACTGACGATCAATCAAGTTATTCTTGTACATTTCAGACAGCTTGGTCAGTGCAGGCTTCATCTCTGGTTGAACAGATCCGTATACAGCCTTTCCACTTCCATCATCAATCCACTGTTTTGGATACGCACCGTATAGCGAAAAGATATTATTAAATGAGAATTGTCCACCAGAAACACCGGCAACGTTTTCATTATCGACAACAAGACCTAGCGTTTTACCCGCTCCGTTACCACCTGGATCTTTTTCTACAAATTGCGTAATAATGTTCTCCACATCAGCCATTGATTTCGGCTCAGCAAGTCCCAATTTGTCCATCCAGTCTTTGCGAAGCCAGAGGATACCAGGACCATGTGAGATTTCAGTAGTTGGTATAGCCATCAGCTTGTCATCGAACTTTGCACTATCCAGAACACGTCCACCGTAGGAATCATAAATTTC
>DJUJ01000238.1:22725-29337 GCA_002438345.1 Paenibacillus sp. UBA6285
AAACGAGGTTGTATTTTGAATATTCAGCTTATTCTTGAAATATCTTGTCCACACATTGTTTGTGGCATTATCTTTCTCATAAGGTGTCCCTGCAAGTGCTGAATAGCTCGTTGCCACTTGTCCAACAGAATAAGTAACCGTTTCAGGATATGCGCCAAATGAAGTCGTCTGTGCTTCTTTCCATGCAGGATCACTCGCATCTGTCTTTGGTGTAGTTGCTGCAGAGTTATTAGAACTCGAACAACCTACCATAGCAACAGCTAATAGTGATGCTAATATTATGGAGCTTGATTTTCTCAATTTATGTTTCATTATAAGAGCCTCCCTTTTTCTATAAAAAACTCGTATTGGAAAACGATTTCAAAGCGCCGGCCAGCTTCAAAAAAATTTATATTGTTACTCCTTTAAGTTTATAGATTCTTGCTATCCATCGTAAACGCAAAAAAATTATGTTTTACACCAATAAATACTCATTATAACGATAATATCGAAGAAAAATTGCTACGGTCGAAGATGTTATACTACAATATCAATGTCACTACATGTCGAAAGGTGGGAAATAATGTTATCCATATTGGTGGTGGATGATCATAAGGAGGAGCGAGAGGGGATTGCTTTCCTCATTAAGGAGCTTGGCTTCCCCCTCCAATTGCATGTCGCAGAAAACGGTCGTAAAGCACTTGAATATGTAAGCGCACACTCTGTCGATATTCTATTTACCGATGTGCGGATGCCTATAATGGATGGTTTGCAGCTAACAAAGGAAGCATTAAAGCTATACCCCAAATTAAAGGTGATCTTATTCAGTGGGTTCGCTGAATTTGAGTATGCCAAAACAGCCCTCTCCCTGGGCGTATCCGAGTATCTTTTGAAACCGGTTAACATTGAAGCATTCCAGACTACTTTAGAAAAAGTTATTCAGGAATTAAAGAACCAGCAACAAAAAGAAGAAGCGGCACAAAGAAAGCTAAGCTATGTGAGAAAACATATACTCTTCTCTCTAGTCAACAGCATCGGAAGCCCTCCCCCTCTTCAAGAGCTGTCTATTGAATTACCCAGCCATTACAATAAAATGCTTTTGTTAGAATTCGATAAGCCTTTTTTTGAATCTGTGGATTCGGAGTTCGAAGAATTTGTGCTTGGTTTAGTAGACACATCTGCTGATTACTTGAATCTAAACGGATGTCAAAGTCTACTACTGTTTCCCGAGCAAGAGTCCCCTTCTTCACTGTTTGATAATAATTCAGCGATGCACCTACATAATTGTATCCTTGATAAATATAAAGTGAATTGTTATCTCGCTATGAAAGAGGAAGTAACTTCGATACTAGATTTAGGTTCACTCTTGACTTCATTAGAAGAATTGATGGAATATCGTTTTTTTCTCCCAGACACCTTTGTATTCAATACGCAAAATGACTTATATTTCTCCGAGACCCTATATCCAGACCTTACAGATAGCCATCTACTGGATCGAATTCGAAATAATCTAAAGGATCAAGATGTTTTTAGCTTACGAGCAAACACTAAAATCTTATATCAAAAATATGTGCACCAAGTACAGTATTCACATTTGTATGTAAAGTATATGTTCTCCACAATCTATCAAGAAATCATGACACAAGCTGCACCTATATCAGAAATGGAGCTGCAGACTGCCGTCGAAACCATATATGGATCTGAAGATTTGCGGGATATCAAAGATATCATATTTGAAGGTATCGCTCGGATTGATCAGAATTCCACCAACCATGAGCCTACTAAGAACCGTGATGTCGATGCCGTCAAACAATATATTGAACAATATTATGCAGATGATCTAAGTCTGGAAATGCTAGCTGCTAAAGTGTATTTATCTTCACATTATCTTAGCTCCATATTCAAGAAGCAGACAGGCTGTGGGCTTAATAAATATATTAAGAATGTCCGCATGCAAAACGCAAAAGAATTGTTAACAAATACGCATCTAAAAATATCAAACATCTGCACCGCAGTGGGCTATCGCAATATTTCATACTTCTGCCAAAATTTCAGGGATTTCTATGGGTACACACCAGAAAAATATAGACAGTATAATCAGAAATCCTCTGTATATCGGGAGGAGCATTATGCAACTTTGGCGGACACTTAAGCAAAATATTCGCGACTTGAGGTTTCAAACCAAGATCATGCTTTCATTTATGTTAATCAGTATGATTCCTGTTATTGTATTAGGCAGCTTCTGCTATCAAGAAGCCAAATTATCCCTCATTAAGCAATCCAAATCTGATTTGAAAGCAGCCTTAAATCAAGGGGCTTTAGCTTTAAATAGTCATCTGGATGTCTACAATAAACTCATGAATTTCTTGAGTTTTAATCAGGAAATTATTAATTCAGCCAATCATACCTATACAAGTATGTATGAAATGTATGATCAGTTAACCCATGTGATTGACCAAAATTTCAATACGGCACGTTATCTAAATACAGGTGTCGAGCAAATAACACTGTATACAGGAACCAATCTTTTGGCACATGGCAATACCGTCAGAGCCCTGAATGATATTAAACAGAAACATTGGTACCTGATGTTGATGAAGTCAGTCGATGTCCTGTGGTTTACGGATAACAAGGAGATTTTTGCTGTTCGACGCATTATTAATACGAAACAGAAAGATCCTAAAGAAAATGTGCTGTATGCAAGTGTGAATTACAAATCGCTATTCAAACCTTTTGAATCCTTACTCTCTCAAGATTCAGAGATTCTCGTCAAAGACGCTTATGGAAAGTCGATCTATGCCTCGCCTGGCATAGAAGGGTATATTTCTTCCAATAACACAGACAACTTGGATACGCTACATTGGAAAAATACGAAGTACACTGTATTGCAATCTGAAGTTCCAATATCAGGATGGACAGTTATGTTATGCAAACCTACGAAGATGATTACGAATTCTGCTTGGAAAATCCTCTCGACAGTTGGGCTTGTTATTGTTGCCTGTATTGCTGCCGTAGCTATAACTGCCAATCTATTCTCTCGAAAGTTCAATTCACAAATTAAGCGTCTGCGCAATAATATGCGCACCGTAGAAGAGGGGTCGCTGAAAGTCACCGTCACCAGCACATCCAAAGATGAAATTGGGGATTTAATCAGAGGCTTTGGCAACATGGTCGATAAAACTAAAATGTTAATCGATAAGGTCTATATTGAGGAAATTTCACGAAAAGAATATGAAATGAAAGCCCTACAGGCTCAGATTAATCCTCATTTCCTATATAATGCTCTTTCGCTCATCAATTGGAGAGCCATTCGAGTCCAAGCAACAGATATTAGTGAAATGGCGCAGCTTCTATCCACGTTCTATCGGACTACGCTGAATAAAGGGAATAATATTATTTCTGTTGCGGATGAACTATTGAATGTACAATCTTATATACAGATTCAGCTTAACATGCATAGCAACAGCTTTGAGGTAGAATATCAGATCGAGGAGGCCATTCTCTCTTATTACATGCCTAACCTGATGCTTCAGCCTCTAATTGAGAATGCTATTATTCATGGTATCGAGAATAGAGAAGAAGAAGGCAGCAAAATTATTCTATCTGGAGAAATGGTGGAAGAGTGTATCATCTTCAAAGTAAAGGATAATGGAGTTGGCATCCCACAAGAACGACTCAATCTTCTGCTTAAATCCCAGTCTATAGGCTACGGACTCAAAAATGTAAATGACCGGGCTATGCTAATGTACGGACCAGAATACGGCTTGTCCATTAGCAGTATTGTAGGCCTGGGAACACAGGTCTCATTTCGATTCCCATCCAAAAGATACGAAGGTGGCTCAGATCTATAACTCTTCTAAATGCAGTGATGTTAACTGGATACGCTCAAAAAGTCAACCGGGACAGGTACGCTGGATTCAAAAGACCCGGTTGATTTTCTTCGGTGAACATAAAATATTAGGGGCTAGCAATCTACATGTTGAGTTTGAATCCTGCTTATTGCGCTACCCTAAGTAGTTAATTATCAAGGGTGTCTTTATCCCCCTCCCATCCGGCAGAAACACGCACATAATCCCCAACGTCAGGAAATGCCACCAGTTCAATGATGATCAATTCGAGCGGTGTAATCGCCCGCAGACCATGTCTCGCACCCGCAGGTACCGTGACCGTGTCTCCGGCAGCAACCACATGAAGAATGCCGTTCATACGGTACTCTCCACTACCAGAAAGAAAAGACCATATTTCTTTAGTATGCCTGTGAAAATGATAGCTGGTATGCTTCCCTGCCAACATGGCGATTTTGGAAGTCGTAACCTCAACTCCTGTTGCTGTTCGTGAGAAATCCAAAATACGGGAGCTCCCCCACCGCTTTTCTTCAATCATCGGCTTCGCGGCATGACCCTCCAGCTTCTGCTTGATCCGTTTCGCCTGCTCTATCCCAGCAACCAAAATGCCATCCGGACCTACCGCCACGATCAAACCTGGGGCACCGATGATATGCACGGGACAAGAGAGCTCGTTGACTAAATGTGTTCCTTTTGAATCCTCAGAGATACTTCCCCTGCCAATTACTTTTTCTTGCAAATGAGGAGCAAGTGCATCCCAACTGCCAATATCCGCCCATACCCCGCTATAGGGAATAACTACCGCTCGCCGCGTGTGTTCCAGCACCTCATAATCAAAGCTTCGTTCTGGCAATTCGTCATACCGCTCCAGTAGCTGAATGTAATCCACTGGAAGATCCCTTCCAGCCATACAAGAAAGCAAGTGCCCCAACGAACAGGAGAACACACCGCAGTTCCACAGTCCTCCACGGGAAATAAACTCGGCGGCCCTCGCTTCATCCGGCTTCTCTGCAAACTGCTCAACATTTAGAAAGGACGTACCACGTGAACCTTCACTTGGTAAAATATATCCAAACTGTGTGGAGGGGAATTCAGGTGTAACACCTATCAGGGCAATATCCGCCTGTGATTCTGAAAGTACATTGGGAAACCGTTGAAGCTGCTTAAAAAAGGAAGCCTCCACATATGAATCCACCGGAATGACCACTATGATCTCTTCTAGGTCTATCTTCTTCACGGAGTGCAAGTAGCTCGCCGCCAGAGCGACCGCAGTAAAGGTTCCCCGCTTCTGCGGCTCCGCCAGCAAGGAAACCTGATCGCCAACGGATTTGCGGGTAATCTCCACCTGACTGCGATGGGTTACAATGGAGCTTGAATCCAGCAATCCTGCCTCCTCCAGCCCTCTGCATACTCGCTCGATCATCGACTCCATACCGCCATTTTCTGTGGGAAGAAGTCTTAAAAATGCCTTTGACCTGATCTCATTCGACAGCGGCCACAGCCTCTTCCCCGATCCCCCTGAAAGGAGCACGATTTGCAAGCCTATCGCCCCCCTGCGCTGGACTTACTACTCGGTGTTCTCACATACCCTTTCCGTTTATGAAAAGACAACGATCTATACTTTTCCGCCAGCCCATTCAGCTTCTGCTTGGATAGCTGACCTGCATTCATATGGAGGCCTTTATTGCGAGCTTTTTGGATCTTCATCCCCCCACGATCCTTCGAATATAGGTAATTACCATAAGTTTCGAATTCAGAGAAGGCAAACTGCTTGGTGCGGTTCATGCTGTGTAAAATCGCCGAATACCAGGGCTTCTGATGCTTGATTTCGATTTCTCTTTTCATTTGAGTCAATTTGCTGCGTTCAAACAGCATATAATGCGTCACAAAAGAGGAAGCGGACGCCGCCTTCCTACCCATAAGCTTCTTATAGGTTGCAAAGTACTGAGGCTGACTCCAATTGCGGCTGTAAAAAATCGTCTTCCCTTTCTCACGGAACCGATGAGGAGCGATTAAGACCGTATCTGCATCAATGACCAGAAAATAGTCAGCCGTACACAGCTTGTCACCATTCAGCTTCAACAATTGCTGGAACAACCAGCCAGAGCGTTCCCATGTCCGTGAACGGTAATGGATATCTTTTTTTGTAATCGGCAGGACCGTATTCTCATCAACAAATGTGCAGCCCTTTCTACGGCAGAAATCTAGTATCCGTGTCTTTTTTGGAGCAACAATCAGTATTCGACCTATCGGATGCTTAACATGTGTTCGGACAGCGTCAATAACATAGGGTAGTGTAGCCAAATCCTTCTCGATAGCCGGAATCAGTACATCTATGGTAACGGCATGTCTTATGCGAACCTTATTGGGCGAGGGCATACGCTCATCTCCATATCATGATTTTGCTTTAGGATATGAGCATGATAAGGAAATGGAATGGGCTTACTGTAAAGATAAAGTGAAGAGCGAGAAGAGGAATAGGCATCACAGAATTGTTCAGCTGAATGGGATACATGCGCTAGACAAGTCTGCGATGCGTGGGAGGAAGTAAGATTATATTTTTGAGGGGTCTAAACTAGCAATTCCGATATCTTTAAAAAAGAAACAGACCAACGCCCAGCGTAACCAAGCCCACCGCTTCCCCCCCATCGCCAATGACTGGATGATACGCATCCGGATGGGATGTATGACTAGATCGGCCTTTGTATCCGGCATGCTCTTCGCCTCCTTAGTGTTGTTGGTTGTTGTTGATAATACTTGTTGGTGGTCGTTGATCGTCGTTGATCGT
>DJUJ01000238.1:29405-29629 GCA_002438345.1 Paenibacillus sp. UBA6285
GTGGTCGTTGGTGATGGTGGTTGTTGGTGGTCGTTGGTAATATTAGTTAGTGCTCATTATAGGTTGTTTTTGGTGGTTAGTCTGGTAATGCAGCTACGGATAAACCGCAATAGCCTCCGCAATAGCTTCATTCCGCTTACAAAGCCTGATTTGCTCACTTCTAGGGCATTTATGCTCTTCTTTGCGCCCACAGAGCCCAATCCCAGCATTTCTACGGGATTTAT
>DJUJ01000075.1:0-216 GCA_002438345.1 Paenibacillus sp. UBA6285
CTGATGCTTAAAAACAGAAAAACCCATCTCATTCTCCAGGAGGAGTTCAAGATGGGTTATGCGAGAGTTTATCGGCAGTCCAAATAAAAGTGTGCGTAAATAACCGTCAGACGACGGCACTTGTGAAATATCGCACATAATAAATGAAAACACTGCAGTCCACCTGTCTATCACAGACAAGCGGTTAACCTCTCCTTCTTCCATCCAGACTATACT
>DJUJ01000075.1:367-17202 GCA_002438345.1 Paenibacillus sp. UBA6285
AAAATTATCACTTACACCATCGAAATGCAAGTGCGTTTAATATATTTACTTAAAATTTGTAACTTAATTCTAAGATGTATGATGATTACAAGATGAAACAAAGTTATTATCTCTTATTCATCCATACCTTTCGCTAGACTAGAGAAAGCCTGCAAATGATCATCTTTTTGTACAGATAACTTCTCCATTAGTTCCAAAAACTGCAAAAGTTCAGGTATATCCTCACTAATAACTCGAAAGCTACTTCTTGAGCAAGAATATCTGCAGATTTGCAGGAATTAATGCTTAAGCCTTCCTCGTATCATTAAAAAATGCACTTTTGCAGGTTTATTCAACGGTTATAGTTACTGGTTAATCAACCATCAGCATTTTTGAGCTACACTGTGCTGCTTATACCCTTGATCGATCCTTACACTTACGTAAAAAAAGAACCCAAGAAGCGCCAGGACTAGTATCTCCCGGCACTTCTTGGGTTTTTTTCAGGATTACAAACCACGTTCTTGTTGTTTCAACAAATCACGAATTTCAGTAAGCAGCACGATATCCTCTGATGGTGCAGGAGTCTCGACCACTTCAACTTTAACCGCTTCTTTACGTTGAAATTTGTTTGCCAGCTTGATCACCATAAAGATTGAGAAGGAAATAATAAAGAAATCAACTACCGACTGTAAAAATAGACCGTACGGGATAGATAATTTATTATCCATAACCATGACATTCAGAGCCCGTTTCTTGAGATCTATACCACCTGTTAACAAACCGACGATCGGCATTATAATGTCAGCTACTAATGATGTCACAATCTTACCAAAAGCTGCTCCAATAACAACAGCAATCGCTAAATCAAGTACATTACCTTTCAGGGCAAAGGCTTTAAACTCTTTCCACATCTTTCAATTCTCCTCCAACATATTGAATTTGAAATTATTATAGCATAGTAGCCTCCCAAATCTTAAGACATGTTAAGAAACTATTAAGTTTACCTTTACTTTTACCAGTCACCGTTGTTAAGAAATCTCCTGTTAAATAAGGATTAAAGACTACAAGAAAGGAAGATTTCTATCATGACAACTCTTAAAAAAGAAAGGATTCCAGAACTGCAGCTCGTCCGTACTCTATGTATTATAGCTGTAATCACCGTTCATGCCACCTCATATGCGACTATTCAGATGACAGGATCAAGAAGATCTTCTCCACCTTTTCAAACGCTTTTGCCGAGTAGATAAGTCCCGCTCCAGAGAAACTGGCGGTAGTGGTTTAGGGCTCGCCCATAGCGAAGAGCATAACTGAGCTTCACGGTGGAACCATTACAGCCAAAAGCACCCGACATTAATCACGCCGGGTGCTTTCTCATTACAATTCCGAAGCAAACTTAGTCAGTTCACTTACTCTATGTTTCCCTTCCGTCTGAACACACGGTTCAGAATAAAGCCTATTGCTATTAATCCTATGCCTGTCATGTAGAGCGGCGCAGGGCTACTCTCTCCCGTCTTCGGAAGCTGAGGATGAGCATCCCCTGAGGTGCTGTTGTTCACTGTACCTTTCGGTACTTCCTCATCAGCGATGTCGACGTCTCCCAAAGGAACATCTTCATCTGTAATCACTAGATCTGGCGTTTCCTCCTCTACTGATGTCGCGGACTCCAGACCGGTCGTATTCCCAGGGCCAGCAGGTACAGGCGGATCATTGATGATTATTCCCGGCACCAACGAACTCGTAGGCGTAGGTGCTACCGTCGATTCTGGTGTGGTTGTGGCTGTCGGAGCTGATGACGGAGTAACAGTTGGTTCCAACGATGCTGATGGTGTTGCTGTTGGGGTTACAGTTGGCTCTGGCGTTGCAGTAGCCGTAGGCTTGACTACTTTTTGATTCGTAATCACTAGTTGATTCGCTGACGAAGAATGAATGGACACTGGATGTTCAGTAGAATCAAGTACATAGCCACTTGGAGCTGTCGTCTCAATCAATACGTAGTTCCCCAGCCATAATTTGTTGAATGTGGCTGTACCTGCGGTATTTGTGGTTACGCTGGTAATAAATATCCGGTCTGAGCCGTTTAGACGATAAAGTGAAAATGTCGCATCTTCCAGCGTTTTCAAGTTGTCCTCTGCATCCAGCTTCTTGATCGTCAAGGAGCCTCTAACCCCGCTACCTGATCCCGATCCACTTGACACACCGACGATAATTTCTTTAGAAAAATCTTTATTTATTTCGATAACATTATAACCACTGAAACGAACAGCATTAATAACTTTGTCTCCTGTATTCGCCATAATCAGGGATTGATAGTCGAGAATATAAGGTTTACTAATCTCCTTGGCGAAGCTTAAATCAAACGACTGCTTGCCGTCTACATCCGTTTTTATTTCTAGGCTGTAATCGATACCCTGAATCAATTCAGGTCCGCTTTTTGTTACATCCCCGTTCTCAGCTACGATTGTAGGATACAGATGGAATGAATCCTGCAGCAAAATTTGATTAGCACTAGGAGTATCCTTGATTAAAGCGTTCTTCACAGTAGACTGACCACGATTAATTTGAATGCTCCAATCGATTTTATCGCCATTCTGAGCACCATTTTTCAAGAGATATTCGTCTCCATAAGGCATCTTTACAGTAGCGTTCAAATCCTTGGAAACCTTTTTTGTCCCATCATAGAGATTGGCTTTATTATCAATAGTAGTGCCGATGACTTGGCCTTCAAGACTTGTATGAAAGTCGATATAATATGCGGAATGAATAGCGTCTGTAAAAGAGACCTTCAACTCGTTATTACTACTAACACTATAGGTGTATTTGCTACTGCTCACCTCAACACCTTTGGTTGGGTCACCATTCTTTGCAACATTCATGGTGTAAACTTTCAGGGATCCAGGAACCAAGGTCTGGCCAGATTTCAAAATATCCACGACCTCTGGTTCTTCAACCGTTTTGCCGTTATAGTTGACCCCTATTGTCCAAGCTAATTCTTTAGTCGAAGCATTATAGGAACCGAATTTCAAGCCATTATTCTTTGCTTCAGTTCTTGGAATAAATAGCCCTTCTGCTTCTGTTGTGCGTGGAACTTCGGACGTGTCTATCCAATCCATCCGAACCTTGTTATTGAAATTTTCTGTATTAGACCAAATCCAATCCTTATTAAACTCAGTTGCATAACTAATCGTATAAAGACCCAAAATCTGCGAATGAAAGACCACCTTGAACCCTTTATTAGACTGAACAGGGCTATTGTATTCTAAACTATAATCTGCAGGTTTTAATATACTTCCGTTCGAATTTCTAATTACAAGCGATTCCGGGATGAACTTTAGTCCTCCAAATGGGAACGATTCCGTAATCTCAACATGGCCCATCGGATAGTTGTCACTGTTCAGTGTGACTTTCCATCCAACCGTTTTATTCTGATAATCTACACCTGTTAAGTTCTTATACAGAATGGCTGACCGTATTAAGCGAGTAGCCTGTTCGGTGTAGGTACTATCCGTAACTGTATTAGNNTAATAGTAGTATCTTCAAACACACGCTTTACAGCTTTGGTCTTATATTCGATCCGATAGGGGGAGGATACATCATGTTTAAATTGCAAAATAAACCCAGTCTTATTCACGTCTGACGCTGCAACTACAGTGTAATCAATATCCTTTGTCATAAGATTGCCTATCGTTGCCGTACCCGCTGAATCCAGTTGTACCGTGTACACTTTTAACGAATCCGCTACTAACGCTTGAGAATCATCAAATAAATCCGTTAGTTTAGCATTTCCTTGCGGAATCGTTTTTTCATTATAGTTATATTCGATTGCCCAGGAAATGATTTGTTTGCTCCAGTCATACCCGCTGGAATACTTGCTCAAGCTTCCTCCTCGTTCTACTTGAACAGTAGCAGAGGAACTAACAGGAACTTGCCCATCTCCTGTAAAAGTCGCTGTATTCGTGAAGCTTAGCTGATGCTCGTTAGTAATAACTGTGGCGTATTCAATACGATAGGCACTCGTAATCGCAGGATCATTGAACCGAACAATTAAGGATCCTCCATTGAACTCTGTAGAATATTTACTGGTATCAAGTAGTGCACCTTGCGTCACCGAACCGTCCAACTGGATACTCAGTTGATACACACTCACAGTGACCGGAGTACTAAGTGATAAGCCTGCTGGTATTGGGTCCGTTACAACTGCATTCCCAACAGTTTTTAATGATTTGTTAACGTCAACAGACCATAAAATATGATCTGCATTAAAACCCTGAGGGATGCCTCTCTTCTCAATGGTCGATCCTACACTCGGCTTAAAATTCACGGTAACTGTCTGAACGCCGCCACTCACCGGGAATAAAATTTGCTGAACAGTACTTCCTGAGATTTTTTGTTTATCAAACTTAGTATTGATCCGAAGCGTTCCTTGTACATCATCATGCGTTTCTATGTAGTCATTAAAGGTCATAATCACTTGGTGAGAAATCTGCTCCACAGCGAAAGTTCCTACATTTCCATCCTCTGAGACCAACAACCCATTAAAATCATTAAAAAGCTGAAACTGCTCTGGAAGCTGAAAGGTAAAGGTGTCACCTTGCTTGTACTGATGATCATTCGGAAGAGACCACGCATAGTCTAATGTTACATTAGCATCTTGTTCATAGACGCTATCCGTGACGGTCAACCCGTCTGCACCGTATACAGCCATTGAGACACTAGTGATGATATTCCGCTCATTATCGATCGCTGCTGCTTTTACTTGTGGAGCAAACCCGATGCCATAAGCATATTGCGATACAAGCATCAGAATTACGATCATCACACTTATTCTTTTCTTTAACATGGTCCAAAAGCCTCCAATTCCTTTTCCAATTTGTTTTTTTGTGTTTGAATCCCCTCTTGAAGCGTAATTTCTGCCACTGTTCATGCTTGAATGCTTCTTATGTAATTCCGCGCCCATCGCCCCATCTTATGTTAATATAATGAAAAGCCTTCCTTTTATGGCGCAGTTGACAGAACACATACATATATAACCATTTTATGGATGTCTAGAAACATAAAATATAAAATTTTTACAAATTTATTTTTGGGGTATGTTTTTATGTACGAAGGAGGTTCGTTCATGCATCTTTCATCTTTTTTTGATCGACAGCGCACCGAGGATTTCATTATGTTCTCCCCTTCACATTGGATTGCTCTGTCTATCATCGCATTGGTGTGTCTACTGCTTTACGGTTTCAGATTCGAAATTCGTACCGATGTGAGAACTCGGCAAAGTGTTCGCTTGCTGCTGATTATTATTCTTGTGTTCTCAGAAGCGGGACTTCAAATATGGTACACCTCTCAGAACGTATGGCAATCCAGCACCTCACTACCGCTCGAACTATGCGGAATCACTTTACTACTATCCGTTATCATGCTGATTACACGCAGCCGAACACTTTATTCTTTTCTCTATTTTGCTGGAATTGGTGGAGCATTCATTGCGTTATTCACACCTAATCTGGTCTATCCATTCCCTCATTTCCGATTTCTTCTGTTTTTTATAGCTCATGGTGGTATTATTCTCGCTTCTCTTTATATGACCTGGATTGAGGGCTATAAGCCGACTTGGAAATCTCTCTTGTTCACCATGCTAGGCTTAAACATTGTGGCTGCTTGTATCTGGATCGCCAATTACATCCTAGGATCTAACTACATGTTCCTATCTCACAAGCCCAGTACTTATTCCGTATTGGATTATTTTGGGCCTTATCCTTACTACCTACTTTTTGAAGAGTTGTTTGCCTTCATTGTGTTTCTGCTCATGTATTTGGTATTCTTCTTGGTGCCAGGGCGGCGTAAATCGAGGCGTAAACGAATAAGCCGTATTCCTTATTAAATCAAGTATAAACGCCTTTGGCGTCCTTNNAGAAATATAAGACATAAAGTATTGTGTAAAACTTATACTTTCTTATATTTGCAAAAAAGGCCAGCCTCCGATAATCCGGAGACTAGCCTTTTTAAATTCCTAATCTTAAGCTTCGATGATTTCTACCGAAGTCATTTTATCGCGTCCTTTGAAAGTATCAACAAGATCCATACCTTCTACCACTTTACCGAATACAGTGTGTACTCCATCCAAGTGAGGTTGCGGAGCGTAGCAGATGTAGAACTGGCTTCCGCCTGTGTTCTTACCCGCATGTGCCATAGCAAGTGTTCCGCGCTCGTGTTTGTTTGGGTTGATCTCGCAGTTGATTGTGTATCCTGGACCGCCAGATCCAGTTCCGTTAGGACATCCGCCTTGAGCTACAAAACCAGGAATAACGCGGTGGAATGTCAATCCATTGTAGAAACCTTCTTTTACTAGCTTTTCAAAGTTAGCTACAGTGTTAGGTGCGTCTTGATCGAACAAGTCAATCAGCACAACGCCGCCATTTTCAAGAGTAATTTTCGCTTGCTTTGCCATATGTAAATGACCCCTTTCAAAATAAACAAAATTAGAATACCTCAATTATATTACTATGAAACCACGCACAAAGCAAAGCAAGCAGGAGTAATTCCTACTTGCTCTTTATGCCTCTCCAATATTCCCTACTTACAGTAGCGGTTGTTACTTGGCAACAGCGGCTTGTTTAGCGATACGCTCAGGAACAATATCGTTGGCAATAAGATCATTATAGCTTTCACGACGCACTACAAGATCGCTTTGTCCGTTCTGAACGAACACTAAAGCTGGACGACGAAGCCGGTTATAGTTGCTCGCCATGGAGTAATTGTAAGCGCCTGTGCAGGCTACAGCCAACAGATCGCCGCTTTCAGCCTGCGGCAGCTCTACATCCCAGATCAGCATATCTCCGCTCTCGCAGCATTTACCAGCTATGGAGACGGTCTCTGTAGCTTCATCATTAGCTCGATTTGCTAGTAATGCCTCGTATTTAGACTGGTACAACGCAGGACGTGGATTATCAGTCATTCCGCCATCTACCGCAACGTACTTGCGCACGCCAGGGATATCCTTGTTAGATCCTACAGTGTAAAGTGTAGTTCCTGCATCTCCAACAATACTGCGGCCCGGCTCTACCCAAATTTCAGGCAATGCACTATAGATTCCAGCAAAGTGAGTCTTCACTGCATCCGTAATCGCAGCCACATATTCAGAAACATGTAACGGGGTATCCCCCTCAACATAACGAATACCGAACCCTCCACCCAAATTCACTACGCTGAAATCCACTTCTAGACCTTCTTTAACACTACGTGCAAAAGTCGCTACACGCTCAACAGCCAGCTGGAACCCATCCGTTTCAAAAATTTGTGAACCAATATGGGAATGCACACCAAGCAGTATTAGATTCTTTTTGCTGACTGCCGTTTTAACTGCCTCATAGGCCGATCCATTACCAATATCGAATCCAAATTTGGAATCCGTCTGACCAGTTGCGGTGTATTCATGCGTATGTGCTTCAACGCCAGGCGTAACACGCAGTAAGATTTTAACCTTAACTTCCTTACGTGCTGCAATCGACTGCAAAAGGTTAATCTCTACCAGATTATCGACTACAAAGCAGCCGATCCCGGCATCAATCGCCATTTCGATCTCTTCAGACGTCTTATTGTTGCCATGAAAATGAATGCGTTCTGCCGGAAAGCCAGCCTGCAAAGCTGTATAAAGTTCGCCATCAGATACAACATCAAGTGACAAACCTTCCTCATCAGCCAAACGTACCATTGCCATTACTGAAAACGCCTTGCTTGCGTAAGCCACTTGGAAACCAAGGCCGGAGGCTTTAAAAGCATCCATATATTCCCGGCAACGTTGTCTAACCAATTGCTCGTCCAATATATATAGCGGGGTTCCATATTCCGCTTTCAATTCAGTTACATCACATCCGCCGATCTCCAGATGCCCCGCATCGTTAATTCGGCTAGTACCGTGTAGAAACATTCTTTAGTCCTCCAATTTCTGTGGAATATCAAGGTTCCACCCTGTCTTAGTGTATTCAGTATAACAGACAGTGGGAACTCCATTGAATGGACTAATTTGCAGTAGTTTTGTATTTTCCTACGATTGTTAATCATTCTTTTGAGAAGGCGGCACTCTTGTATTGTCTCTAGTTTTGTTGAAAGACGGCCTTGTCTTCGAGCTTAAGACTGGCTTGCGCAATAGAATTTCACTCATAGCCTTTGCATTAAAAGGTATAAACGGCCACATATATGACGAGTTATAGGAGCGATGAGTCGTCAGGAAAATCGTAAGTAGCGTCGTGCCAATCATGAAACCTGGCACTTGGAATGCCGCAACGGCTACTAATAACACAAGCCTGACTATTCGATTCGCCAGACCCAGCTCATAACTCGGGGTTGCAAACATACCGATGGAGGCTACAGCCATATACAGAACTACCTCGTTTACAAATAAACCGCTCTGTACCGCTATATCACCAATCAATATGGCTGCAATCAGACCCATCGCTGAGCCTAAAGGGGTTGGCGTGTGTACTGCGGCCATTCGCAGCAGATCAACCCCAAGCTCCACAATAAGAAATTGGGCGAGTAATGGAATTCTGGCAGTCTTCTGAGGGCCAATAAAATCCAGCACAGCTGGCTTTAGTTCAGGATGAATGACAAGCAACATCCATAGCGGCAGCAGGAACATAGACGCAAATATACCGATGAATCGGACCCACCGCAAGTACGTACCCATAAAAGGAGTCTGGCGATTCTCCTCTGCATGCTGACATAGATCAAAAAATGTAGTCGGAAGAACAATAACAATAGGCGAGGTATCTACAAACAGTATTACCCGTCCTTCTAATAAATTGGAGGCAACAACGTCAGGGCGTTCAGAATAACGCACCATAGGATATGGATTCCACCCACCGCCGACAATCGCCTCCTCCAATTGTTTATCTGCTAGAGGAATGCCATCGATATCAATGCTATTGATTTTATCGATAATAGACGTAACCTGTGTTTTATCAACGATATCATCAATGTAAGCCACGCAGACATCCGTCTGTGTCCGTCGTCCAACCCGAAATAACTCATATTTCAGCCCTGGATCACGAACCCGTCTTCTGACAAGCGAGATATTGCTCAGTAGAGTCTCTGTAAAACCGTCGCGCGCACCGCGCACCACCCGATCAATCGAAGGGTCGGCGGGACTGCGACTAGGGTAAGAACGAGTATCCATGATGATAACTTTGTTCTCACCTTCGATGAATAGTACGCTCAAACCTTCTAGTACCTTTTCGATACTTTCACTTAACGAATTACCCTCTTCCACCTGTATGTGAGGGACATATTCATTCATGAAGCTTGATAGCACACCCGTAGACAGATTCTCAGATGTGAGATAGGTCAGACGTTTTAGTATGTCATCAGTTACATCTGTATTAGTAAATCCACTTAAACAGAGTAGAGCTGTCTTATGTCCGCCAAAGGACATCTGTCTAAACGTTACATCAAAGCTTGTTCCCAGCCCCATTACCTCAGTAAGTGTTTGTTTCGTATCTTGCAGGGAAGTTGAGATTTCATCATTCCCTTGCCAGTAAATGACGGATTCCTTTAACGAGTTGGAGTGCTCGCTATCACGTTTCTTTTGCAGCTTACTGGTTCCCTTTTTGCTGGTGTTATCCTGTGACTCTTGCTGGGCTTGCTTCTTGGATAGGTTGGACTTTGACGTTCCTTGAGCTTGAGATTCTTCCTCGGCCCCCATTGCCGGCTCTGATCCTTCTGCTTGTTGTACATTCTGATCAGCCGTCTCATCCTCGGATTCCGAGTCAGAATCTAAGCCGAATAATCTGGCAAAAAATCCTTCNNCTCGGCGCGTCCTGCTCCTGATTACCAAGCTCATCTGATGCTTCTGCATCCTGTTGACCTGAATCCGGCTGAGCCGAGGTCTCTGCACCCTCTACTTCTGTCCCTAGCTCCGCAGATGCTTCAGCATCCTGCTGCCCTTGACTCGTTTCATCTGTAGGAGCATTTTCCGCAGAATCTGCACTTACACTGGTCATAGAAGCTCCATCAGCTTCTGTGTGATCTGCCACTAGATCCGCTGCAGTATTCTTCATTGCTGCGGCAGCCGCAGCATTTTCTTCCTGATGGTCCTCCTCCGGCGCAGAATCACCGCTGTGAATATATTTGCTCATATACATAACCCCCCCCGTTTACTGTCGGTATACAAACCAGTCGAACAAAGAACCCGCGACCTTCCCGCTTACCATCGCCATTAACAGCCCGAACAGATAATGTGTCATATTCAAGCGTTTCGCGAGTATCGGCAGCACATTTAATACCTCGGTCAATGCTGCAGCGAGCATCCCGACAAAAATCCCGTCAAAAAGTCCTATACCAAGTTCAACCAAAGGACCTGAGGATATTTTCCAATTCCAAAAATCACTTACCGTACCTACCAATGATCCGCCTACCATCGCACCTTCGTACCAGTGTACTTTATCGTAGGAAGAGGTTAATTGAGCCAGACGGGGCACCATATCGAGCACAACAATTAATGCGATCACCCCGCCACCAACTGCGATCCCACCTGCAATACCCAGCAGTAAATTAAGTCCCAAAGATAAAGGTGCTGTCATCTTCAGTCCTCCATGTTCTCCGGTTGTTTTTCTCCACGGCGCCTCATTTTGCTGTACTCCTCATTGACGACGTAATGATCGATATTTTTCTGATACAGGCACATTTCCACTTCTAGCGGGGTAGGCTCCTCATTCCACTTCTTCTTAAATAAATGGTTGAAAAAAATGACCATTCCAAAACCGATTCCAACTGAATAAGCAATCTGAAAAACAATCGGATGCTCATCACGATGTCCGGTTATCATCTCCACAATTCGGATTTGTACCTCCAGCATGTTTACATCTGCATGGAAATTCATGATTGTAAGCGCAGATCCAAAGAATAACAGCAGCCACACTAATACAAACATCGCTACTGAAGGCTTCTTTCTCTCCATCGGGCCCTCAATCTGCACAATCGTCCTACCTTCACCGATCGGCTCAATCACTGCATCCGGTAGAAGCTCATGGATGAGAGGAATAACCATAAGCAGATCGATCAAAATTAGGTTACCATCACTTTGCTTCGGCTCTTTTAGCAGAATAGATTCCAACGACTCCTTCAGCTCTGGCTCAGCAATCAAGAAAGCAATATCACCCAGCGTGATATCTTTACCTTTGGGCACCGACACACGGTTCTTAAGCTGTATATAGATGGCGGGAGCAGAATGTTGTTTCATCCGCAGTCCTCCTAAAGGTTGTGGTGAAGTAGCTCCGGTGCAAGATAACGGTAGTATGGGAGTAAAGCCTTAATTTTACTCTTGAAGCTCTGAATCAATTTCCAAAGATGCTGAAATGCAAGCTGTTCGTTTGCCTGTCTCTCGTGTTTAGTATGTGTTTCAACTTTGTGAATAACAAACCCGCGGAGGCTGCTGCGACTTTTGCAAAAGGGGCGGATGTAGGCTGGCTATCGGAGATGGAATACTATAATTGGTCTTTTTATAATGATAATGATGTGAAGCAAGATCTACTGCAAATTCTCAAAGAACATGGGCTTTCGAATCATGATTGACTTTCATTACAGTGATACATGGGCAGACCCTGGCAATCAGAAGAAACCCGCTACCTGGACCAGCAAGAACTTTACAGCTCTAAAGACAGCGGTATATGACCATACCTATGATGTAATGAACACACTTAAATCGAATGGCTTTACTCCAGAATGGGTTCAGGTAGGGAATGAGACGAATAATGGAATGCTATCTTCAATGTTTCGGCTGTCGAACTCTACCTTCATAATCGTATTGACCTTTTCCGGAGAGAACTCTTACATAAATGGTGTAAAAGAAAACCAAGAGAACACAAAGCGGTCGCCATCCTGCTCTTCGATCTTATCTACATGCCAACCTGACTTTACTTCCCGCTTCAGATCCTCATCCGAATACGGTATAGCATCATTCTCTGATACCATACGATGGATGGACGGTGAATATAGATACAATTTACTCTTCCAGTTGGAGGAGCTTTCTTGGATACTGATTTTGGTCTGAATCCGCTTGATCAGGTTTATCGCATCCAGATTCAAATGTGTTCCCTTCAAATAAGTATCCTTTAGACTCAAAATATCAGGATCATGGATCAGCAGGATTGGCCAGGAGGACAACAGCTCCATATTGCTCTCTACTTGATTCTGAAAAAAACTGAGCTGATTGCTGTTCGAAGTATTTAACTCCGTGCGTAGCACATCCGTAGTCGTTTTGATGGAATAGAAGTAGAGGATCGTAATAGGGATCAGCATATTGACCATGATACTCACGATTTTGGTAAATAAATTATATCTATACACTTTCCTTCACATCCCGACTCAAATGTTATAGCCCCTATTGTACAAATAATCTTCGCTGACACATAGAACAAATATCCCTGCAAAATAAGGTAGGTAGGCATGGGCCTGTTCAAGCGCTGTTATCGTCCCTCTTATTGTAAAGGCTTAAATTATTCAGCCATATGTTACGTACGAAACATTTCTGCAGTTTTTGCAGTCGAATAAGTAACAAGTAGTGTAGAGACATACAAAAAGGGATGATCCGAAAGCCTCAAGGCATTCCAGTCATCCCTTTATATAGTTAGTTCCATTCAATTAGAGTCGGTTCAGAGCGTTTGTGGTTTGGATTGTTGACTCGATATAAAGAATAAAGCGGTCCAGATCAACGCGAACCCGATAATTTGCGGTAGGGTGACGAGCTGCTGGAATACGATCCAGTTAATAATTACTCCCGTCATAGGGAAGCTTAGTTCAGCCAAAGTAGCGAAGGAAGCTTTGGTAGTGCTGAGCCCTTTGTAATACATTAGCATACTGAGTAGGCCTGGTAGCAAAGCCTGCAGCAACAAATTAATAGCTATGGCAGCAGATGCACCAAATCCACCATTAATCTGCCAAGGAGCTCCTTCTAGTGTGGTGATAACGAAGAGCAAAGGTAGCGCTAATATAAATCGCAGGGAAGTCACTGTCTCATATTTCATAGACCCAAGTAGATAACGCCANNTCGATCCACCCCACAATGCGGCAGCTCCTAAAGCCATCAGACTGCTAACGCCGATAAAGTTGTTCACATGTCCGAATGGAATACTCCAGCCAAAGGTCAACAGATAAGTTCCTACCAGCGCCACACCAATGAGGAGTCCGAAATTTTTGGGCAGACGTTCTTTAAGAATTAAGGCTGCGAGACCGATAGCGAATAATGGCTGAAGCTTCTGTAGCAATAGCACTGCATTCAAATCCCCACTGGAAAGAGCCATTGTAAATAGGATGGTTGCCCCAGCAGAACCTCCCCATGATACAATTAACAGGGCGCCTATTTGGCGTAGACCGACACCTTTAAGCTCGGCACGGTGACGCCATAGAACCGGTGAAGCCGCCAAGAAGAGCACAACATGCTCCAAAAGGACAATTTGCGACGAGGTCAACGACTTCAAGAGGATAATACGAAAGAGCGGATCAACGCCCCATAGTGCTGCACCGAACACAACGAGCCAAAACCCACTGCGTATCGGGGACGTGCTGCTGACCTTATTTGCTGATGATGAAGCAGTTACATTACTCATAATTCCATTCTCCTTGTCGATACAAACCCTCGATAAGAGACCAAAAACCCCCGAATCACCATAAAAGGTCGACTCGAGGGCATTATCAATAAAGACGTACAGGATAGACTCCTAGCGCCTTTATCTTATGATCCTCTCCCATCCGGACTTTACCGTCGGCTCTGGATTCACACCAGATCAGTCACTTCTCTGCAAGCAGAACAAGTGAGTCGCGGGCTCAGTTCGCTTTGAACATTACCGCCGGTTGGGAATTTCACCCTACCCCGAGAATCTTGTATTCCGTTGTTTTTTTCACAACCTCAGAATAAACCTCTTCTTGCCATTCGTCCAGTACTTTATGAAAATATACATAAATTTTTCATGTATTACAGCTTTTTATTACATATTCTTTCGACATTATTCTACTGATTCATCCAAAAAGCTACTGTATAATGAAATTATGTTATTTTTCCATACTTTAACAATAAATACAAGGAGGTTGTTATGAAAGAATCATTTTGGATGAAGGAGTCATTCTGGACAAAGTTATTGTTCTCCTTTCTTGCTTTAGGAGGAATAGCTTTCTTAGGATTTATAGGGTTTATCTTTACTGCACTTTCCGGAGGACTTATTTTTTATACACCACTTGTAGTGGTTCTATCTATTGTAATAGCCATCTATGTTGTACTCCTAATTTTTAATGTTTTATCCCGAAAAATAAGCTACATTGTATTGTTATCCATCGTCGGTCTTAGCCTGCTGGCTACCGCTGGACATGAGATTAAGGAAGCTTACATCAGCAGTATTGCCACAGTTGATGATCGGGAGGTCAATCTGAAGCAGTATGAGCCTTTTGCAGAGAATTCCAAAGTAGTTAATTTGGATGAACCTACTACTTTTCATATCGACAGTGATCCGCCTAGATTAGATGGTGCAACCGCACTCTACCCACTGTATTCAGCTTTTGTGCAATCTGCTTATCCTGTGGGCAATTATAATCCGTATGATTTTCAAACGAGTCAAGTGATTTGCAGTAGCACACCCGAAGCTTACAAAAGACTAATTGAAGGTGAAACCGATATTATTTTTGTCGCTGCTCCTTCTCTTGCACAACAGAAACATGCGAAGCGAAAAGGTGTCGAACTGAAACTCACACCCATCGGCCGCGAGGCTTTCGTATTTTTTGTGAATAAACGAAATGCTGTAACCGGACTATCTACTGCTCAGCTTAAAGATATCTACGCAGGTAAGATCACAAATTGGAAGGATGTTGGTGGTCCTAATAACCGAATTCGCGCTTTTCAACGGCCAGAAGATAGCGGAAGTCAGACCATGCTTCAAAAGTTTATGGGAGATACTCCACTCATGACACCGCCTCAAGAAGATATTGCGGATATTATGAGCGGAATCATTCAACAAACCTCCAGCTATCGCAATTATAAAAATGCACTCGGTTACAGCTTCTTATTTTATGCCTCAGAAATGAATCAAAGTGGGGAAATCGCACTACTAGCCATCGATGGTGTAAAGCCCGACAAAGAGAGTATTCGCAGTGGACAGTACCCTTTAGCCACAGAATTTTATGCTGTAACCGCTCAAAATAACAATCCTAATATCCAGCCATTCCTAGATTGGCTTCAATCTTCACAGGGGCAGGAATTGGTTGAGAAAACCGGTTATACTTCTTTGAAATAAAATCGTCTTATCTAAAAGGATCAGCAGCACTCCTAGAATCTATGAGTGTAGCTGCTCCTTTTCATTTTATCTAGAGAAATCCCCCCTTTTTTCTCTCTAGTAAAGCGCAACTTTTGGAAACTATTGTCGTTTAAGATTTATATAAGCTGAAACTGCATCAAAGGAAGAAAAAGTAAGAATTGCTAGAGACCAAGAAACGGGGATGGTAGGGATTGCAGATGAAGAAGTTTGGTTTTTTGGCGTTACTGCTGCTTTTGTTGGTGCTGGTTCACCCAGGAACTGGTTATGCCGGCTCTGCAGAAACACACATCAATCTAGACGGCAACGATCTTAAAATTTCAAAAGAAGCACAGGTTCAAATTGTAAATGGAAGCGTGATGGTTCCACTTCGCCTCGTTACGGAGCAGCTTGGTTATACCGTGAAATGGGATAATGTGACCAAGACTGCAACCATTGAGCAAAAGGGAACGACATTAAAGCTTATCGTGAATAATGCGATGGCAGAGGCTTCGGGGAAACAGGTAAAACTGGACAATCCTCCGTTTCTCAGTGGCAACACGACCCTCGTCCCTTTAAGATTTGTTGGAGAACAGACAGGAACTACTGTCGGTTGGGATAATGTAACCAAAACGGTATACTTAACTTCTCCAGCACCAGAGATTGGCGGAAGCGATCCAGAAATTACAGTTCCAGATACATCTGTAACCGCACCCTCTGATAACGGATCAAACGGTAACACAGCAACCGACGGAAATACCTCGACGGCTGCAGTCACAAATCTTAGCTTCGTCGATAACAAACTGATCATTGCGGTGAACGGCAGTTTGACACCTAATGTATTCACTATGACAGACAAAGACCGGATTGTCGTAGATTTCAAGNNCAGCTTTCATCAGAACCTCTCTATTGGAAAGAACCAAAGTGGACAGTTGACCGTTACCGAATATCCTAATGTCTCAGCAGTTCGGTATTCATTATTCAGTAGTACCCCATCTACGATCCGGATCGTTATTGATCTGAACAGCGCGAATAACTACAGTGTGACAAATGCTAACGATGGACTTATTATAGTCGATCTAAATGGGACAAGCACCACGCCTCCTGCAACCACTTCACCTGAAGTACCGGTCACAACACCGCCACCTGCAACTAGCAATACTGGCAAGAAGCTGATCGTCATTGAGGCTGGGCACGGCGGGAAAGACCCGGGGAGCATAAGTGTGAATAAGCTCAATGAGAAGGATTTTACGTTGCCAACTGCACTGAAAATTGCTGAATTATTAAAGAACGATCCTAATTTTGAGGTCGTGCTGACCCGAAGTGATGATACATATCCCACTCTACAGGATAGATCTAAACTAACTAACAACGTTAAAGCCGATCTGTTCATCTCGATTCATGCGAATAGTATTGCGGAGGGCAGCAAGAGTAACCCAAGTGGCACAGAGACCTATTACACCCGAAAAGAGAGTTTGCAGTTTGCTCAAACCGTTCATAAATATCTCGTAGCCGCTACGGGTCTTTCAGACCGAGGGGTTCGTCAAAGTAGTCTCCATGTCACAAGAGAGACCAAGATGCCTGCTATTT
>DJUJ01000075.1:17336-40003 GCA_002438345.1 Paenibacillus sp. UBA6285
TATGCAGCTCTAGCTGTATCCCGTCTGGGTCGAGAAAGTTGACCGTCCAGCCTACTCCCCGTTTAACAGGTCCCCTAATGATTCGTACTTCGTGGGCATGGAGTACCTGTACAGCTTCCTCGAAATGTTCTTCCGCTATACTAAAGGCAATGTGGTCTATACTAATAACACTACCCGTTGATTCAGTATATTCTGGCTTTTCAATGAGGCAAATCCAAGCGTTCCCCCATTCCAGATAGGCATCTGTATTCCCTTTGTGGATTAGCTGAAGGCCCAAAATTCCTGTATAGAAATTCAATGAGCGCGAGAAATCACTTACATTTACCGTTACATGATTAAATCCTTGGACCTTCATGTATNNAAGATCAGCGTAGCACGTTCTCCCAGATTATATTTCGGCCATTGCAGCTCAGATGTAGCCGGGTTTCCTCGATGAGCGAAGGCAATCCAAGCCTCATGCATACCTTCAGCCAATTTCTGCATCGCCGGTGTAATTTCCGCACCCAGGCGAGATACATGAAACAGATTATTAAAGGCATAGACAATTTCTGCACCATGCACAGCTTTGTTTAACAATGGATGGCCAGGGACTGTTCCATCAAAACGATACATCCAGACAGGTGCATAAGCCAATTGACTCTCTGCTAAGGATATAGAGGTACCCCAGAAATAAAGATCCGTTAGAATCTCCGCCTGTCCCTCCCATGTAGAAGAATAGTGGCTGGAAATCTCCGCCAGACTTCCAGTTCCCATCATTTGCTCTAGTGCCTTGAGCGATTCCTCAAAGTCTGCACCAGGCATTTCTCCTCTAAAAAACAAGTTACCCTCATCCCGATTGGTTCCAATCAACAATGGGATACCCTGGGCCGATCCCGCTGCCACAGCCTGTGCAGGATCTACAGGAAGCGTATCCCCATCAATGACAGGCTGAAATAACATACCTATTGAACCACCCGTTAATTTAATGGTCATTCTTGTGGCTGCTTCAATCATTTGTTCTGCTGATAATGTATTAAGAAGGCTAGTATCCCCATCAGGAGAAATACCTAATTCAGAAAGTAATGCTGCTGCAATATCTTTTCCCTGCTGATTTGGCAGAGTCTGAGCGGCCCCACTCTGCATGATCGCTCCAGCAAATAATCCCTTCGCAGCAGGCATAGCCAAGAGTGCAGCGATACTCATGCTGCCAGCTGACTCTCCGAATACCGTGACTCGCTGCGGGTCGCCCCCAAAGGCTGCTATATTAAGCTTTATCCATTCCAGCGCGGCAATTTGATCCAGTAAGCCTTGATTAGACGCAAATCCATCACCAAGCGAACACAAATGCATGAATCCAAACGGTCCCAGTCGATAATTAATCGTCACCAAGACTACNNTGACTTCCAGCACCAGTCACAAATGTACCCCCGTGAATCCAGACCATTACAGGAAGTGACTCGCCTAGGGACGCAGGTGACCATACATTTAAGTATAAACAATCCTCAGAATGACGAGGTGTTAGGCCACCGAAACGCGTACCCCTCGTATCCGCTGGCTGATGGCTAACTGGACCAAATTCAGAAGCATCTCTAATTCCGCTCCAAGCTTCTGGTGGCTGCGGCGCACGAAATCGAAGCTCTCCAACTGGCGGAGCGGCAAAAGGGATTCCACGCCAAACGTTCACGCCACTCTCCTCTCGTCCTTGAAGCTCACCGTAAGAGGTTACTGCTATCGGTCCTACCATTACATTTCACCCTTCCACATTATTCCTTATTCTCTTCAATCTGCTTATACAATCCGGACTGGAACCGGAACCATTGAAAGATATGTGTAAATACCACCTTGAGTACCGCATAACCAGGAACTGCAAGGATAATGCCAAGAACGCCGAACATTTTACCAGCGAAAATAATAACAAAAATGATAGTGATTGGATGAATCTTCAGCGACTTGCCCATAATCTGTGGAGAGATAAACTTCCCTTCAATCAACTGTACAGCCGTCCAGACGATGATCATCTTCAGCAGCATAAATGGTGAAGTGACCATGGCCACAACTAAGGCTGGTGTAATAGCAATTGCCGGGCCCAAATATGGAACAACTGCTGTACAAGCAGCAGCAATGGCAAGGACAAGCGAATACTCCAGACCAATAATCAAATAGCCAATATAAAGCAGCGCACCAATGCAGCAGCTTACTATAATTTGCCCTCGAATATAAGAGGACACCTGAGCGTTCATTTCCGACATCACCATCCGAGTCTGCGGCTGCAGCGCGGTAGGAACGAATTTCAGAATGTAATCCGGCAATCTTTTTCCATCACGAAGCAAGTAGAATAGAATAAACGGCGTCGTTACCACCGCCAGCACAATCTCCGTAACTGCTCCTACGAAGCTGCCTACGCCTGTCAGAGCATTATTCAGAAAAAAAGTGCCCCAAGCCGTAATCTTAGTGGTTATCTCACTTAGGTTGGTTCCTATACTATCTTGAATTTGGCCAAAGAATTCAGTACCCGTCAGATTCATAAATCGTTCCTGGATCAAGTCACTATACCTTGGAAATTCGTCGATCAAACCAGATAATTGCGTACGAAGAATTGGAATCACCATTACCAGAATCAGCGTGATGATACCCGCAATTAACAGATAAAGAATGATGATTGCATACACACGTTTCATCCTGAATCTTTTTTCCATTCGGTCTACTAGCGGATTCAGCAAGTAATACGCGATACCCGATAGTAACAATGGTGCAGCTACCGTATGTAGCAATACAGATATAGGAGTGAAAATAAACGGTATCTTTGAGAACACCAGAACAGTTATCCCAATTAACAAAAAAATGAGTAAGGTTACCACAAATTTATTGTTCAGAAAAAACTTTTTAAACTTCTCCGGCCATACCTGCAGCCTCTCCATCGTACCCTCTCCCCCATGCGCCACCTTATATGAAGTGTTATTATATTCACTTTTTAATAGCATAGTCAACGTTAGGGGCGCAAGTCAAATTTGATATCTGCAATTCTGCCCGCCTCCACAAAACCAATCGATTGATATACTTTGTTGGAATCCCGGTTTTTGGCATCGGCATAAAGCATTGGTGTTACCTCTTCATGAAGCAATTATGAACATAATTCTGCTACGATTGCGCTGGCGTACCCTTTTCTTTCGGTGAGTGCGTGGAGTATACACATCATTTATTCGAGCATGTCTCGAAGTCTGGTGAGCGATGTTAGCCATGGAGACTGGGATACCATCATCGATCCATAGGTACAACCTACCTGAGCTAGCGGCCTCTTTGGCCATTGGCAACATCGTTACAGGCTGAACAGGTCTGCCAAAAGCATCCTCTGAGAAGCCTGCCATGAATCCTGCGATTGTAGTACTGTATTCTTCAGTCGCAAGCCGTAAGTATCCTCCTACATTTGCGGGCTTCTTTACCACTAGGCAGTGATAAGCCTCAAGCATCATATATGTATGAAAAAGTTTCTCATGAAATTCACAAAAAAATTCCGCAAAAACCTGCGCCATTTCTGGTTCTGCTGACACTCCTGGAAAATCGTGATCCTTCACATACTCGACAAGCTTCTGTATCAGATCCCTTCTCTGCTCCAGACCCATTTCCTGTGAAATCCATAGCCAAGGGTTGTACCCTGAGGATTGCGTGAAAATCAGCTTCTCACATCAGATTTAATCTTAACTGCATCTTCATATTCACGAATTCGATAAATCAAATTATATTGAACCTCATCTCGTGCAAAATCCGTCTGATCCAGAACACTATCATCAACAGAAAACCTCTTAAACAAGTCTATTCCCCCTAGATCTTCCTTTCATTCAATGATAATCCTCTCCTGCATAAAAAGAAATGACGTTGTCATCCTTAAAAGACAATCGGTTCTCCTAGAAATATACGGATGATGTATAGTGTGACGTATGAATTATAAAAAAATACCGCCAGCACATCGACGGTATTTCAATCATTTCTACTTTGATTTCACGTAGCTACGAAGCTTCGATCAGTGAACAGCTATTTTTTCTTCTTCCCTTTAGCTCCCTTGTCATCTGCTGCAATCAGCTGCCCATCATATGTGTACAGTAGATGATCTTCAAGTCTCTCGCCCTGTAAATGCTTCCGTACTAGCGATTTCGCTGATTTAGGTGTGATCTCTTTATACCACACGCCTTCAGGGTATGCGATCACGACGCAGGAATCTGAACATCTACCATTACAACGGGTTACCGTCGTATGTATAAGACTCTGTGCACCTTGCTTTTCAATCTCATCTTCTATCGCTTCAGCTACCTCTTCACCTTTGTGTTTCTTGCAGCTGCTACCATTACATATCAACAAATGACTTACGGTTCCTTGTAAATTCCAAGTTGTCATGA
Source organism: Paenibacillus sp. UBA6285 (assembly GCA_002438345.1). Classification (GTDB taxonomy): domain Bacteria; phylum Bacillota; class Bacilli; order Paenibacillales; family Paenibacillaceae; genus Paenibacillus_AQ. The sequence continues at coordinate 21,707 of DJUJ01000075.1, forward strand.
AATCCCCATTCCTTTCATGCCTAATAATATTCCGTTAACGGATTATTCTAAACACTATCATAAGAGCCATTATAGTCAATAGAAAGAAAGCCGCTACAATCTCATCCAGCTGCTTGTCCAGCGCATAAGCATCAGAGAGATAACAAGTTTTGAGATTGTAAGTGAACACATGACCTGCCTTAACAGCAGGTAGGCTTTGCCAGAAGACGCTGTCCATATCCAGCTTATCCTGCTCCACACCACGGCTGAAGCCCTGGAATATATAATCAGCTTCTCCTTGATACTCGGGCAGCGCTTCGAGAGAAAGGGAAGCCCAGCCTTCCTTAAAAGCTACATCTTATACAAGATCAGGAGCATGTAGCCCTAATCCATTATATAAGATCTCCCCTCCTCGCCCATAAGAGGATCCATAAAGGTATAGCTCTTTACCAGCTATTTCGATTATGGCCACCTTTCTGTGAGCTGCGATCAGATCGGTCAATTCCGCTTTCTTCGCTTCCAGCTTCTGATTGAAATCCGCCACCCACTTTACAGCCTGCTGCTCCTTGTTCAAGATTTTCCCGAAATGGATAAGAAGCCCTACACGCTCAACACTAAAATCAAACCTATTCCTTGAATTTACAGCTATTAATGGTCGTCAACGACACCAAGCGCCTTATTCTTCTCCTTGAACCGCTCATTGTGAGAAGACACATAAGCAACTTTAGCCGCAGTTGGATCTATGTACAGCTTGGCACTATTAAGCGCCAGAACCGCATCCGTGAAAGCACCTGCAATTAAACGTACCTTACTCGTATAATCCACAAAGTCACCAGCTGCAAATATGCCTGGGAGATTGGTCTCCAGCTTATCAGATACATTCGCACACCATTCGCCCATATCAAGGCCCCACTCTTTTAACGGTCCAAAATCGCTCTTAAGACCATGGTTTACGATAACTGCATCCACTTCAAATTGCTCTGTTTCACCTGTCTCTATATGGATGATCGTCACCTGATCTATCGTTTCCCCATTACTGCTGTGTAATTGGCTTACTGTATAGGGCACGCGGACATTGACTGAAGATTCCTTCATCCGTACAATATTTTTCTCAAGACCACCAAACTGTTCACGACGGTGCACAATCGTTACACTTGCTGCGATGGACTCCAGTTCATTCGCCCAGTCAACTGCGGAGTCACCTCCACCGGAGATCAGCACTCTTTTGCCACGGAATGGCTCTAGCTCCTGAACGGTATAATGAAGATTTGTCACTTCATAGCGGTCTGCACCTTCAATTTCGAGCTTAGCCATTTGTAAAATTCCGTAGCCAATTGCCAAAATGACGGTTCGTGTCCAGTGTTGTTCGCCAGTTGATGAGGTTAAGATATACGTCCCGTCTTCTTGTCTCTCCTGTTTCATGATTAGCTGCCCCATCACAATGGTTGGTTCAAAGGTCTGAGCCTGCTCCTTGAGCTGCCCGATCAGCTGATGACAGAGAGTCGGCGTTACGCCACCTACGTCCCAGATCATTTTTTCAGGATAAATAAGCATTCTTCCTCCGAGCTCATCCTTCGCTTCAATCAACTTCGTCTTGAGGTCTCTCATTCCACTATAAAAAGCTGTATACATCCCAGCAGGTCCGCCTCCAATAATAGTTACATCGTATAATTCCAGTTGATTGTTCATTATGTCCCTCCAAAAGTATATTCTATTGATGAACTGAGCTGCTTACGCCCCAAATTGAGCCTCATGTAGTCGACTGTAAATTCCGGTAGTCTGTAACAGTTCTTCATGTCTGCCCTGTTCTGCGATACCGCCTTCCGCAACGACAACAATACGATCGGCATTCTTGATCGTTGCCAGCCGATGAGCAATAACCAGCGTCGTACGACCTTGTGACAACTCCGCAAGTGCCTCCTGAATAGCAGACTCCGTCTCGGTATCCAGGGCCGATGTGGCTTCGTCCAGAATAAGAATCGTTGGATTCTTCAAGAACATCCGGGCAATGGATAGCCGCTGCTTCTGACCTCCGGAGAGCTTGACGCCCCGTTCCCCGATCATAGTGTCGAGTCCAGCAGGTTGGGACTTGATCAGATCTTCCAGTTGAGCGCGCCGTGCTGCCTCCCAGATTTCTTCATCGGAGGCTCCCAACCGCCCGTAAGCGATATTCTCACGGATGGTTCCGTCGAACAGGAATACATCTTGTTGTACAATCCCGATATGGGAACGAAGAGATTCAAGCGTCATCGAGCGAATATCCATTCCATCAATGGTAATGTTACCTCCACTTACATCATAGAAACGAGGCAATAGACTACATAGCGTTGTTTTACCCGCACCGGATGGACCGACTAGAGCAACAGTTTCTCCTGCTGGAATCGATAGATTCACATTGCGGAGAACCTTTTCTTTATCGCTGTAAGCGAAAGCCACATCATTGAAGATAATATTCCCCATAAGTTCATGAATTGGCTTGGCGTCTTTAGCATCAGCGACATCCGGTTCCGTCTCCAGCAATTCGAGATAACGCTTGAAACCAGCAATACCTTTTGGATATGTCTCAATGACCGANNAGTTAATCTGTTGCAACGGTCCTAAGAAGACATTGGACAACATCACAAAGGCAATGAATTCACCGTAAGTCATTTGCTTCTGAATTACAAAATATGTTCCACAGAGTAGAACGAATAGAGAGATAAGTTTCATTAAAATAAAGCTAAAGGATGAGTTCCATGCCATAATCCGATAGGTCAATAGCTTCGTAATACGGAAGCGCTCATTATTCACCGCAAAGCGGGAAATTTCATGATTCTCGTTAGCAAAAGCTTGCACAACGCGGATTCCACTAACATTGTTCTCCACGCGTGCATTGTAATCTGCGATGTCTGCAAACATGATCTTGAAGGCTTTGGACATCTTGCGACTGAAGTACATGGATAAATAAATCATAAGCGGAACGATAACAAACGTCAGAATAGCTAATTGCCAATTGATACTGAGCATAATGCCAAACACACCGAGCAGAGTCATTACTGCTATAAAAAGATCCTCGGGACCATGGTGGGCAATCTCACCGATGTCCATCAGATCATTTGTCATCCGGGAAACCAAATGACCCGTCTTATTATTGTCAAAGAAATTGAAAGACAGCTTCTGTACACGATCAAATAATTTCTTTCTCATATCCGATTCGATATTAATCCCCAGCTTATGCCCCCAGTAAGTGACGACAAAATGCATGAAGGAACTGACGATATAAATTCCTAGCAAGCCAAGGCAAGAATATAGTATCCATTTCCAATTGCCTGTTGGTAGAAGATCATCTACTACCCGGTTAACAGCCAGCGGAAAGACCAGTTCAAGTAGTGCAGCAGCAATAGCACAAGAAAAATCAAGAATAAACAATCCCTTATAGGGCCTATAGTAAGCAAAAAAACGACGCAACATGGTAAGAATTCGCTCCTTCTGGTGAGAGATCAGCCTACTTTCATCAAGATTTCGTACGGGCTAACAAATACAAAAAGTATGGTGCTCCAATCACAGCAACAACGATACCCGTAGGAATCTCAGACGGCTGAAGGATCCATCGTCCAATGGTATCCGCTGTAATAACGAGCAGTGACCCAAGCAGTGCCGAAGTTGGAAGCATGAGTTGATGCTTCGGTCCAACTAGCCGTCTCGCCAAATGGGGTCCGACCAATCCCACAAAACCAATGCCGCCGCTGACAGCGACACTCGCCGCTGCTAACCCTACTGCAGCCGCAAGAAGCCGAAATTGTTCCTTCGTTACTGCGGCACCAAGTCCCACAGCGGTCTGCTCCCCTAGATTCAGTACGTTCATCACCCTTGCCTTATAGATGACATAAGGCACCAGAATAAGAATCCACGGTAGAAGAGAAAGTACAAACTTCCAGCTTGTTCCCCAAATGCTACCTGCCAGCCAGGTAGCGACGAATTGGTATTTTTCTGGATCAAGCCTTAGTGTAAGCACGATCATAGCTGCACTCATCCCAGCTGCNNGCGCGACAGCTACACCAGTCAACAGTAGGCGCATAGGCGATATTCCTTGGTGCCGCTTATAAGCTAGAGCATAGATTAAGGCAGCTGTTACCCCCGCACCTACGAACGCTACCATCGGCAGCAGATACACTGGAGCCGCGGTTGCCGTCGGGTAAAAAGAAATTAACAGCATAACCATGATTCCTGCACCAGCATTAATCCCTAAGATACCAGGGTCCGCCAAAGCATTGCGAAAGACGCCCTGCATCACAGCACCGGATACAGCCAGACCTGCTCCAATTAGAACGGAGATCACAATACGTGGTAACCGAAACTGAAACAAGATTAACTCCTGCTTATCGGTTCCTTTACCGAACAATGTATTAATTAACTCCATAGGAGTTAAACGTATGTATCCTGTATTCATACTAATAATAAAAGCAATAACTATCAGTACAACTAACAAAATCATTATAATTAAGCCCCGTTTATTCTTGGCGGCTTCGAAGGAACCGAATGTAGTCTTTTCCATCATTACAGCTCCCTCCTTTCTTTACGTGCAAGATAAAGGAAGAAAGGTACACCGATCAGTGCAATAATAGCGCCAAGTGGCGTTTCATTAGGTGGATTAATCATCCGCGCAGTTAAATCTGCAAATACAGCAAGTAGACTGCCAAGAATCGCTGAACAAGGAATGATCCATCTGTAATCGACACCCACAAAAAATCGTGTCAAATGCGGAATAATAAGTCCAATGAAACCAACTGCACCAACTACGGCAACCGATGATCCGGCCAAAATCAATACGATTAATGCGCCTGCCAACTTCACAAGCCCTGTACGCTGACCTAGACCTTTCGCAACATCGTCACCTAAACTGAGCATCGTGATCGATCGAGAGATTACCATTGCACCAATTAAAGCAGCTCCTATCCAAGGGAACATAATTTTGAGTTGAATCCATTTCGTCCCAGCCAAGCCTCCGGCGTACCAGAAAGCCAAATCTTGACCGATGTGAAAATATAAAGCTACCCCTTCACTCAGCGCCGACAAAAGTGCACTAAAAGCAGCACCCGCCAGTACTAAACGAGCAGGAGTTAATCCTCCCTTGGCAAGTGATCCAATTCCGTATACGACGCCCGCGCCTACGCCGGCACCCACGAAAGAATATAGAATCAAATACATAAACGATAAATTTGGAAAAAAGGCAAAACACAGTGCGAGCGCAAATCCTGCACCTGAGTTGATACCCATCAGACCTGAATCAGCCAATGGATTTCGCGTCATCCCCTGCATAATGGCGCCTGCAACTGCAAAGCTAGCCCCTATCATTGCCCCTCCAAGTACACGAGGTAATCTTAATTCTCTAATAATCTGATGATCCATGATCTCCGGATCAAAGTGAAACACAGCTGACCACACCACAGACAGCTTAATATCTGCTGCGCCGAAGGAGACGGAAACAGCTATACCTAATAATAATAGCGCCAGACCGCCAACCAAGATTAATGTTGCCGCCCAAGGACGTGAACGAAATTCTCGTTTAACTACTCCTTTATCGGCTCCTATCCTGGTAGTTATCTGTTGATTCATGAATGCCACCCTATTTCTATGAAATTGATTCTCATTATCATCAGACTATTGTAAATTACATTTCTTAGGTTTGGCAATAGATAGATTTAATTGGTGCTATTTAATTTATTGCATTGACAGGCATTCTTAGATTTGATAGTGTTCAAATTGAAAATAACGTTGATAATGATTCTCATTATTATTAGTTAACACGTATACATAGGGAGGTTTACCATGTTTAAAAGAAAGACCCTCTTCCCCATCCTGGCGCTCACAATGTTATTGTCCGTATTTGTGGCCGCCTGCGGGGGAAATAACAACGCTTCATCTAATACACCAACAGCTACAACCGAAGCAACAACAGCCCCGACTGCAGAAGCAACGGCTGCTCCTGATGCTTCCGCTACTGAAACGCGTAACTATGAAACCACTAAAGGTACTGTGCAAATACCAGTTAAACCTCAACGTATCGTTACAGATTATTATGGCGGCGAATTGCTATCCGTTGGAGCTAACGTTGTAGGTGTCGAACCTAGTACTTTTGACAACCCCTTCTTAAAAGATTTACTCAAAAATACACAAGATGTCGGTGCTCCAGTCAACGCAGAGAAAGCTCTAGAACTTACACCTGATCTAATAGTCGTTATGTACGATGACAACTACGATGCTTTATCCAAAATTGCTCCAACCATTCACATTCCGTACGGAACCGCTACGAATATCTATGAAACCGTAAAACTGTTCGGAGATATTGTAGGAGCGCCTGACAAAGCCGAGCAATTCATTGCTGACTTTGAGAAAAAGGCTGCTGAAGGTCGCGAAAAGCTTAAAGGTGTCGTGAATGAAAATGATACATTCGGAATCTATGAGCTGACTGACAAAGGTGAGCTGTGGACCTTCGGTAACAATGCTGGCCGTGGTGGACAAGCCCTTTATAATGCACTTAAACTGAAAATGCCTACTAAGAACAGCAACGACAACCAAACACTGCAGCTATCTATGGAGCTATTGCCAGAATATGCAGCCGACTACATGTTCCTAACTACTTATGATCCTGATAAAAAAGGGGATAAGCTGAAGGAACTAAAAGAATCACCAGTCTGGAACGGACTTGCTGCCGCGAAGAACGATCATCTGTTTTACAACGATTTTGATACCTTCTACCGCTATGATCCTATTGCCATTACTGCGCAAATCGATCTGTTCGTAGATATGATTCTTGAGCGTAACGGTAAGAAATAAAGATATAGACACAAAGAAACACCCCACTGATTAGGCATCGCCTAAAGTGGGGTGTTTTGGTAATGTAATGAATGTTATCATCTAGTATAGTCCTCATACTGATCGGTTTTATTTAACTTTTTGTACATATACTCATCATTCTTAAGCTTGTAGAGCTGCCCCATACCCGCAAATACGAAAAATAGTACTAAAATCAATAAATACGCATAGGTGAATTCACCAATATAGAAGCAAGTGACTATAGTAATTAGGGTCAAGATCAACAATGCCGCTGCAATTCTGGATAAAACCCTCTTCAAACGGAATCCCCCCACGTTTTTTCGTTTGTTTAGATTATCATATTTGGAATTAAATTGGTATCACTTTTCTTCTGGTAAGGGAATTTCGAGTAATTGGATATGAGTCAGCATGTTACGAGTGTATATTTTGGTATATACATTATAAAAGAGTACTTGAAACACAAGATACGCCCCGCCTACTAACAGACAGAAAGCAAAGGGAGCCAGGGCTGTAGACATTTCAATCCTAGAAGAACTAACTACATAAAAAGTAGCTAGCGCTGTACCTAATACATAAGGGAGAAAAAACAGTACTTTAAAGGGTTTTCCTACGATTTGGGCAGCTTCCTTAGAAGTAATCCCAATCTTGTTCAGCTTCCTGAATTTGATCTTCGCTCGCTCCAGATCCGTCAAGATACTGAAATGCAACACTACACCGGAAGCAATAAAAAATAGTAGACCTACAAACGTAAATATGATAATTCCAAATCGGCCAGACTCCTGTAGCTGTGAATATTCATTTATTCTAGACTTGGTGGAGAATGCACTGACATCATGCCGATCATCCCCATACCAGGACTCCGTATTGTCCTTGTTATATTTAGCTAAAGCCGCATTTAACTTAGCATCTATTTCTCCTGTCTTCTTCCAATCCTTGAAATTAAGGAGCTGAAGATTCCCGATCGCATTCATATGCTCCGCTTTCAGAGCCGCATAATCATCTTTATTCACAATGATATGAAGTCCATTCATGAGAATCGGCACAGGATTGAATACCATTTTTAATACGAACCCTTGTGAGTGCAGCGTTTGGTTGCCGGAGGAAAGCTGCATTTCAAAAGTTGGCATTTCTGGTCTTTGATTCTTAAGCTCCTCTCCTTGAGCAACTAAAGCAAGATTAAGAAAGTGACCTTTCTCTACATGATAATCGCTGCCGGTTAAAGAGTTTATGCCCTGGTCCGAGAATATTTTGAAATCAAACAAATCGATATATTCCAGTTCTTGGTGTGAAATCAGAGGTGTGGCTCCATGATCCGTGATCTCGTTGAGTGCCTCTGGTGTAATGCTATTTTTCCCAAATACTTCGGTATAGGCGATATGATACGGGTTATTCTTAACCGCAATCTTTTGAGAATCCCAGGTTATAAAAAATATAATACTACTTAGAGAAATCGTGATGAAGACGAGGAAGGTGATGAGAGAAAGCACGATTCGAGACCGTCCAAGGGTATAGTTCAAATCGGAGGTGAACAGCAGGTGCTTATAATAAGATCCGGTCGATCGCGATAGGATGAGTTGCATCCAACCCCCAAGTCCAGACATCAAGAAATAGACTCCCACTATACTAATTCCGATACTTCTCAACATAGCATTGCCGTTAGTATAACTGTAATGACTAAGCATATCATAAACAGCGATTCCTAAAAGTACGACTCCGATGAACCCAGCGATTTTCCCATGAATCAGGCTGCGTTCTGCGGTTTTGGATTCTTTTAATAGACGCACCATGTTGTATCTCAAGGTTAACAATAGATTGACTGCAATTACTACTATATATATGACTGCGAAGAATATAATTGTATGCAAATAACTATCTATCGTCAGTGTAAAAGCACTGTCCCCAATATCAACAAACTTCGAAACGAAGAAGAAAAAAATACCTGAGAAGACCGTTCCTGCACCTAAACCGATAAGAATCGAAGCTATAGCGATCATGCTATTTTCGAAAATAATTATTTTACGGATATTGTGACTCGTCATCCCCAGGACCATTAACAGCCCGTAGTCGCTTTTTCTGAATTTCACAAAGGCCATTTGAGCATACAGAATAAACAGAACAGCAAACACTCGCATAACAAGAAAAGGAGCATATAAATTACCTGATACCATCCCATTCACTTGATAAGGGTCATTAAAATCAGGGTTCGTATAGAGCGAATAAAAGATGAAGAAGATCATGATCGTAAAGCTGCTGCATAGAAAAAATAACAAATATCTTCTAAGATTCGCCTTAAAGATCTGATAAGCCATTCTTCTAAAGGTCATCTTCTCCCCCTCCAATAAAGGCCAGGTTCTTCAGAATCATATCTAAAAATGCTCTGCGCTCTTTATTTTCTCTAGCAATCTCTAATAGAGCTTTCCCATCCTTGATAANNATTACAATAGCTGGCCGCAAAAGGATCATGCGTGACCATCACAATCGTCGCTCCTTTCAGAGTGTTCAGCTTGGCAAAGGTTTTCATCACCGTACTCGAGGATTTGGAATCCAAATTCCCCGTAGGCTCATCCGCAAAAATCACTTCCGGATTATTAATAATCGCTCTGCTGATCGCCGCTCGCTGCTGCTGTCCCCCTGAAACCATATAAGGATATTTGTCCTTCACCTCACCGAGGTCAAATAGAGATAACGTCTCATCCGTCTTGGCATTGATGTCATCTACCTCTTGGTCATCCAGCACCAAGGGCACCATAATATTTTCCCGTAGGGTCAGACTATCCAGCAGATTGTAATCCTGAAAAACGAACCCCATTCGCTGCCGGCGAAAAAGCGCAAGCTCGTTCTTGGATATCTCACTTATACTAGTCTTTGCAATTCACACAACCCCAATATAATCCGTGTCGATTCCGCTAAGGATATTCAGAAGCGTTGTTTTTCCGCTCCCTGAAGGCCCCATAATCGCCACAAACTCCCCGCTGTCCACACTCAGGCTTATCCCGTTTAACGCCTGAAATACATTCATTTTGCCCTTGCCTTTATATTCTTTTGAGAGATTCTCTACTTGTAGAATGGACATGCTGGCGTCTTCCCCTTTATAGCTTGGAGTGGATTAACATTAAATGGATTGCTCACAGAAGTTGTTTGGAGGGAACGAAGTAAAAAACACATGGCTATGTGATCGCATGTGTCTGGGTTCAAGTCTATTCTAGTTCAAGAGTCGAACGGACCTCCATTAAAATTTTTCCAAGCATATTCTTACCTGTGCCCTTTGAACCACACCCCCAATAATAATCGTTGGTTGTTTCTTCAATGATTTCCTCAGGTAATGTAGAGATTAGAATCTCCCGAATATCAAGATGGGTCAGAAATTTTTGTAAGACAGCTTTTTTCATCACTTCATCCTTTACCTGTTCCCAATCTACTCTTAAAGGTTTATTCCGATCACGTCCCATGTTTGCCGCATCCATAGGTGATTCCACTACTCGTATCTCTTCTTCATAGATACTACCAACAAACTTCTGAGCTTGAAAATAGTGCTCGCTCGTATGCCAATACTTCCCATCTAACTCAAATCCGTGCTTTGAGAAATTCGAAAAACATCCATACTCATCATTAACTTTATAAAATCTAATTGCCATAGTTAATCATACCTTTCAGAGATTATGTAACCTTAAAATAATAACTTCTATAAGGATCATAAGCTGACTTCCAATAATAGTAAAGTCACAACTGTTTATCATAAGTATACTGGTAATAACCGGAGCAGTAATTTTAGCTACAAAAAAAAGAGCCTTTATAAAAAAGGCTCTAAAAACTCTTCCCCCACCTACCGCCGCAACTCCCCCGTAACCTCCATGATCTTCGTGGCTAACAAATGTGACGACACTTCATAATCCACACACCCAAACGCCAGNNAGCGCCGCTTCAGGCATTTCATTTACAATAGAAGTCTCTTGCGATTCTACGATAGTTGATTGGGCGCCTACTTGTTTAGCAGAGAGCATTCCTCTCGCGCCATCGTTTCCCACTCCGGTCATCAGGATCAAATGCTGCTTCAGGCTCTTTAATCCAGAGATGGAATCGAACAATACATCAATGGATGGACGTTGCCCGTTCACTGGAGCTTTCTTGTGAAGTTTGATTCTACATTCTTGCCCTTGCTGAACTACGGTCATATGACAATTACCAGGTGCGATATATGCCGTTCCGCCGAGTACCAACTGATCATCCTTCGCCTCAACCACTAGTACACTTGAGAACCGATTCAATCGTTCTGCCAATACTTCCGTGTACTTGGGCGGCATATGCTGAACGATTAGCAAGGGGTATGGGAAGCTCGCCGGGAGCGAGCTAATTACGATCTCAAGCGCCTTCGGGCCACCTACTCCACATCCTATTGTCACGATTTGATCCAATTCTTCCATACATCCGGTCTTAGAATTTTCTTCATCCTGTTGTCCTGTAACCACTCTGGAGACAGTTATATTATTAAGGATGAGGGTTCTCAATGGGATTTGGGCAGCTTGTTTAATTTTGAATATTAGCTCGTCTTTTATTTTGGATAAATCAGGTCCATAGGACTGGATTGGCTTGGATATGAAGTCCACTGCACCATTCTGTAGACCTGTGATGGTTGCTGTTATTCCATCCTTTGTCCCTGAGCTCAGAATAAGGATGGGTGTTGGGCGCTGTGACATAATGCTTGAGAGTGCTACTAAACTATTCAATTCCGGCACTTCTATATCTATAGTCACAACATCAGGCCTAAGTTCTTGAACCATACTAACCGCTTCGGATGCATTTCGAGCAGCTCCAATGACCTCGATAGTTGAATCCTCCGAAATAAGGTTCGAGATCTGTTTACGCATCATTACTGAAGTAGCTACAACGAGCACTTTTAACTTTTGCACTACTTCTCCTCTCCAATCAATGATGATACCCACGCCAGTGTTTATTTAACTTTAAAAATAGATACGAGAGCATTCAGTTCCTCCGCTAGCTGTGCTAATGCATTAGCCGTCGTAGCTGTTTCACTACTGCTTGCCGCCATTTCTTCCGTTGCTGCCGATATGCTCTCGATCGAGTACATCACCTCTGATGATTGTGCGGCCTGTTCTTCACTCGCAGCAGCTATTTCTGTTACTTTATGTGCGGTTTCGTTCACCATAGAGAGAATATGATCAAAGGCGTCCCCATTTTTTTGTGAAAAAGCTACACCTTCTACGACAGCCTTCACGCTATGCTGCGTATTCTTCTGCATTTCTTTAATAATATTCGTGACTTGTTTCGTAGCCTCACTGCTCCGCTCTGCTAACTTCCTTACTTCATCCGCAACCACGGCAAAACCTCGGCCCTGTTCACCTGCACGAGCCGCTTCTATTGCTGCATTTAGGGCCAGCAGATTTGTCTGTTTTGCAATATCATCAATGACCGCAATAATCTGCCCAATTTTATCAGAGCCTTCTTCTAGACTAGACATTTGATTGTTTAGCAGCCTCATTCCTTGTATGGAGTCGGTAACTACTGCACCTCCATCCTGAGCAATACGCATAGTCTGATCTGACAGCTCTGAGGCATGCTCTGCACTTTGAGCTACTGAATTAATCGCTTCAGATAATTCACGGAATAACTCATTCATCGTTTGTGCTGCAGTGGCTTGACTCATACTACCACTAGCTACTTCCTCAGTACTTGCAGAGATTTGCTGCGCAGCAGCCGAGACACTTTCCGCAGAGGACAAAATGCCTCCAACGGTGCGCCTTAAGTTCAGAACCATTTCATTAACGGAATTCGCGAGTTTTCCGATCTCGTCCTTGGAATCCAGATTCGAAGTTTCGCTTAAGTCTCCATTAGCTACTTTGCCTAGCAAGCGCATCACTTGATTAAGAGGCCGGGCGATAATTTGCGAGATTAGATAACCAAAACCCACACTGATAAGAAGTGCAATGATAGTAACACTAAAAGTAATCAAACGAGAGGATTGATATAGTTTATTTGCGTAATCACTGGATCCCTGTGCCTGCTTCATATTGATGTCAATTAGACCTTGCAGGAAATTCGTCATCTCTGAAGTAGCCAGCTGTAAATCTCCTGTTAGCAAATAATTCGTATATTCTTCATTACTGATGTTCATCTTATCTATTTCAATCGCATGATCCACACTTGTGATATAGCGTTGCCAAATCTCAGGATAATCCTTCATCTTCTCTAATTCTTCTTCTCTCAACTCTGTCTTGTTATATTTAATCATGATGTCTTCAATACTTTGGACATTCTTATGTATTTTATCTCGGTATACCTTTTTCTTTTCCTCGTTTTTGGCCATCGAGTTTATATCTCGGATATTTATTCTATTCGTTAAAAAGAGTTCATTCGCTTCACCGAGATATGCAATCGGTGTTAAGCGATTGTTATACATATCCACGATGGACTCATCCATCTTACTCAAATTGCTTATTCCATAGAATCCTACGAAGCATAATATGGCCGATACCAACATAAATGCGGAGATTAACTTCACTGCTGTTCTTAAATTATAAAACCATTTCATCCTTCTGCACCTCATTACGCTAGTCAATTTTTAGTAATTCTTAGGAACCATTTCATCATAAACTGTAAGCAGAATATGGTAACCGAAAAAAAATGGCGTGCTCACGCAAAATTATTGCGTACCCCCGCAAAAAAGCACACAAGCATAAACGCCTCCGGCGTCCCTATAAGAACGGTAAGCGTTTAAGCGAGAAATATAAAAGATATAAAGTATTGGTAAAACTTACACTTTCCTATATTTAAACAAAAAATCCCGTCTCACCATCCAGTGAACGGGATTTCGATCTATAAGATTGTTACGTATTTTCACAATGAATTAGTAAAATCTGATTCCTTTAATATCCCCAACCGTTTAGCTGTTATAGCCGCTTCAATTCTAGATTTCACATTTAGCTTTTGGAATAAATTCGTTAAGCTATATTCGAGAGAACGCTGACTCATAAGCACAATCTCTGCTATTTCCTTGTTACTTTTTCCTTTTGCAATTTCTGTCAGCATTTCATGTTCCCTTTTGCTAATCATAGAGGTTGTTTGTTCATCATTGATTTCTAATCCTTTAGACGATACTTTTCTCAACTGCTTGACTAAGGTCTGCGGTAAAATGACTTCCCCTCTTAATGCACAGCGTACCGCAGTAATCAACTGCTCTCTATTGGTCGTTTTTGAGATAAACCCAAATATCCCCGATTCGATCATCAAGTTAAATTTGTTAGTAAATTCGTATCCGGTATAGATTAAGATTATCGCATCCGCGTTCATTGTTAATACTTGTTTTGCCAAATCAATCCCATTCACATCCGCAATATGAAGATCAAATAACATTACGTCAAAAGAATGACTACTCACCATTTCAAGCACCTCGTGGGCTAAATTGGCTAGAGTAACCTTCATATCTCCCTCTTGTTCTAATATCATTCTAGTCCCTTCCATAACAGATGGATGGTCATCCACTAACAATATTTGAATCATGCCTACTACTACACCTCTATCCAATTGTTATGCCGCATGATTAATCTGCAGGTATAGATATATTGACCGCTAGTCCCTTTTTCTCTGGCGAGTGGAATGCTATCGTCCCATCCATACTTCGAACCCTTTCCTTCATACCATAAATACCCATACTTTTAAGCGAATTCTCTCCTAGAAGACTCATTCCAATTCCGTTATCTTCATAATTCAAATGAATCTGTTTGCCTTCACTAGCTAAGGTGATGTGGACTTCTGTCGCAAAAGAGTGCTTCGCTGCATTAGCTAAAAGCTCTTGCACAATACGGTACAGTCCTATAAGCACTTCATCATCTAACTTATGTGTGAATGCTTCAGACTCGAAATATACCTGATAATTGGTACGTAGCTGCGTAAATTCAAATAACGTCTCCAGCGAAGAGATAAGGCCCTCATTGATTAGTGCAGGGGGTCTGAGCTCGTTACAAATAATCCGCAGTTGATAGATAACATCGAGTAAACCTTCTGCCACCTGTTCTAGCTGTTCCCTAAGTTCCGCATTGATAGACTTATTACCTAAAAGAAGATCCAGCTTACGATACCAGATAATCTGTTCTTGAAGCGCTGAGTCGTGTAAANNAAAAAAAAATAAAAAAAGAGAACACTGACATAACGGGTAATCGTCTCAAGCCATACACGAATAGAACTGATTTCCAATGAACTGGTCTTCTCGTTAATCGATAGTAAATAGCTTTTTCCTCGGAACTCACCGATCTTGAGTGAATACCCTTGCTCAGTTTCGATAATTTCGCATAATTTATCATAGTTAGATTCAACTTCGATTAGATTAATATTGGTTACCTGCAGTATATCTCTGACTTCTCTAATTAACCGCTGTTCCATATGGCTAATCTTCATCACACCAAAAAGATCATGCGAGAACTGGTCCAGACTCATCTGCAAGCGAAAATACCTTTCCTCACTCTCACGAATAATCTGCTCTGCATGTTGTCTGTCCTCTTCTGCTTTTATCCGATCACTTATATCTCTAAATATAGAGATGCATGCGACTTTTCCTTTGTACAAAATTGAGCTGGCAGTTACCTCGATCAGCTGCTGATTGAACTCTTCGCTTTCTCTTAATTCTCTTTCCATTTGGACTCTCTTAGTAATGTCTCTTGCTACAATCACAATACTCACTACTTCTCCATCCTCACCTAGAACGGGAGTAGCAAGACATTCTAAATTTAGGATATAACCTTTTGAATGAATAAAATGATTGTAAAACATCTTGCTTGCTTTTGTCCGAAAAATATTTGATATCTGTTCACGCAAGATTTCTTGCTCATCTGGATCGATATACTCTAGTATGGTAGTGTCCTTGATTAAGCCTACAGGAATACCGATTAGGGTCTCACAGGAGGGGGATGCTACAATGAAATTCCCTTTCTGATCCAGTACACCCATCATATCCTTCATGTTATTGATAATAAGTTTGTACTCTGCTTCACGCTGTACCAGCTTGTTCTCTACTTCTACTGTTGATGTAATATCCATCAACTTTCTTTCCGTGATATCTGCCATGATTCCGTCAAGCCGAACCACCGCTTGGGATTCATCCAGACTGGGTATGATTCTGACCTGTATCCATCGAGGCTCACCACTTGCGTGGATGATTTGATATTCACTAAGCTTTGGAATCCCCTGCCGAGCCGTTGATAGGATCTCCTGAATCAAGGGGTCTTCTTCCTTATGAGCAATACGGAACCAAAAATCGTCCTCTTTCGCCTGGTCAACGGAATAACCGGTAATATTGAGAACGGCATCCGATATAAACAACACTTTCTTTGCTACGTAATCATAAGACCAAATCGCCACGTCAAGGTTAGAGAACATCTGTTGATACAAAGAAAATGTGCTTTCTAATTGAATTTGCACCATTTTTTGTTCAGTAATGTCCAGCATAACTCCATCTATTCGGCAGACCTTGTTCTCCTTATTTAGAATTGGCGTGCCGATACTTTGAACCCACTTTAGACCTTCAGTAGGTAGTTGCATCCGATACTCAAGACTACTGATATGACCAGCATTTAATCTTTCCATGTAGGCATCATATCGATTAAGATCCACTACATACACAAGTTCCCGCAAAAAATCAGGACTATGCGGTATAGCCTTACTTGTGCAACCTACCCATTCCTCTAAAACATTCGACATCGTCAGCAGATTTTCTTCCCTATCCATAGACCATGTGATCACATTCTCGTCACCGAGCGAATGCATATTGAGATCACCTCCACATAAAAAGCCCCCCCTTTTCGGGGCGGCTTTTTCTTCCAATTCGCTTTTTCACAAGCGTCATTACATGATTATCTTTATCCTACTGAGCAATCTGCTCACGGATATTCTGCAATATTTTCTTCTCCAGCCGGGATACCTGCACTTGAGAGATCCCTAGACGACTGGCAACCTCTGACTGCGTTTGATCACGGTAGTAGCGAAGATAGACGATCAGACGTTCACGTTCGCTGAGACCTCCGATAGCTTCATTTAATGCCAGCTTATCGAACCAACGCTCCTGTGATTCGTCAGCGATTTGATCAATCAACGTGATCGGATCGCCATCGTTCTCAAACACAGTCTCATGGATAGAGGTCGGTGGCTTATTTGCTTCTTGGGCGAATACCACTTCTTCGGGTGTAACCCCTAGTGCTTCCGCAACTTCACCAATCGTAGGCAGACGATCAAGCGTTTTAGACATTTCATCCTTCATCTTACGAACCTTATTAGCCATTTCCTTAAGGGAACGACTGACCTTCAAGGTGCCATCGTCACGAAGGAAACGCTGAATCTCACCGATAATCATCGGCACAGCATAAGTAGAGAACTTGACCTCATAGCTGAGGTCAAATTTATCTACGGACTTCAGTAGTCCGATGCAACCGATCTGGAACAAATCGTCAGGCTCATACCCGCGGTTCATAAACCGCTGCACTACCGACCAGACCAGTCGAATATTACAGCTTACAAGCGTGTCGCGGGCAAGACTATCCCCGGCCTGACTGAGCGCGATAAGACGTTTGACCTCCGCATCGTCCAAATAGGTCGGCGGAGCTTTTTTTGACTCTGCATCCATGGCTCCAACCCCTAATTGTATAAAGCTTTTTTCGAGACGATGGTTTTCTTCATTGAGATAGAAGTACCGTGTCCCGGTTCACTAGTGACTTCAAATTCATCCATGAAATTCTCCATAATAGNNAAAACCCATGCCCGACCGCTCCAGCTCTGGCTTAGAGGTATACAGCGGCTGTTGCGCCAGTTCCAAATCCTCAATGCCCCGCCCCTGATCCTCAATGGTTAGATGTACCGTTTCGTTGTCCAGTGATGCCGAAATGGTCACAATACCTTCCGGATCACTATCATACCCATGAATAATACAGTTGGTGACCGCTTCCGACACAACTGTCTTCAGATCATTCAGCTCGTCCATCGTAGGATCAAGCCGGGAAACGAACGCCGCTACAACTACACGCGCGAACGATTCGTTCTCCGAGCGTGCAGCGAACTGCACGTTCATGAAGTTACCAGCCTTACTATTAGTCATAACGCAACCTCCAAATCCGAGAGTGCAGTGCTCTCGTCGTCATATAGGGGCATGATTTTGAAGAGGCCTGACATTTCCAGAAGCCGCTTCACAGGTGCCGTTGCATCACACACAACCATTTTTCCACCTTTGCTGTGGATCAGTTTATACCTTCCTAGAATCACGCCTAGACCTGAACTGTCCATAAACTGCAGATGCTTAAGACTAAGAACCAAATGCGATACCTGACCACGCATAATCGCTTCATCCATATCCATTCTTACAAAATCGGCTGCGTGATGATCCAGCTCCCCTGATAAACGGACAATCAACACACCCCTGTGATGCTCCATCTCCACATGAGAATTCATGCTTGCCACTCTCCTCTTCGTTGCTTTGAAAACTGACCTTGAAAGACAGTACATATC
>DJUJ01000075.1:40040-44345 GCA_002438345.1 Paenibacillus sp. UBA6285
CCCTTCAAGGACAAGGTTTTCTACGCGGCAAATCAGGAATCCTGCCTCACGACAAAACTAGAAGAAAACCCCTATGAATCTACAGAGTACATGGGGGAAATCTACAAAAAAACTGTTTTTAATCCACGCCGAACATTGAGCCAGTTGTGCGCTTAAAGAGCTTCCACCAGCCTGCTTTCGGCACTGCTTCCCCTGCTTTTAATTCATATTCCTTAATCACATTGGTTCCTTGGTAGACAACCAGCTTGCCCACGGATTGACCTTCAGCCACTGGAGCCTTCACACTTTCCGGCAGCACTAGTTCGTGGCGAATGCCTTCTTGGGTCACACCTTTTTTCAAAAGAACACTGTATGTCTCTTTCGCCGTTATCGGCAGCTCGGACTTTACGCCCTTCTCAATCTTAAGAGTGCCGATGGCATCCCCTTCTTTGTGGATCGTGTGTACTTTATATTGCGAGAACAGGTAATCGAACATGCCTGACACTTCACTGTTGCGCGTCTTCGTGTTCGGCTCGCCTAGCACAACAGCGACAGCACGTAGGCCATCTCTTGCAGCTGTAGCAGACAAACAAAATTTAGCCTCAGCAGTGTAACCTGTCTTCAGTCCATCGGCACCAGTGTAGAAACGCACCAGCTTGTTCGTATTCACCAACCAGAACGGCTTGGTTGAATCCTTACGTAAGTAATCCTGATAGGAACCGGTATATTTGATAATTTGTTCATGCTTCAAAAGTTCCCGACTAATGACCGCAATATCGTAAGCTGAGGAATAGTGATTGGCGGCTGGAAGACCGTTGCAGTTGGCAAAATGGGTATCTTTTAGACCCAGCTCCTCTGCACGTTTATTCATCAGATCGACAAAAGTGCTCTCTGAACCGGCTATTTTCTCCGCCATCGCCACAGAAGCATCATTTCCGGAGGCCATAGCGATGCCTTTAAGCATCTCGTCCACCGTCATTTCTTCACCAGGCTCCAGAAAAATCTGCGATCCACCCATCGATGCGGCATATTCACTTGTCCGCACCTTATCGGTCAGTTGCAGCCTTCCTTCATCCAGTGCTTCCACTGTTAGTAGCATCGTCATAATCTTCGTAATACTTGCGGGAGGCAGCTTATCATGGCTGTTCTTCTCATAAATAACAGTGCCGGTGCCTGCGTCCATCAAAATCGCGGAACGCGCTCCCGGCGCGAGGTCTACAGCGGCAGCATTACTGCCAGAGCCCTTGGTTTTTTCCTCCGCATAAGCGCCTGTCATCGGCCCTAGAACCGACACAGCGATGCAGAGCACAAGCACAGCAAAACGCATTTTTCTCACAATGGTTCCCCTCCTGAACGTTAACCTTCATATCACAGGTACTGTGTTTCAGTTTCGTCAGAAAGGGTGAAAATTATTCCATTTTTAAGTAAATAATCACAATAATTTATCGCAAGCAGTAATGATGTTATCAATTAAAAAAAGCCCATCAGCACTTGCAGAGCATTTTTATTATAGGGGAGATTAAAAATTATTTCAAATTTAAAGTATTTCCTTTTT
Source organism: Paenibacillus sp. UBA6285 (assembly GCA_002438345.1). Lineage (GTDB taxonomy): Bacteria > Bacillota > Bacilli > Paenibacillales > Paenibacillaceae > Paenibacillus_AQ. Next base: position 41,575 of record DJUJ01000075.1, read on the forward strand.
TTTCGTATTCACTTAAGCCCCTTTAAAGGAAAATGAAAGTTTTTAACGAATGCTATTTAAGAACCTAACTGGCTTATAGAGGAGTGAATATACAGATGAACCACCTTGCAGATTGTATTGAAGCAGAAGCTAAACAGAACAATTTCTCTGGTATAGTGCTGGTAAAACAACATGATAAAGAAATCACCAGCAGCTGTTACAGTTATGCCAATAAATCGGATAAGCGCGAAAACAATATTCATACTCGGTTCGGGATTGCTTCCGGATGTAAAATATTCACAGCAATTGCCGTCTGCCAACTGGTTGAACAGGGATTGATTTCTTTCGAAAGCAGATTATCAGACTATCTGAAGAAGGTAGAGTTCCCTCTCTTTAGTTCTGAAATTACCATACATCAGCTGCTTACGCATAGCTCTGGGATTCCAGATTATTTTGATGAAACGATCATGGATGATTTCGAAGAACTTTGGAAGACACGACCTATGTACACTTTTCGGCAGCTTGAAGACTTTGTGTCGATGTTCCGAAACCTCCCCATGATGTGGACCCCTGGCGAACGTTTCCACTACAACAATGCCGGATATATCATGCTAGGTCTTCTGGTGGAGGAATTGAGTGGAATGTCCTTTTCCGATTATGTAGAGCTTCACATCTTTAAGCCTTGTGGAATGGAGCAATCCGGTTATTTTACGTTAGATGCCTTACCTGCCAACTGTGCACTCGGATACATAGAGGAAGAGAACGGTAGCTGGAGAACCAACATCTATTCAATCCCGGTAAAAGGAGGCGCTGACGGTGGAGCTTTCGCAAGCGCTCCCGACATGCAGCTATTCTGGAACGGGCTAATGAACCATACACTTTTGAGTCCAGTACTCACATCATTGTTGCTTACTCCCCACATGCATGTGGATCGTGAAGGATATTATGGTTATGGTGTATGGATCACCCTCCGAGAAGGAAAAGTGTTCAAGTTCCACATTATGGGCTACGATCCCGGTGTTTCCTTCCGATCGGCTATCTATCCGGCTAGTGGTGAGACTGTAGTAGTAATGTGTAATACAAGTAACGGGGCTTCTCAGATTTTCAATGTTATCGATAAACATTTGTAGATGCTCCTCCAAAAACGCAAAACAGCGATCCTCCCGTAATAGGAGGATCGCTGTTTTACTGTCTATTTCCGGACTTCGTCATGACAATAATTATATTACCTTGGCTAGTACCGTGTTACCACATCCTTCGTAACAAGCGCAAATACCAGTGGTAGCGGAGGAACCGGTTCAGNNCTTCTTGTCACTAGCATCGTTGATATGCAATACTGCAAGCGTATCGCCGATCTCTACAGCATCTCCGACCTTTTTGGAAAGCTGAATACCCACAGCCAAATCTATAACAGATTCCTTGGTTTCACGTCCAGCACCAAGCAGCATAGCGGCAACGCCGATTTCCTCTGCCTGAATACCCTCAATGAACCCACCGGTCTTCGCTTTAACTTCAATAAACCGCTTTGCAGCAGGGAGTTTCTCTGGAGAATCAATTTGTGACACATCTCCGCCTTGCGCTTTCACGATCTGTTTGAATTTCTCCAGCGCAGTGCCATCTTCAATATGTGTCATAAGAATCGAGCGGGCCTCCGCTTCATCCTTGGCTTTGCCACCAAGAACAAGCATCTGGCTGCCCAGAATAAGGCAGACCTCCTGCAAATCCTTCGGCCCGTGCCCCTTCAAGGTCTCGATTCCTTCCTTGATTTCGAGCGCATTGCCAATTCCGTATCCGAGTGGCTGGTCCATATCACTGATGATCGCGACTGTATTGCGACCCAAATGGGTGCCGATGTCAACCATGGCCTGAGCAAGCGCAATGGAGTCATCAAGCGTCTTCATAAAAGCACCACTGCCGGTTTTGACATCTAGCACGATGGCGTCTGCTCCTGCCGCAATCTTCTTGCTCATTACAGAGCTTGCAATTAGTGGAATGGACTCCACAGTCGCTGTTACATCCCGACGGGCATACAGCTTTTTGTCCGCAGGTGTAATGTTACCCGACTGACCAATAACAGCAGCTCCGATTTCTCCTACTTGATCAAAGAAACGCTCGCGATCCATCTCTACAGAGAAGCCACTGATCGACTCCAGCTTATCGAGTGTACCTCCGGTATGCCCAAGTCCACGGCCGGACATCTTCGCTACAGGTACTCCAGCAGAGGCTACCAACGGTGCCAGTACAACGGTTGTTTTATCTCCAACACCGCCTGTGGAGTGCTTATCAACCTTAATGCCTGCGATTGGGCTAAGGTCTACTTGATCACCGGACATCGCCATTTCCATCGTTAGATCGCCGGTCTCCCGCGCGTTCATGCCTTGAAAATAAACCGCCATAGCCCAAGCGGAAAGTTGATAATCAGGGACTTCACCTTTACTGTAGCCCTGAATTAGGAAGGATATCTCCTCACGACTCAGCTCTCCACCATCTCTTTTTTTCTGAATAATGTCGACAGCTCTCATCTTACACCTGCATTTCACGGACATTTGCGCTAGCAAATCCGATATATTTTGGTTTAGTCAAATTAACTACCTTCACTACCTGTTCATGCGTCAATGGCTTAAGTTTAATCACTTGTGTCATAGATATGACCTCCCAGTAATTCAAAATGCAGTACCCGAAATTACATTTTTGGAATAAAGCCTAAGACCAGCTTCAGGAAACGCTCACGCACTCGTTCAGCAGTTTCCATCACCTCTTCATGATTGAGAGGTTGATCCAGGATTCCCGCA
>DJUJ01000075.1:44463-44990 GCA_002438345.1 Paenibacillus sp. UBA6285
AGGTCCTATTAAAGGGTTCCGTCCAGTCATATTAAGATGATCCGTAAGAAGCATAAGATCGCCTGGCTTGAAATCTGTGTTCACTCCACCAGCAGCATTCGTTACTAGTAAACTGGCTATACCAAGCTCTTTCATAACTCGTACAGGGAATGCCGTTACCTCCGGTCCATAGCCCTCATACATATGAAAGCGGCCCTTCATCATCACGACTCGGCGGCCTTCGATCATACCAATCAATAGCTCACCCTCATGTCCTTCTACAGTAGACACCGGAAAGTGAGGAATCTCATCATATGGGATGCTTACTCCATCCGTAATAAGGTCTGCCAGCACACCTAGGCCTGAACCAAGGATCAATCCAATTTCCGGAGCCACTGGACATTTGTCTTTTATATAAATGGCTGCTTCTTGAATTTCTTTTTGAGTTAACGTGCTCATGGATGATCCTCCTTTATTGATGTTGTGGAGCAACCCACATCCCTTTATTGCAGTTTCGCTAAAAAGCTTGTCCCATACTGTGGCGCCTT
>DJUJ01000075.1:45012-45527 GCA_002438345.1 Paenibacillus sp. UBA6285
GGTCTCACGAATGCCCAAACTTTCCGGATGTTTAAACCGTGGGCTATAGATTAAGAGCGGCACATATTCACGGGTATGATCAGTTCCACTATGGATCGGATCATTGCCATGGTCTGCAGAAATGATCAACAGGTCATCTTCACCAAGCGTAGATAGAATTTCAGGCAGCGCCTGATCGAATACTTCCAGTGCACGGCCGTATCCCTCCGGATCACGACGGTGTCCATATAGGGAGTCAAAATCCACCAGATTGGTGAACAGGAAGCCGTTAAACGGTTGACGAAGCTGCTCACCAGTGACTTCGATTCCATGTTCATTACTCTTGGTTGGGTAAGAAGCCGTAACACCTTCACCTGTAAAAATATCGTTGATCTTACCAACCGCGATAACATCCTTGCCGATATCAGCCAGTGCGTTCATTACTGTTGGTTCTGGCGGCTTCACTGCATAGTCATGCCGATTTGGTGTTCGAACGAAATTCCCTGGTTCTCCAACATATGGACGAGCAATGACGA
>DJUJ01000075.1:45573-54537 GCA_002438345.1 Paenibacillus sp. UBA6285
GCTCACGGGCTATTTTACAAGCGCTGTACAGCTCTTCGAGTGGAATGATATCTTCATGTGCAGCAAGCTGGAATACACTGTCAGCGGAGGTATAGACAATCCAAGCCCCTGTTTTCATTTGCTCTTCGCCGTATTCAACTAGAATCTCCGTACCGGAAGCAGGTTTATTACCGATCACCTTACGCCCAGTTGCCGCTTCGAACTTCTCAATCAATTCTGCTGGAAAGCCGTCAGGATACGTATTGAAGGGAACCTCAATCTGCAGCCCCATTAGCTCCCAGTGTCCGGTCATTGTATCCTTGCCTACAGATACTTCCTGCATTTTGCCGTAGTACCCTGTTGGTGAAGCTACAGGTTCAAGCGGCGGCAGCGGAGCAATATTAGCTAACCCGAGCTGCTGTAGATTAGGCAGCTTCAATCCAGGAACACGATCCAATATATGACCAAGCGTATGCGACCTNNAAATGAGGACATTGTTGTCTTCACTCCTTTTTTTAATATAGTTTATTCTTTCGTACCAACAAGAAGAAACGGCTGTACCATCTTCCAGAAGACATACGCTTCCGAAACTAGCGATACAATGTACCGCATGTCAGGTATCCGTTTCTGCTAAAGGATAACCTGCGGAACATTCCCCAGTCTATCCTTTCAGTATGATTCCATCATAACTATCTTACTCACAAAAAGCACCTTTGAAGCAGAATTAGCGAGCCCTAGGATGGTGGCTCTCATATACTTCCTTCATATTCTTACGGGCAATACCGTTATAAATCTGAGTCGTCGAAATATCGGCATGGCCCAGCATTTGTTGTACGGAACGCAAATCTGCTCCGCCTTCCAGTAGATGGGCTCCGAAGGAATGCCTAAGGGTATGCGGTGTAATATCCTGTTCAATGTTTGCTTCCCGCGCGTATTTTTTTATGATTTTCCAAAAGCCTTGCCGGGTTAATCTCCCGCCTAGACTATTCAGGAACATGGCTGGTTCCTCCTGATGATCACGAAGCAGCTTGTCCCTCATAAGAGAAGTGTAAGCTGCTACACTCTCAGCAGCAATGGTTCCAATGGGAACCACTCGCTCCTTGCCAGAAGTTCCTGTACAGCGTGCAAATTTCATATCCGTATGCACATCGTCCACGTTAAGCGAGATTAATTCAGAGACCTTAATACCTGTTGCATAGAGCAGTTCCAGCATAGCCTTATCTCGTACTCCTTGTGGTGTACTCACATCCGGCGCAGCCAGCAACTGCTCAATTTCCGAAATTGTAAGCACCATAGGAGGTTTCTTATCAGGCTTCATCGTCTCCATGTCCAGTGTTGGATCCTGCTCAATCAAACGTTCCTTCATCAAATAATGGAAAAAAGCACGGAGGGACACTGCGTTCCTGTTCAACGTCGCTGTTGCTCGTCCCGCTCCGCGTAATGAGCCTAGATATAACATCACATGAGATCTTCGGATCTCGTCAGGCTGCTGTGCCCCCCGCTCTTCAGCAAACTCTAGAAACTGCGATACATCCCTACCGTAAGATTCCAGTGTGTTCGGGGACAAGCCTTTATCTTCGGACAAATAATGTAAAAACGGCTGCAAGTGTGACTTCATTAATTCACGCTCCTGTCCTGGCGCAGCTACTCATAGTGACTTCCTGCAGCACATTCAGCATGAGGTTTCTGCAGATGTGTACAATTAGTATACGCTGCATGAATCCACATTAGCTTTCTTCGACATTCTTCTCGCTTATTCCTGCTTCCCGCGGAGCTTTCATTCTCCGTACCAGTAATAGAAACGCAAGCGTTGCCTTGTATCCAGACCATCATCACCACGATCGGCATGATCAAATGCCCGAACAGCGGTGCCTTCAGGAATTCCGTAATTCTCTATCGGACTGATCCATTCACCAAGCCAGCTCATAGCATAGTAGAGCAAATAGCTTAGAGCCACAAACATGATCATAAAATACAGCTTGCGCACTGTTCTGGGCACAGAAACGATCATATGGACGGCGCCTCCCTTTAACATACAATTAAGATCTGCTCGTCCTTCACCTTATGCACCAAAATGGACTGATATGTATGGCTCCAATAGACACATTTAAAAAGCTCCCTCCGGTAAAAAACCGGGGAGAGCTTATGATGTGAATTTTCATTATAAGATTACTTAGGACTGATTTCCGTTTGTATTATTCTTATCGCTACACCGATAGCATATCCCATGAAAATCAAGTCTATGATCAAGCACTGTGAAATTAAATTCTTTCTCCAGTCGCTCTTCAAGCGGACCTAGCCAATCCTCGCGAATCTCATCCATACTACCGCATTGCACACAAATTAAATGATGATGATGGTGCTTCGCAGTATCAGTTCGCAGATCATAACGGGCGACACCGTCACCGAAGTTAATCTTTTCTACGACATGAAGCTCGCTAAGCAGTTCCAGGGTACGATATACAGTCGCAAGACCGATCTCGGGAGCTTTCTCTTTCACGAGCATAAAAACGTCTTCTGCACTAAGATGATCTTCCTCATTCTCCAGCAGCACTCTTAAGGTCGCTTCCCGTTGGGGTGTAAGCTTGTATCCTTGGGATTGTAACTGTTGCTTAATCTTGTCTATCCGGGCTTCCATTGTCTCCCTCCCCCTTGGAAAATTACCTCACCGGTCTTCAAACCACTTCTTCCATTATAGGGGGTGTCGCTTTGAGAAGTCAAACGCTTTTACTGCAAGCCCAAGGTCGTCACCGCTTGTACAAGTGAGGGCGTAACCCAGCGCATCATGATCGGCGTGACATAGGTCTCAAAACTAGAAATGCCCAGAATCAACAGTGCCATAACAAGTGACAATATAGTGTACATAGTAAAAGGTCGAGTCACTGGCGTCCTGCGTTGTCCTAACACTCGGCTACGAATCATCTGCAAGGAAAAGGCGATCGCTGCCGCGCTACTCACTAACAATACAGGGATAAGTACCAGATTGTGCGGAGCCACAGAAACTAGTGCGAACAGCATCCCGTGCCATGAATATTGACTTACTAGACAACCGACCGTAAACCCGATTAATACCCCTTTAAGAAAATCAAGAATCAAAATTCCCGGCAACCCAATGACTGACAATCCAAGGATCCAGATCAGCCCGATCCATTTCAGATTCAAGGCAGCTATACTCCAGTACGAATCAGGTGCTGCTGGTAGGCCCTGCTGATCAACTGTTACAAAGAAATTCCCTAGATAATCCCCCAGCTCCTGTTGCTGATCCATCGTAAGCGCACTAACGATAAGAGCCCCAAATACAACACCCACCAGAAATAATACGCCGACAAAAATATACAGAGGCGTCTGTTCCTTCATCATCAGCCTTAAATTACGCATTGGGACGTTCCCCTTTCCGGTTACATGTTACACCATATGAGAAAACGCCCCGCGTTATGACTTGTCCTTAGTGCAATGAATCTACTTTCTGGGTTGTACGACTTTACCGTACGTCCCCCCACCGCCTGCTGATAGTTCCAATANNGCGAGCCTGGACAATCACAGACGCCAAATCTGCTCCTACTACGCTAGCAATTTCCGCTTCACCGCAACCATGTAAAATGTTCATCTCGGTGCCAAAAGCTTGCAGTAACGCGTTCATCTTGGCCTTCCCAAGCCCTGGAATAAATTCAAGCGGAACCTGATAGTGATAGGGCGGACGGTTTGCAGGTACTATAGGTGTCTTGAGGTCAGCGATATCTAGGATCCGGTCGAATACGCCCCTCACCAATTTAAGACTGCCACAATACTGGCAGCGCTCCGAAGTGACGTAAGCTTCGTCAATAATACTGCCACAGCCTCCGCAGTAAGTTCGGTGGTATTTGCCAAGCCGGGGGTTAAGTCCGAAATTAGCAGTTACCTTCCGCCCTTCCTTTCGTTCAAGTGCGAGCCGCAGTTCGGCAAACGAAGGTCGTGCCAACTCCATTACATTATACTCGCGCCCTAGTTTGCCCAGAGAATGAGCATCTGAGTTCGTTAGAAACGTGAAGTCATCCAGCTCAGAGAGATAACCAGCCATTTCCGAATCTGCACTCAGCCCAAGCTCAACCGCAGCTATGCGATCCAGATCAAAGATGTCCGCCATCCGTTCAGCAGAACAGCCGTACAAGCCCTTGTGAGGCGTAAAAATATGTGCGGGGATTAGAATGCCCCCTCGGCCATAAATCTCATCCTGAAGCTCCCTAGCCGGTGCATAGAGGCGCTGGGAACTAAGGTTCACATTCCGCATATGGCGGCTCATCCAATTACTGAAGTCGGTCATGCGTTCCACGTCCGGCAAGAAGGCGAGTACGTGGCATTCTTTTCGCCCAGGTTCACGGATTTCAATCTCCGCTCCCATAATGATCGTGGTCCCCCGGTAAGCGATCCCTCCACCTTCGGCTAACGTCATCTCTCCAGATTCCAATGAACCTTGAATATCGCGCAGTACACCAGGCGAATGACTATCGATAATACCGATCATTTCCAGTCCCTTGCGCTCTGCGGCTTCTTTGGCGATTCCAGCAAAGGTGAGCTCGCGGCTGCCGCTAATTTTGACAGCTTGTCCTTCCGACGTTCGTCCAATATGAACATGCAAATCGCAATAGAAGTTCTTCAGTTCAGATGTTAATTCCATTGGCCTGTCAGCGTGTATAAATGCCAAGCGTACACCGCCATCATCGTCTTCGCGTCCGCGATGCGTCCGTCAGCTATATATTGATATGCTTCCTCCAAGGTAAGCTCCGAGACCTCTAAGAATTCATCCTCGTCAAGCGACATGTCCCCTGGCTCGGCATTATTAGTAACATACAAATGAATAATCTCATCGGCAAAACCGGGAGAAGTGTAGAACGATTTAAGTAACTTCAGATCTCCGCTATGAAAACCTGTCTCTTCCTGCAATTCACGGCCAGCCGCAAATAATGGATCTTCACCTTTATCCAGCTTACCGGCTGGAATCTCCACCTCTGTGCGTTGCATAGGCTGACGGTATTGCTCCACAACAAGCATTTTATTGTTGTTCAGAGCAAGCACTGCTACGGCGCCTGGATGTTTCACAACTTCACGTGTAGCGGTATTACCATCGGGCAGTCTCACAGTGTCCACTTGCAAAGATATGATTTTCCCATCAAAAATAGGCTGTGTAGACAGCGTTACCTCGTCAAGCTCCGGTTTGCTGTGTAAATGTTGGTCTCCCATAAAATTTCTGGTCTCCTTTATCTCTGTTCTGCATACGGTGTATTATAGCAAACTTAAAGGGAAAGAAGGAATTTCAGATGAACGAAATCTTCAGCCGTACAAGCTCATCCGCAGTCACAATGGTAGGTAAACCGGAGGAAATCAAAGCCATCTTAACTAGGTGGATAGAGCAGTATGGACGCGATATGCCTCTCACATACATTCTCTCCCTAAAGGATCAATCCAAGATCATCCCAACCAAAGCAGGGTAAATTCTTATTCATACATGCCCTTATAAATATAAGGAGCTGCTCCCAAGCTTTACAACTTGGAAGCAGCTCCTTAATTTAATTTAAAGAGCTTTAGGTTAACCCTTTACGCTCTCTTTTACAATATTCACTACAAGCTCAGCCACTTNNTGCTCGTAACCTACAGCAAGGTTAATGGTCGGAACATCTAGGCCATTGAACACGTTAGCGTCGCTTCCTCCACCAGAGTGGAACAGTCGCGGTGTAAGTCCCATAGAGGTAATAGCCCGCTGTGCAAGCTGTACTACTGGATCATGTTCATTAAAGCTGAACGCTGGATAAATAATTTCACTGCGGAATTCGCATTCTGCACCGTATTCCCGGACAGTTGTCTCCAGTGCTTCACGCATCGAAGCGATCTGATCGCCCACCTTCTCCTGCACAATACTACGTGCTTCTGCATCCAGTTGAACGTGATCACACACCACATTCGTAGGGCCGCCTCCAGCGAATTTACCGATATTCGCAGTAGTTTCATTATCGATTCGACCAAGCTTCATCGCAGCAATCGCTTTGCTGGCTACTTGAATCGCACTGATGCCGTCTTCTGGATTAACGCCTGCATGAGCAGATTTCCCGAAGATTTGCATCGTAATCTTAGCTTGCGTAGGAGCCGCAACTGCAATTGCTCCGACTTCACCATTGGAATCGAGCGCGAAACCGAAGTCTGCATCCAAGTTGCTCGGATCCATCGAACGTGCGCCTAGCAATCCAGATTCTTCACCCGCAGTAATTACGAATTGAATCTGACCATGCGGCAGCTTTTGCTCCTGAATCACTCGGATGGCTTCGAACAGTGCAGCGAGTCCTGCTTTGTCATCTGCTCCGAGAATCGTAGTGCCGTCACTTGTAATCCATCCATCTACGCCGAGCGTAGGCTTGATATTTTGTCCAGGAACAACTGTATCCATGTGGCAAGTGAACAGTAGCTTTGGTGCAGCTCCACCATTCTCAGCTGGCCAGGTAATGAACAGATTACCTGCTCCATGTCCAGTTCTTTCCTGGGAATCATCTTCGGTAACTTCTAATCCCAGAGCGTTAAATTTGCTCTTGAGCACATCGGCAATTTGCCGTTCATTTCTTGTTTCACTATCAACTTGGACAAGTTCCATAAATTCTTGAATCAATCTGTCTTGTGAAATCACTGGACTTCCCTCTCTTTCGTGAATACGTTACAATGGTTGTACAGAACGACCATCTTTATGCTATTAACTTAAACTAAATCTAAAGGAGTTACTCATGCAACGTAATAAGTGGTTCAAAATCTTCATCTACGTCATGTTGTTCGCCATGATTGCCTCTACGCTCTTTATGGTTATCGAGCCTTTCCTTGCGGGTTAATATCTACACAAGGAACATTGATAATAGCNNTAGCGGCTAGGGATTCCCTTGCCGCTATTTGGCTTGCCTGTTTGTTCATTAATCAACCTTAACCATAGTGTCGAAGAACTCATCCTGCTCTTCATAAGGAAAGTGTCTTAGAAAATATGGTACCAATTCTTTGGCCACATCTCGAAGCTCAAAACGACGACCTGCGCACTCTTCTAGGGAAGTTACTCCAAATTCGGTGATACCGCATGGAATAATTCCTTGAAATCCGTGTCCAGATATCCCTTCAGAAATGTTAAAAGCAAAACCATGGCTGGTAACGAACCCTCTCCGAAATTTGCTTTTGTTAAACTTGACGCCAATGGCACAGATCTTCTCGTCGCCAACCCATACCCCTGTGTACTCCGGCTTCCGTTCACCTACAATTCCGTAGGATGCCAAATAATCAATAATCACTGCTTCCAGACTGCGCAAGTACCCATGCAAATCTACTTTGCCTTCTTCACCGAGCATAAGAATCGGATAACCTACAAGCTGACCCGGTCCGTGATATGTAATATCTCCTCCCCGGTCGATTTCAAACAGCGCGATTCCTTTTTCTTTGAGCTGCTCTTGATCTAGAAGAAGATGTTCGGGATGATTCTGTGAACCAATCGTATAGGTAGGCGGATGCTGCAAAAGAATCAATCGTTCCGGTTGCTCACCAGCATCAATGGCGTGCACACTTTCCTTTTGCAGATCCCAAGCCTTTCCATACTCCATAATGGGGTCATAGGAAATCTGCAGCTTACGAAAATCCGTGTTATTCATACCGTCAGGTCCCCTTTTTCCAGTCTCATGCCTGCACAGTTTGGCTCGTCATTATTTAGTAGAGTTTAGTATCCGGTGTATATCCTTCAATATTATCCTTGACGCGTTGCAAGAAACGGCCACAAATCACTCCGTCCAGAATCCGATGATCCAGTGACAGACAAATATTAGCCATTGATCTTACACCTATCATATCGTTAATGACCACAGGCCTCTTCACAATAGATTCAAACGTTAGAATCGCTGCCTGTGGATAGTTGATAATTGGATAAGAAAGAATGGAGCCAAATGAACCTGTGTTATTCACCGTGAAGGTACCGCCTTGCATATCTTCTAGTCGAAGCTTCCCTTCACGTGTCTTAAGTGCCAATTCATCAATTTCACGTGCGAGACCAGCGACATTCTTCTGATCCGCTTTTTTGATGACAGGTGTCATTACAGAATCCTCTGTTCCTACGGCTAAAGAAATATTGATATCCCGTTTCTCGATGATCTTGTCGACCGCCCATACAGAGTTCATGATTGGATAGTCTTTGATCGCACTCACGACAGCTTTCATCAAGAATGCGAGATAGGTCAAATTGATGCCTTCCTTGCGCTTGAACTCATCCTTATGTTTATTGCGAAGCGCGACCAGATTAGTCACGTCCACCTCGATCATTGTCCAAGCATGCGGAATCTCCGAGACACTTTGGCGCATTCTTGTAGCAATTGTATTCCGGATTGGTGTTACATCAATCAAGTATTCAGAACTGCTTCCTCGACCACCCTCTACTTCAATTGTAGGAATACGCGGAGATTCGCTCAGATGTAGACCAGAATGGCGAAGAGGCTCTTCCGCTTTCTTCACTTCTGCTTGAACGAACTGTGGAGCAGGCGGTTGTGACACAAATGAAGCAGGCTGACTAGCAGGAGTCGAAGCTGCGGATGTAGCTCCACCACTTTCGAGGAAGGTTAGCACATCTTTACGGGTAATCCGGCCCCCCATACCAGTACCAGGAACTAAAGTGAGGTCGATGTTATGCTCAGCCGCCAAAGTCTGTACGGCAGGAGAATAGCGAGCACGCATCGTATCACCAGCAGTTGAAGTCGCCTTTTGTCCTGCAACATCGTTAGAGGAAGTAGATGTATTTGTGCTAGTGTTAGTCACATTTGCAGCATCAGATGCAGTCACAGGCACCGCAATACGACAAATGACTTCGCCGACATTGACAACCTGACCTTCTTCCGCCAATAGTTCACCCATAACTCCATCTACAGTTGAAGGCAATTCTGCATTTACTTTATCTGTAATAAGCTCGCATAATGGTTCATATTGTTCTACCGGATCACCCGGTTTCTT
>DJUJ01000075.1:54546-57684 GCA_002438345.1 Paenibacillus sp. UBA6285
TCACTCCTTAAAAGTTTTACGAAGTAAAACTCACTTCGTAAGCATAATCTTAAAAGTTTTACGAAGCTTCGCTTCTTGAGGATACTACGAAGTAAAACTTGCTTCGTAAGCATTTGCTTAAGTTTTACGAAGTAAAACTCACTTCGTAAGCATATTCTTTAAGTTTTACGAAGCTTCGCGTCCACTCAACTATTTTAATATTGCGCCAGTCTAAGCATTTCCGCCTTCACTTTTTCTTTGCTTAGCATGAAGAACTTCTCCATTGGCGGGCTAATTGGCATCGCCGGAACATCAGGACCACAAAGACGGAAGATCGGTGCGTCGAGCTCGAAAAGACAATGCTCAGCAATAATCGCCGCCACTTCGCCGCCAATCCCGCCTGTCTTATTGTCCTCGTGCACAATCAGTACCTTTCCTGTCTGACGAGCAGCAGCTATGATCGCTTCACGATCAAGAGGTTGCAAGGTGCGTAGATCCAGAATATGAGCTGTAATGCCTTCCTCGCGCTCCAATTCTTCTGCTGCCTGCATCGCAAAATGCATTGGCAGACTATAGCCAATAACCGTAATGTCCGTTCCCTGGCGCAGCAGATTGGCTTCGCCAATAGGAACCGTGTAATCGCCCTCTGGTACTTCTTCCTTAATCAGCTTGTAGCACTTCTTATTCTCGAAGAATAGAACCGGATCAGGGTCACGTACGGCTGCTTTCAGTAGTCCTTTAGCATCGTAAGCAGAGTATGGTGCGACAATCTTCAATCCTGGTGTACCGAAGAAAATCGATTCCGGACACTGGGAATGGTACAGACCGCCGAATACACCGCCACCGATAGGTGCACGAATGACAACCGGACAATTCCAATCGTTATTTGAGCGATAGCGAATCTTGGCCGCTTCGCTAATAATTTGATTCGTTGCTGGAAGCATGAAATCAGAGTACTGCATTTCAGCAATCGGCTTCATACCATACATGGCTGCACCGATCGCCACACCAGCTATAGCTGATTCCGCAAGCGGTGTATCCAGTACACGCTCTTCCCCAAATTGCTCCTGCAGACCTTTAGTTGTAGTAAATACTCCGCCTTTGAGACCCACGTCTTCTCCAAGCACGAACACGGATTCATCGCGTTCCATTTCTTCCTTCATCGCGAGCCGAATGGCATCGATATATTCCATTATAGCCATCTTTTATGCTCCTCCTTTGAGGTCGGAATCACTGTATACATGCAGCAGTGTATCTTCCGGTTTCGGGAACGGAGCATTGTCGGCATATTCGATAGCCGCTTTAAGCTCAAGATTGCACTCAGCAACAAGATCTTGTTCTTGTTCGTCACTCCAAAGTCCCAGACCGATCAGGTAATTACGGAATCCTGCTACGCCGTCCTTCTTCCAGTTCTCATCAACTTCTTCTTTGGTCCGATAAGCCAGATCATTATCCGAAGTAGAGTGTGGAGACAAACGGTACATCATTGCTTCGATTAGCGTAGGGCCTTCACCCGCAAGGGCTCTTTCCCGTGCTTCCATAACGACACGATAAACTTCCAGCGGATCATTGCCATCTACACGCACACCTGGAAATCCATAACCCAGTGCACGGTCGCTGACCTTACCACCAAGCTGTTTGTGAGCAGGAATAGAGATAGCGTACTGATTATTCTGACACATAATAATAACCGGTAGCTTATTCACTCCGGCAAAGTTACAAGCTTCATGAAAATCGCCTTGGTTGCTGGAGCCTTCCCCGAAGGTTACAAAAGAGACGAACTTCTTCTTCTGCATTTTAGCTGCCAAAGCAAAGCCAACCGCATGTGGGACCTGTGTGGTTACAGGGCTTGAGCCTGTCACAATACGCAGACGCTTACTACCAAAGTGGCCTGGCATTTGCCGCCCACCACTGTTTGGATCTTCTGCCTTTGCGAACACGGACAGCATCAGTTCACGAGTAGTCATACCCACTGAGAGTACGAAAGCATAATCACGGTAATAAGGTAAAAAATAATCATTCTGCCGGTCCAGCGCAAATGCTGCCGCCACCTGACCTGCCTCCTGGCCAATGCCGGAGACATGAAAGTTAATCTTGCCAGCGCGCTGAAGCAGCAGACTGCGCTCGTCGTATTTACGTGCGAGCAGCATATATCTGTACATATCGATGACCTGGCCGTCACTTAGTCCAAGCTGCTTATGTCTGTTAATCGTTTCTACAGTATCTTGGGATTCCATAAAGAGATACCTCCTTATTCATAAAGCCTGAGTCTTACAGGATTTAAGATCAATTGTATCCTGATCTTAAAACCTGGTACTAAGACTTGGCTTGAGTTTATTATAATCCCTTTCCACCCAAAAAGAAATGCCAAGTATAAACGCCTTCGGCGTCCATATAAGGATATAGCGTGCAACTTATACTTTCTTATATTTTNNTAAATCCCGATAGATCTTCCATCTACAGCTAACATCGCTTCTCCAATAATCTCCGAAAGTGTAGGGTGAGCATGAATAGCCTCGCCAATCTCCCAAGGTGTTGCATCCAGGAGTTGAGCCAGTGCTGCTTCCCCGATTAGATCCGTAACATGAGGACCAATCATCTGCACACCGAGAATATCTCCGGTGCTTCGGTCCGCTACAACTTTAACAAACCCGTCCTTCTGGCCGTATACAATCGCCTTGCCAATGGCTGAAAAGGGGAATTTACCAGTCACTACATCATGTCCCAATGCTTTAGCTTCCTTCTCAGTGTGACCTACACTCGCTACTTCAGGACGTGTATAGACACAACGTGGTACAAGATGTGTGTGATAAGGATGAAGTTTCTCACCGGAGAGATGATTAACCGCCATGATGCCTTCATGACTAGCCGCATGAGCTAATTGTAGTCCACCGATACAGTCGCCAATTGCATAAATATGCGGCTCAGCCGTCTGCATACTAGCATTTACAGCGATAATTCCTTTATCAAAGCGAATATCTGTATTTTCCAGACCAATATTCTCGATATTCGCTACCCTTCCTACGGATACAAGCAGCTTTTCTGCGGATAGACTTTGGGTTTGCTCTCCCTTACGGGCATCGATCGAGATTCCATCATCCGTTACCTTGCAGGTTGCAGCATCCACAGTAGTTTGAGTCAGTACTTTAACGCCACGTT
>DJUJ01000115.1:0-37318 GCA_002438345.1 Paenibacillus sp. UBA6285
GCCGGATTCATCTACTTGAATCACTGAACCCTCTGCGGCTTCGCCAGCAATGATCGCACGTGCCACACGGGTCTCCAGACTACGCTGGATGAAGCGTTTCAGCGGTCTCGCCCCATACACAGGATCAAAACCTTCCTTAGCGATAAAACGTACCGCCGGCTCAGTTAAATGAAGACCAATCTCCCGTTCTGCAAGACGTAGACGTAATCCGTCTACCAGTTTGTCCACGATTTTTTCAATCTCACCCAGGGTCAGCGGCTTGAACATCACAATGTCATCTACCCGGTTCAGGAACTCTGGACGGAAATGACCACTTAGTTCCTTCATTACTCTGTCTTTGGCAGCATCCGTAAGCTGACCTTTCTCATCGGTGCCTTGAATTAAATGTGGTGAGCCGATATTTGAGGTCATAATAATGATCGTGTTCTTGAAGTCAACCATCCGCCCTTGTGAATCGGTCAGACGTCCATCATCAAGCAGCTGTAGCAGAATGTTAAATACATCAGGATGCGCCTTCTCCACTTCATCTAGCAGCACTACCGTATAAGGCTGACGCCGCACGGCTTCTGTAAGTTGGCCGCCCTCCTCATATCCAACATATCCCGGAGGTGCACCGACCAAGCGAGAAACACTGTGTTTTTCCATATACTCCGACATATCTATACGGATCATGCCATCTTCGCGATCAAAGAGAGAGACCGCGAGCGATTTAGCCAGCTCCGTCTTCCCTACGCCAGTCGGACCGAGGAACAGGAAGGAACCGATCGGCCGATTCGGATCCTTGATCCCGGCTCTCGCACGAAGTACGGCATCAGCTACCAGACTGACGGCTTCGTCCTGCCCCACAACCCGTTCATGCAGCGTTTCTTCCAGACGTAGCAGCTTATCCCGTTCGCCTTCTATCAGTCTGCTAACTGGCACGCCCGTCCAACGAGAGACGATATCCGCGATCTCCTCTTCAGTTACGGCTTCACGCAGCAATCTTGTATCCTGATCCTGCTGTGCCGCTTCTTCCGCTGCTTTCAATTGCCGCTCTAGATCAGGAATGATGCCATAGCTCAATTCCGCCGATTTATTAAGATCGTATTCTTCCTGTGCATCGACCAGATCCTTGCGGGCTTGCTCCAGCCGTTTTTTGATGTCGCGGATGCCTTGGNNCCTTGGATCGCTGACTTTTCCTTCTCCCAGCGCGCCGTCATCCCAAGCTGCTTCTCCTTAAGATCGGCGAGTTCGCGTTGTAAGATTTCCAGACGACGTTTGCTGGCGTCATCGGTTTCTTTTTTGAGCGCGGCTTCTTCAATCTCCATCTGCATCAGACGACGTGTCACTTCATCCATCTCACCCGGCATGGAGTCGATTTCCGTGCGGATCATTGCGCAGGCTTCATCCACAAGGTCAATAGCTTTATCCGGCAAAAAACGATCCGTGATGTAGCGGTTAGACAGAACTCCTGCAGCCACGAGGGCGCTGTCATGGATTTTGACCCCGTGATGGACTTCGAATCGTTCCTTCAGACCGCGCAAAATGGAGATCGTATCCTCCACATCCGGTTCGCTGACCAGCACCTGTTGGAAACGGCGTTCCAACGCTGGGTCCTTCTCAATATATTTGCGGTATTCATCAAGCGTGGTCGCACCAATACAATGCAGTTCACCCCGAGCCAACATCGGCTTCAGCATATTGCCCGCATCCATCGAGCCTTCAGTTTTACCTGCGCCCACAATCGTGTGGAGCTCATCAATAAAGAGAATAATGCGGCCGTTACTTTCGCAAACTTCCCTCAATACCGCCTGAAGGCGCTCCTCGAATTCACCACGGAACTTCGCACCTGCCATAAGGGAACTCATATCCAGTGAGAAAATCGTCTTATCCTTCAGACCCTCCGGTACATCTTTGCGTACAATCCGGTGAGCCAAGCCTTCTACAATCGCTGTTTTACCTACACCTGGCTCCCCAATCAGCACAGGGTTATTCTTCGTTTTACGGGACAGAATTCGGATCACGCGGCGTATCTCTGCATCACGTCCAATGACTGGATCGATCTTGCCAGCTCGAACCTCTGCCACAAGATCACGTCCGTATTTCTCCAGAACCTTATAAGTAGCCTCTGGCTCCCGACTCGTTACACGCTGA
Organism: Paenibacillus sp. UBA6285; assembly: GCA_002438345.1. Classification (GTDB taxonomy): domain Bacteria; phylum Bacillota; class Bacilli; order Paenibacillales; family Paenibacillaceae; genus Paenibacillus_AQ. The sequence continues at coordinate 2,134 of DJUJ01000115.1, forward strand.
TGCCCCCGAATCTCAGCAAGTATAGACATCAGCTTCTCGCGTGTTAATCCACGACTAACAAAAAGATCACGCAGCTCTCGATTGTCCCTGCTCGAATCCGACACCATGGCCAGTACAGCATGCTCAACGGAGACAAACTCATCCTTCATCTTCGCTGCTTCCTTCTCCGCCTGTTCCAGCAAATGAATCAGTGATGGCGAAGCATAACGCCGTACCGTGCCTGCTCCTGAACCACTTATGCTCGGCTTATGCTGAAGCAGTTCATCCGTGCTTCGCAGCATTTCAGCTACGGGGATATTCATCTTCTGCAGCAATCTTGGCAACAAGCCTTCTTGCTGCTGGAGTAACGCCTTTAAGAGATGGAGATTATCGATCTCCTGATGACCGCTGCCCGAAGCAAGCGACTGCGCCGCAGCCACTGCTTCCTGCAGCTTTTGAGTAAGTTTGTTGAAATCCATAGCTCTCTCACCTTTCTATTTAGGAATGATATATTGGATCGGCTGTTTTGGCCGGGAATAGGTTAATTTAGCGGGATTTATACCGTTAATTTTTGGGCGTTGAGCCGAATTCGGCGAATCTACGGGATTTTTACCGTACATTGGGGCGGATGGGCCGCATTTGGCGCTATCTACGGGATTAATACCGTTCTTTTGGGCGGATGGGAATTCTTCGCAATCCGGGGCATTTTTACCTTTCTTTTCGCTTATCGAGCCACATTCGGCGCAATCCGGGGCATTTTTGCCTTTCTTTTCGCTCATTGAGCCACATTCGGCGCAATCTAGGGTATTTTTGCCCTTCTTTTCGCTCATCGAGCCAATTTCGGCATATTCTAAAGTACTTTCACCCTTCTTCTCGCCCATCGAGCCGATCTTCATCGTTTCAGCAAAGATTTCTTCTATAAGTTAGTTTCAAATCAAGTTACTATCCTACAACTAGCATTCCATTTACCATATTCACCAACTAGAGTTGATCTCGAACATACGAAATTACCTCTACCTATCTATTAATTACCCACTTTAGCCCTCCGGCGCTGCGCACCAACGCTTTGGCGTTTAGCTCTGGCCTCGAAACGGCTGGATTCAGCTAGTTTACGGTATAAACTCTTCTCCGCCTCGCTGGTTGGTTCAGGGATAACAATCTCAATTTCAAATAAAATATCGCCGTTCGAACCATTCTCACGTTTCAAGCCTTTGCCGGGGATGCGCAGCGTTTTGCCACTCTGAATTCCTGCAGGAATCTTCAATTTCACTGCCCCTCCACCCGGTAATGGAACCTTCACCTCTCCACCCAATACCGCTTGCCATGGAGCAACTTCAACTACGCCGTATAAGTCGCCATCGCGAATCTCGTAAATATCATGAGGAAGGATATGAAGTGCCAGCAGTACATCGCTACCCGAAGCTATGCCACCCGGAGTGTTACCATCAATTTTCATAAGCATGCCTTCATAGGATCTTGGCGGAATGTTAACATCCACAGTTTTATCGCCGATCTGTACTCTTACAGTTGCTCCCTTATAGGCCTGCTCCAACGTAATATCCAACTGCGCCTGCGTCGTACTGTGCGCCTCACCCCATGGATTGCCGTTCGAACGCCCACTACCACTACTAGAAAAGAAATCAAAGCCAGCTCGATCCGCCGATCCCCGATTCCCAAAAAACATTCCGAACAAATCTTCCTCTGAAATGCCAGAACCTCCTGCAGAATAAGTTCCACCGCTCCAGCTTCCACCAAAGTTTGAATCCCACGAAGAGGCCCCACTCGTCGCACCTCCACCAGCTCTGCCACGCTGAGCCCCATACAGCTGTTCTTCATCGTAAAGCTTCCGCTTGTCCTCATTGCCCAGTACTTCATAGGCTTCAGCCGCTTCTTTGAATTTCGCCTCTGCCTCAGGGGCTTTGTTCACATCAGGATGCCACTTCTTGGCCAGCTTTTGATAAGCCTTCTTGATTTCCTGTTTGGTAGCTGTTTTACTCACGCCCAAGGCATCATAATAGCTTTTGTTAGCCACCCTGGATCCCTCCTTTCAAAACGTTTATCTTAATTCCCTCGCCGTTCAATTCCGAGAAAAGACGCACCATAGCCGGAATCCTCCACTACAATGCGCCTTCTATTCTTTACCGCTATATTAAAAGTTCGGTGTCCGCTACTAAGATGCTGAGCGGGAGTTCCCTCCCGCTTTTAGCTATACTTATTCAGACTGTGAACCCATAGAATCGCTGTCTTGAATCTCAATGCGTTTACCTTGAGGTTTTTGCCGTTTTGGAACTTCCAGCGTCAGCATACCGTCTTTCAATGAAGCGCGAATACCATCCTCCGTAATATCCTGAACATAGAATCTACGAACATATTCGCCAAATCGACGTTCTCTGCGTACAATCTGATGTTCTTTATTCTCCTCGGCATTTTCTTCCTTCCGCACTGCTTTAATCGTCAAGTAAGGGCTGGCATAATCAATGTCGATTTCTTCTTTTTTAAAGCCAGGAAGTTCAGCTTCAATCAGGTAAGCCTGCTCACTCTCGCGAATATCCGTTCTAAAGGACATCGTGGAGCTCTTGATCGGTGCAAAAAAATCATCATTAAAAACATCATTCAAAGACTTAGCCAGCATACCAAAGGCATCATCTCTACGTTTACCAAAAGGAACCAAATCAAACATTATCCATTCTCCTCTCATTGACTTTGACTTTATTTGACCTATGACCTTATTATAGTTCCCTACCAGAGGAATAACAAAATCGATTTAAGCCAGTTATCGGCCAAATCCAGGCGAATTAGCTGATTTCATATTACAAATTTAAACCTTTTTAATGATTTGACCTTTTTTGACCTTTGTTTGATCTTACATAAACTCACCATTAACCCTCCATCGGAGCAAGCAGTATGATTATTATATGTTTAGGCCTCACGTTCAATACAAGCCTGCAACTCCACAATCATTTCAAGGCCAAATAATCCTTCTCAAAAAGAAGTGATATAATGAGAGACAATAACGACCATTTTCCTTACAGGAGACCAATTGTATGCAACCAACCTATACTATGGATGATACGCAGTGGAGCAAGCTCATCCAGAATGTCGCCTATTATTTCGATGATTTTACCCTCAAAAGAGGGTTCCAATATTACAAGCAAAGCCGAGTTCGTTCGTTCACTATGACGGAACCAGCTAAAATGAATGCACTTGTTGAAGGTAGAGAGGATTACCGTGTTTCCATTGATCTGGACAGCTTCACTCGGTGTCACTGTAACTGCCCAGTTTCAGGTCATTGCAAGCATATGGCCGCCGTACTGCTAAGTTATGCTGAACAACAGAATAGGTCTGTGCAAGTTCTAGCTAACGCCAAGGCCGCATCTTTTCTCCCAAAAACATCAAGTAGTTCCCCTGTCGGATCCGATGGAAAGCGCCAGCAGCAGCTAAAAGAGCATGCCAGCCGGATCGCTGACGGAGGAATCACGGAGTGGCGCGAGTATTTTGCATTCTGCATCACGCCTCTGGCACATACCACTCGGAATCCCGAATATGTGGATCGAGCATTATCTTCCATTACTAAATTTAAGCCGAAATTACTTCCGGAGATGGACAAGCTATTCACTCTGCATGCCCATCTTTTTCTTCTAGAAAAGCTGGCTAAGCCTTCCGCCAATCTACCCGGTCAGGTCGCCTTCACCTCATCACTCGGCTATTACACGCAAGTAGCGGTTTCAGAACTGCAGGAAGTAATCACACGTCTATTAAAAAGCGTACTCCCGCTATCTCTCGAGCAAGAGCAAGAACAAGATCTATGGCCACATGTCATCGATACACTCTCCTACTTGCGGCGCGAGATGTTGACGGAGTCGCGTGATCGCTTACGGAATCAGCCCTCTTTTTCATTAAGCTATGACCTATTGTGGAGAAACTGGATTTACCCAAATACAGGTGGAACTAAGCTTTACCTGGATGAAATCAAACAGCTTCAGCAGGCAGAAAGTGAATTAGGCGCTTCCCTTTCACGACATGCGTGGCTATTAGCCCAGAGCCGCATGTATTTTTATCTGAAGGATGACCAAAAGGCTTGGGGCTTACTGAATAAAGCTGCCGAGCGCCCGGGTCTCCATCCCGATGAGCTTATGAGCTTCACCTCCCCGCTTCTGGATGCAGGTGATTGGTCACGCTTGGTGGGTTGGCTTGTTCAGATCGGTCCTCTGCTGAGCAGCAGGCTCTATAATCTGAATAGCTATTCGGCCAGCTGGGAAGAGGCCGTTCGCCACCTTCCTGAAGCTGAGCCGCAGATGTGGAATACACTAGCCACCATGTTACCTATATCTGGCGAAGTATATGAAGAGAAGCTAGTTACTTATGAAAAATGGCAGACATGGATGGATTATCAACTGTCCATCGGTAAACAGCCATCCGAATTTCGTGTCAAAGACCTCCAACCTGTAGAGAAAAACGCACCCGAAGTCCTGTTGCCCTTCTACCATCAGGCCGCCGAAAGATTTGTGCTAGATAAGAATAGACACAGCTACAAGGCGGCTGTGAAATTATTGAAGAGATTATCCAAGCTGTATAAAAAAATGAAACAAGAAGAACGGTGGGAAGAGTTCCTTGATGCCTTCACCACTAGGCACAGCAGGCTCCGCGCGCTGCAAGAGGAGCTTCGGAAAGGAAAGCTAATACCATGAACATGCACTTGCGTACGATGACCATCCGGCTTACGTTAAGCCAGTATGGCGACGCTTTATTATATGGAATGAACGAAAGGGAAGATCTCGTGCCCGGCCTGCAGCTTAAGCAGCGGCTATTCGCCTGGCATGAGGCGTCTTTTTATGGTACGGAGTTAACCGTTCAACCAGCTGGCGAAGGTGTTGAGCTAGTGATTCTTCCTGCTGAGCAGGTACTTCCCTTCTTTGCAGAGCAGAAGCTACTGTCGCATATCGAATGGATCTGGGAGGGCGATGCGGCTCATCTCACTGAACTGGCACCACTTCTGGCTGTATGTCTGGAGAACAAACAATATATACCCGATATATCTACTTACCGTGCGGGGAGGCTGCAATGGACTTGGGATGAGGAGGCTCTTGTGCAGGTGGCAGTGGAGAATGACACTGCCAAAGGGGCCTTTGAGGCGCTAAATGGCGGCAGCGAATTTAGCGTTGGCTTACGCGCGGCGTTCTCCGCCGCCGTATCGCAGAGGTATTACAGCACGGAGGCCGAGGCAGGCGACCTCCGGAGCGAATTCCCGCTTCTATTCGATAGAAGCGGGGCCCTTGCAGCGGGCATGGATACCGCTGCATGGCTTATCGCCATTGGCTGGAAGGCGGATACCGCGCCTTTCCGGCCTGCACTTCAGCTGCTGGAGCCGGAGGGGGATGAATCCCCTTGGCGGCTGCAGCTGGTGCTTCAGGACAAGCGCGATGAATCCGCGCTTGTTCCCATCAGGCTCGCCGATGATGGCGAGCCGCACGGCTTGTGGCCGACAGCATGGTCGGCCCACGTGCACGAACGCGCCGCGGGATGGCTGGAGCGCCTCCGCGGCAGTCTGCCGCCCGAGCGCTTCGCGGCGGGCGGCGACGTGCTGGTCGAACCGCTCAGCGATGCCATCGCTTGGCGGTTCTTGACGGCCGAGAGCCAGCGGCTGCTGGAAGCAGGCTGGCAAGTGTTACTGCCGGCGTGGTGGGAAGCCGCCAGCCGGAAAAAGCCACGCCTGCGCGCCAAGATCAGCTCCGGCGAGGACAAACGCAGCGGCGGCGAGTCGCTGTTCGGCCTCGATTCGATCATCGATTTCGATTGGCGAATCTCCATCGGCGACGCTGACCTCACCGAAGCTGAATTTGCTGAGCTGGTCGCAAGAGGGGAACGACTCGTCCGCTTCAAGGGCAAATGGGTCTCGCTCGACCCCGCACTACTGGCGCAAATTCAAAGAGCCATGGCGGGGATGGACAAGTCGCAAGGCCTGTCCTTCCAAGACGTGCTTCAGCTCCATTTGCTAGGATCTGGCGAGGAAGCAGACGCTGAAGCTACGGAAGAGCAGCTTCAAGAGGATGCGGCGCGCCTGCGTCTCGAGGTAGAGCTAAACGAGCATTTAATCAGCCTCATAGGTCAGCTCGGCCAGCGCTCGCAATGGCCGAAGCCTGCGGTACCTGCAGGACTCAAGGCAGAGCTGCGCGCCTATCAGCATGAAGGATATGCTTGGTTGACTTTCCTGCGTCGATTCGGTTTAGGGGCTTGTCTAGCCGATGATATGGGACTAGGTAAAACCGTCCAACTCATCGCGTATTTACTTCACATCAAAGAAAACACCGATGCAAGTTCATCCCGTCGCCAGACCGACCCACCGGGTTGGCCTGCTCTAATCATCTGTCCTACCTCTGTCCTGGGTAACTGGCAGAAGGAACTGCAGCGCTTCGCGCCTTCTTTAAACGTTATGCTTCATTACGGAAGTCGCCGTCTGGACGCAGGTTTCTTCTATGGCGCCGCTTCGCAAGCCGACGTAGTGCTAACCTCTTATGCAACTGCGGCGCTTGACCAGGAACTGCTGAAGGAATTCACTTGGGCGGCAATTTGCCTGGACGAAGCACAGAACATCAAGAATGCTCAAACGAAGCAGTCTGTAGCTGTGCGCAGCTTCCCAGCTTTGCACCGGATTGCGCTAACAGGAACACCTATAGAGAACAGATTATCTGAGTTGTGGTCCATTTATGATTTTATAACCCCAGGTTATCTGGGCAGCGCCAAGGCCTTTAACGACCGATTCAGTAATGCCATCGAGAAGGAACGTGACGAGAAGCGTACGGTGGATCTACAGAATCTCGTGAAGCCTTTCATGCTGCGTCGTAAGAAGAAGGATCCTAACATCCAGCTCGATCTACCCGATAAAAACGAGATGAAGACCTATGTTCATCTGACAGCTGAACAAGCTGCACTCTATGACCAGACCGTAAACGGACTGTTGGAGCGTATGCAGAAGTTGGAAGGCATTGAGCGTAAAGGCGCCATTCTCGGGGCTTTGACCGGACTTAAGCAGCTGTGTGACCACCCGATGCTTGTGACCAAGGAGGCCCTCCCTGAAACAGATTCTGACAATAAACTAGATACCAGTCTACTCATTAACCGTTCTTCCAAACTCGAAAGACTGCTGGATATGGTTAAGGAACTGCGTGAAGAGGATGAGCGCTGTCTGATCTTCACGCAATATGTCGGTATGGGAAAAATGCTTCAGGCTGTTCTACAGCAGGAGCTGGGCGAGCCTGTCCTTTATTTGAACGGAAGCACCTCCAAACAGGCGCGTGACCGAATGATTGAGCGATTTCAGACGCCCGCTCCATCCGCGGACGAAGGGTCCAGACGTCCAGATGCGCCACCGTCTGATCAGCCGAATGTATTCATCCTTTCACTCAAAGCTGGGGGTGTCGGTCTGAACTTAACCGCAGCCAACCACGTATTCCACTTCGATCGCTGGTGGAATCCAGCCGTCGAGAATCAGGCGACTGACCGCGCTTATCGCATGGGCCAGACACGTGATGTACAGGTGCATAAGTTCATTGCACTCGGGACGCTCGAAGAAAAGATTGATGAGATGCTGGAGAGTAAGCAGCAGTTAAGCGACAATGTCATCTCCAGCTCCGAAGGCTGGATTACCGAGCTGTCTACTGAGGCTCTGAAAGACCTGTTTACATTCCGGCGAGGCTTAACAGACTAATCCTACCGCTGTCAGTATCACAAGCATAAACGCCTTCGGCGTCCTTACAAGGACGGTAAGCGTTTAAGCAAGAAATATAAGGATATTATAGCCAATACAGATTTGCCACCAAATAAAGGATGTGGTAAACTCGACTTAACTTTTTATGAACGGAGGGTTACGTGTGATAGACTTTATCCGAGTTAGAACTTTGCGCGGCTAATTGAATAGCGCTAAAGCTCTGCCCATGTGCAGAGGACTCAGGATAGGTCTGCCCATTTAACTCCATAGAAGCCAACAAGCTAAAACGCCTTCGGCGTCCTTATAAGGACGGTAGCGTTTATGCGAGAATTATAAGGATAAAGTATATCGTGAAACTTATACTTTCTTATAATTTAAACTAACTGCTACCTCGTAAGGGATTAATCTACCTCCTCCTACGACCGAGCCGTTGTTTAATTCGATATATCTATGGAAGACCCTAATGTCGTAATGGAGACTTCTCCTTACACATTTGTTCTGACGTCCTCTAACGAACCTTAAGCACAGGCAGATGGCCTGTGTTTTTTTGCGTTTACTATTTACTACTGGAGGATGAATAAATATATGGAACAACTACGAGAAAAAGCAATTATGGTCGGTGTCCAGCTTCAAAATGAAACAAACTTCGCTTATTCGATGGAAGAGCTTAGTAATCTGGCAGCGGCCTGTGACCTGGAGGTTGTCGGGGAACTTAGTCAAAAGGCAAGCCGGATCAACCCTTCTCACTATATCGGCACAGGCAAAATCCAAGAACTATCGGCGCTTTTAGAAGCGCATGATGCTCCTATTGTTATTTTTAACGATGAGCTATCCCCTTCACAGATTCGCAATTTGGAGTCCTCTCTGGATTGTCAGGTCATCGACCGGACGATTCTGATTCTGAATATTTTCGCGGAAAGAGCGAAGACCAAAGAAGCACAGCTGCAAGTAGAAGTAGCCAGACTGCAATATATGCTGCCCCGATTGACGGGTCTTCGAGAATCACTCGGCAGACAAGGCGGCGGTGCCGGACTCAAAAACAGAGGCGCTGGTGAAACCAAGCTGGAGCTAGATCGCAGAAGAATAGAAGAGCGGATTTCAGCGCTGCAGGTTGAGCTTCAACAGCAAGTGGCCAGACGCCAAATTCAGCGGAAGCAGCGGCATAAGAATGAGGTTCCTGTCGTCTGTCTCGTCGGCTATACGAATACCGGCAAGTCCAGCTTAATGAATGTGATGGTGGAGACGTATCATCCAGGCTCTAATAAGCAAGTGTTCGCCAAAGATATGTTATTTGCTACGCTGGAGACGTCTGTTCGGAGCATTGAGCTACCTGATCATAAAACCTTTTTATTAACGGATACCGTTGGATTCGTCAGCCAGCTTCCCCATCATCTAGTCAAAGCATTCCGCTCCACGCTCGAAGAGGTGACCGAAGCTGACTTATTGATTCACGTAGTCGACATTTCCGATCCGCAGCATCAGCAGCATATGGCCGTCACCGATGAGACGTTGAAAGCGCTCGGCGCGGACCAAATTCCGACGATCTATGCCTATAACAAGGCTGACTTAACTGACTTGCCTTACCCTCACCTTGAGGGTGACAATGTCTATCTCTCCGCCAAACAAAATAGCGGGATGGCTGAACTTACAGATCTGATTCGCAGTCATGTGTTTACGGACTATGTACAGTGTGAAATTCTGATTCCATTTGATCGTGGCAATGTGGTCTCCTATTTTAACGAGCATGCGCATGTCCAATCGACTAGCTATGAAGAAACAGGGACACGGCTTGAACTGGAATGCAGAAAATCTGATTTCGAGAAATTTCGCAACGATTTTATTGAACTCTAACAAGAATAAACGACATTGTTGTCCATAATTAAAAGGATAGAGTTTTCAGAGTTATCTGAAGCTCTATCCTTCTTTTTAGCAGAAAAAGTCAATGAATTCCTTCTATCGTTCCACTGTCTCGCAGATCGGTTATTGTTTTATGAGCAATAAGTTCGTCTGCTTCACTAAATCCCTTAATTTCTAAAGGCGTAGAGTGCGTGGCCGGCAATAATACAAACCAGATAGTACTTTCTTTTGTCGTATGGATCAGCTTCGCTTTATATTCACCTTTGTCCTTAGTCTGGATCGTTACATTCTTAATCGCTGAATCGAGTACATCCCCAAACACCATTGGGAACGGAGAGGAGATATGTTCTACTGTAGGTATACTCATATAAGTTAACGCATTCTTCGTTTGTGTAGGAGATTTACTCTCACCGATTACGTATCCTCCGCCCCAGCCCCATTTCCATCCGAACCATGTTTTTCGTATATACTCTACCTGAAGATCACTGCCATCTTGCTTATCCGTTCTTTTCATAAATAAAAGCTTGCCCCCTTCGACGGGTTCACGGTGTATGACCTGAAACGTCCCAGAACCCCGCATTTGTTGAACAGCTTCCTCTGGGGTATGGCTAAGTGGAATACGCACCGTACTCTCCAATCCCCAAGCGCGTGATAATCGCCAATCGGATATTCCACCCGGAGTTTCATAAACAAATACAAAAACATATAACAGTACGATGGACGAAGCAATCAGACCTGCTGCCATCCATATCTTTCGTTTGTTTTTACTTCGCACTAGCATGCTCCACCCCCATTTTGTCCAAATTATAGAATAAAAAAAGAACAATACAAAAGAAATACTCTCTTTGCATTGCTCAGCAAGCTATAAAACAGGCGAGGCCTAGATCTTATAAATGTAGCTTCTAGACCCTATTCTTGAAAATACAGTGTATTGGGAGCCTCTATTTTCCGCCCCGGGTATGACAGAATCTGTAGATAATCTCTGTAAATAATTAAAGTCAGGATGTATCGATTCATTCGTAAGAAAAGCTGAGATATTACTTCCGGGCACTCTTTCCTCATTAAGCGAGTCTATGATGATTTCTGCAGTGGCTATCCCAATGCCATGGCCATAGAACAGGTCTTCTTCAAGCTTAACAGCATTCTCACCCTGCCATTCTGGCTTGCTAGGCGCATGATCTGGATTTCTGAAATACACAATATCTCCACGCCGCATTTGATCCTTATTATAGTTCGTAATTAAGCGTAGATTCTCGTCGTAGTTCCAGTCCCATAAGAACAAATCCTTAAAATACTTATTAAAGGCTTCTTCACCTATAGCTTCAATTGTCGCCTTGTACAAAACAATGACCATGGCTGTCGCGCATTCGAAGGCATATAAATGTCCGTTCCGAAAAATGTCTTTAACTCCCACCGAAGGCTCCACGCCAGCGTTCAGCTGAAGTCCTCCAATATCAGTAAGCGTCCAAAACTGCGGATTGGAGCGGGATTCATCAAATGTAGCAAAATCCACTCCACTGTTATTTAAAGCTTCGGCCGATTCCACGATGCTATCTCTCATTTTCCGTTCAAATTCAAGGGCATCGGGTGAACGAACTTCCTTCACCATGCTTAGTCCCTCCAATGTTATAGGTTCTAAATATAGGTTATTGTACGTGTTCGCTGCCCTGTTGGTGCTTAATTCATATCATTCCCGGGACTCAATAAACCACTGATTAAGCTGCCTTGTCTCTTCCGTCAAAATATCCAAATATATAGAAGTGCGGTATGCCGTATCTTTTAAGCTTTTGCCCGTAATCTCTGTTATTCGATTTAATCTATACAGCAATGTGTTGGTATGAATATGTAAAAAAGCGGCGGATTCCTTCAAGTTTCCACTGAGCGATAAATAAACGGCGATTGTTTTTAAAAAATCACTTTTATGCTCGCGGTCATGCTCTTTAAGCGGATACAGCAAAGGACTTTTACGGGTTCGACTGCGCTTCTGCTCCATAATAGCCGGAATATACGCCCAAAATCCGATATCCTCATACAATAGTAATTCCCGGCCATGAAAAGGCAGTAGCTTCTTGATCTCCAGAATGGACCCTGCTTCCCAGTAAGCAATTGCCGCCGACATATATTCGCTGTAATCTAGGCTACAACCTGCAGCCAGCATACAGCTCTCACCCTTACGCATATCCTCGATAATTTTGTGCATGAACGAAGACAGTCTGCCGGTCCCTTCCATGTGAAAGCTGAATGAAAACAATATAATCAGCCGATTGTGCTCTGCAGTCAGAAACAATAATTGCAGACCCGGATAGGAGGCTATTGTTTGCCGAAACCGAAGTACGAAATGATCATTGATTACCTTGTCACTTTCAAACACGCTAATATAATACTTTTCCGGCAAAAGAATCGACCAAACTTCCGCATCCTGTTTAATATTCGCTTCATTGTCATAGTGGGAAGTAAGCAGCTTCCAGAAAAAATCCTCCTGTGTTTTCTCCTGCTTCGTCTTCCAACCCCGCTGTTTCAATATATAGCGACCAACGATGGCCGCCGCTTTCTCAACAATATTCTCTGCGTGTCCTTCAACTAAATTCCCTGCATCCACTACCCATATATAACCGAGAATTTCCTTCTGATGTTTGATGCAAATGGCTAGACGAGGTCCAAGTCCCACCTCCATGCCCGCAGGAATCCGAATCGCACGTGCAGCGTTCTCAAGCTGCTGCATAATCCCCTTTTTACGCAAACCGATAATGACGGCGTTAGGTACGCGCTTTCCGATTATGGTTGAAATTCTCGCAGAATCACTCTCAAATTGATGGGAGCTGTATCCGATCACATGGTGATTGCTGTCCTCAATCGTAACTTGAGACTGAAGAGATTCACTAATAGCATCCGCCAACGATTCCATACTATCGAAGAAACGATCAAATAATGGATCCTTATCCGTCACTAGCCCCACCCCTACCTGAAAAATAGCCGAATCTTGTACTCTAGAGTGATTTTATTATAGTATGCGTACTCCCAGCTGACTACAAGATAATGGGAAGGTTTGCGGGATTCGGGATAGCCGGAAAGGTGGTCGGGTGGCGAGGTAGCGTGGGGCGGAGTTGCGGCGTTTCTAGGTGGGGCAACATTGAAGCTAGAATTAAAAAAGGAGGTGTTCACATGGGTGAACAGCGGCAACGGTATGATGAAAAATTCAGGAGAGAGACAGTCAAATATTTGCTAGAGCAGACGAAGTCGGTGGAGGATATCTCTCTAGAGTTGAACATACCAGCTAAGACTTTACATGGCTGGAAGGCGAAGTATCGAGAGCTCAAAAATGAACCTATCGCTACTTTGGAACGGGTTCGAGAGTTGGAACAATTGATTGCAGAACAGAAACGTGAGATTCAGATGAGAGATAAAAGAATTGCGGATGTTGAGGAAGAACCGCTATTCGTAGGTACTCCCTTATAATTTTTAGGGAATTCCTCCCTATAATTGTGTGTTTTAGACCTTACCTACTACTAATCAGGGAAAAACTCCCTATAATTCATCACGTTTGGGCTTAATCGGTCATATTCTTCGTATTTATAGGGAGGAATTCCCTAAAGTCAGTGTTTATAAGCTATTTCCGCGTAATTTATAGGGAGGATTTCCCTATAAATCATCTCCGACAAACCTCTCACCATCGCAAAAATCAAAAACTAACCAATACTAGCTGTAACTAGCCAAATCTAGCTCGACATAGTTGGAACTGGCTAGTTTTGATCGAATTCCAACCATCTTCAAAACACAGTCCTACAGCCTTATCATCGAACTAGCAGACTTCTGCCGGATCTAGCCACACTTAAGCCGATCCCAACCACCTTTATCACCACACTAGCAGATCTCTACCGGATCTCCCTCGGATCTCCTCCGGACCGAGGGAAACCAGAAACACCAAAAGACAGCAAACTCCCGTAGCGGGAACTTGCTGTCTTTTGGTGTTTCAATTATTACTACTCATATAGAACGCATCTATTTAGCTCATCGTGAACGTCTGCTCCATCGCTTGCTCTACCGTATAATATTTCTCACCAAGCGCTTCAGCAACTGCTTGGCAGGTGATCTTACCATTGGCTACATTCACACCGCTTCTTAGGCCGGCATTATCCTGAATCGCCTTGATCACGCCTTTATTGGCAATTTGCAGGGCGTATGGAACGGTGACATTGGTTAAAGCAATCGTCGAAGTTTTGGCAACAGCACCCGGCATATTAGCAACAGAATAATGCAGTACGCCATGCTTGATAAACACAGGATTATCATGTGTTGTCACTCTGTCGATCGTCTCTACGATACCACCTTGGTCAATCGCCACATCGACAATCACCGATCCCGGTTTCATGGTCTTGACCATTTCTTCCGTAACCAGCTTCGGTGCTTTCGCACCCGGAATCAACACCGCACCTACCAACAGATCTGCCTCAGCTACCACTTTGGCAATATTGTAAGGGTTAGAGATCAGCGTATTGACCTGTGCCCCAAAAATATCATCTAATTGACGTAATCTTTCCGCACTAAGGTCAACAATCGTAACATCTGCGCCCAAGCCGATGGCCATTTTAGCTGCATTGGTACCTACTACTCCACCGCCGATAATGCTAACTTTCCCACGGCTAACTCCGGGAACACCGGAGAGAAGAATCCCTTGTCCGCCATAGTTTTTTTGCAAGAACTGAGCGCCAAGCTGAACAGACATCCGGCCTGCAACTTCACTCATCGGTGTTAATAGTGGCAAGGTACGTTCATGAACAACCGTCTCATATCCGATGGCAAAGACACCATTGTCTTTAAGCGCAGCGGCCAGAGAAGGTTCAGGTGCAAGATGCAGATAAGTGAACAAGATAAGGCCTGGACGGAAATAGGGGTACTCGCTTTCCAGCGGTTCTTTCACTTTCATCACCATTTCGGCAGAGCTCCAGACCGTGGCTGCATCCTGAATCAGTTCTGCTCCGGCAGAAGCATACTCTTCGTTCGGAAATCCACTTCCCACACCAGCCCCAGCTTCCACCAACACTTGATGTCCTTCTTTAATAAGGCTAACTACACCCGCAGGTGTTATGGCTACACGATTCTCATTATTTTTAATTTCTTTAGGCACTCCGATAATCATCATTCATCTCTCCCGTCTAATGTAGATCCCTTATGTAAAGAATGATAACATACGTTTAGTATTCCCAATTTGGTAAAAAATTAAAATATTATCTATCATCATTGTGTTTTTACACAAAGGATTCGACTTAAACTGCCCAGTTACTTTGGGTTCATTTGGTACCCAACACAACCCTCTTCATTATCTCATAAAAAAAGATACCGCTTAGATTGTCTTTTTGACGATTTCGTATGAAATCAAAGCACTACTGCTATAGTGGAATGTTACATTTAGTGACGCGCATTATTTTGAAAGCAATAACATCACCGTTTCTAGGATTACATTTACCCCTTTTTCACAGTCTTCATAGGAGGTAAACTCCTCTTCACAATGACTTTTACCCTTCACACTAGGTACAAACACCATCGCAGATGGCGGAAAGCTTGCTACGAACTGAGCATCATGCCCTGCGCCACTTGCGATCTTCCGATTAGAATAACCCAAGACTAGTGTCGCTTGCTCCACTAAATCACACACGCCCCGATCAAACTCACGCCATTTTTATCTGTACGCCCAAAATTCGCAAATGCCTCAATCGTATTCTTTAATCTCTCACCGTTCACGAATATTTTTTGCAGCTGCATCGTAAGTCCTTCCGCTTCGAGCGTTCATGATTTTATGGCTTTCTATATATGTTATACCAATCCATATTATTTTCATTTTACATACTGTAATAATTATTATTCGCGTGATGTTACGACGAAGTTGAGGCAGCAATAAGTAAACTAAAGTAGTATATACAATCTTTTAATACCNNAGGTAGCTATTTATCCAGTTCTACCAAGGAAAGGAGCAGCACATGAATCTAAGCATTGTGGTCCCTGTATACAATATAGAACATTATATAACCCCTATGTTTGATTCACTCCTTACCCAAAGCGAACCGCATTTCGAGGTCATTATCGTGGATGACGGATCTACGGATAACACCTATAACCTGATAGCAAATATTCTCACACTTCACCCCACCCTTTCCTGCAAAGTCATTCGAACAGAGAATCAGGGGGTTAGTGCGGCTAGAAATAGAGGCTTAGCAGAAGCCACAGGCCATTATGTGCTGTTTCTGGATGGAGATGATTATATCTCTACAGACTTAGTAAGAACCATTCATACCTATACTCAACTATCTGACCCCGAGATTATCTGCTGGGGATATAGCCATGTCTCAGAGGATCAAGTCACTACTTTGAGTTACACTTCCGCTTATAGCGACATAACAGGCAGTGAAGCACTGACTCATATTTTCGTGAACAAAAGCTTACGAATATGGACAGGGAGCATTGCGTACAAACGGGAATTCTTACTCCTTCATGGGCTCAAATATACGGAACGCTGTGTGAATGGAGAAGATCAGGAGTTTATCTACAAAGCCTTGTCCAGAGCCGCCAGAGTCATCACGCTTCCGGATATATTATCGTTTTATTTACAAAGAAACACGTCGATTTCCAATAGCTATAATGTGAAAAAATTTGATGTCGTGAGAGTATTCAAACGGGTCGATGCCTATTTCGAGGCCCATCCCTTTGAGCAGCTGGATACGATATCCCCTTATATAAGAAATCGCGAGTTAATCGAGAACTACTTTTTCAACCTAAAGACCTGTCTAAATGGGACAGAAGGCGTAAGCATTCAGGAGTTACTTCACGACATCGATCATACCTACCCTGAACTAAATCAAGAAATGTATGATCTCATAAGACGTTATAGAGGTAATGATCGAAGATTAGCCCTTTATATCCGAGCATTCTTAATCTCCCCGCTTCTATATCACAGATTCATTTCTGTGGAGAGAAGCTTATCCAGGTTCAAGCGAAAGGAATCTAGAATATGAAAAAGATGCTGATCTATGCCTATACCGAATTTAATTTGGGCGATGATTTATTCATAAAGGTGCTATGTGAAAGGTATCCGGATACCGAATTCAGAATCTGCGCTCCACGCTTATACAAGCTGATCTTCAAAGAGATCAAGAACCTCAAAGTGATTCCTTCCGATTCCATTTTCTTAAGAGGCATTGCCTTTATTTGTAGAAGGTTAAAGATACATAATCTGGCGCAAAAATATATGGCAGATCACTCCGATGGCGTTGTTCATATCGGCGGCTCTATTTTTATGCAGGCAGAGCATTGGAAAGGGCATTTCAAGAACGCAGAAGCCATCCGTAATAAGAATAAACCCTACTATTTATTAGGGTCCAATTTCGGCCNNCAGGCAGATTTTTAAGGACTATACAGATATCTGCTTTAGAGAAAAGTACTCTTATGATTTATTTGAGGATCTAGCTAATGTCCGTTTAGCGCCAGATATTATTTTTCAGCTAGACCCGCCAGATCTTCAAAGCGAACCCGAGGATTACATCGTCTTATCCGTCATTAAGCCTTCTGCTAAAGGTCTGAACGGTTTTGACAACCTCTATTATGAAAAAATGAAAGATCTCGCAATTTATTTCATTGAAAAAGGCTACGCTGTTCATTTCATGTCATTTTGCGAACACGAAGGCGATCCGTTAGCGATTGAAGAAATCCAGAATCTTATGGGTCCCTCCTACGAGGATGCCATTCAAGTGCATTTATATAAAACGAATATGGAAGAGGTCTTGGCCGTTCTAGCCCATTCCAGCTTTATCGTTGCTTCAAGATTCCATGCGATGATCCTGGGCTGGGTGTTGGGTAAACCAGTGTTTCCTGTGGCTTACAGCAAAAAAATGATCAATGTAATGGAAGATGCCCAGTTCAAAGGGATATATACCGATTTCACTACACTGGAGCAGCTCCAGCCTGCGCAGGTTTTTGAAAGCATGACTACTCACTACATGGATGTCACACCGCAAGCCAAACATGCCGAGAGACATTTCGAGCATCTGGATACGTATTTATCGCTTTACGAAAGGAGGATACGTTATGAGAGCCAAGCGGAGCATTCTTAACTTATCCTTTGGACTCGGGAGTCAGCTCATCACGATCATCCTCGGTTTTTTCATACCCAGACTGATTATGGTGAACTATGGCTCAGAGGCCAATGGTTTAATTGCTTCTATTGTACAGATCATTAGTTATTTGGCCCTGCTGGAAGCCGGCGTAGGCGCCGCTTCGATCCAAGCTCTTTATAAGCCGGTAGCTTCGGATGATAAGAACCATATCAACTCTATTCTAGCCGCCACCTCTAGCTATTATAAAAAAACAGGCATTTATTATTTCTTCGCTGTCCTTCTAATCGCCATTGTGTATCCATTAGTGATCACTTCTGACATCGATCGATTATCGATTATGCTCATTATTTTGCTCACAGGAATGGGCGGAGCGATCAATTATTATTTTCAAGGAAAATTCAAAGTGCTGCTCGCTGCAGAGGGAAAAAGTTATGTAGAGACATCTATAGTCACCGTGGCTAACATTCTGAACAATGTGATTCGGATCCTGTTATTACTTCAAGGCGTTAACATCATCGCTGTGCAAGCTTCCTATTTCATATTGACCATACTTCAAATCGTCGTCTTCTATATCTATATCAATAAGCATTACAAATGGATCAACCTACATCTCAAACCAGACTACGAAGCCATTGGTCAAAAAAATTCCGTGTTAGTCCATGAGATCTCCTACTTGGTGTTTAGAAATACCGACGTGCTAACCCTGACTATATTTACGAACTTAAAGATCGTCAGCATCTATGTTATGTACAATATGATTTTTACGATTGTAGATAACATCGTCCAAACCATAAACGGAAGCGTGAAAGCTGCTCTAGGCCAGAGTTTTCATGAGAGTAAAGAAGCATTCATTAAATTTTATGATGCTTACGAAGTGTATTTTATGGGGCTCATTTTCTCGATTCTAACGGTGGCTTATATTCTAATTCTACCTTTTATGAAATTGTATACAGCTGGGGTAAATGACGTGAATTATATCGATATGTGGCTGCCGATCCTGTTCGTAGTCATCAAATTATTAACCAATGCCAGAGCTTCTTCTAATAATGTGATTACCATCGCCGGACATTTCAAGAACACACAGAACCGTTCCATTCTGGAATCCGCCATCAATCTGGTCGCATCTATTGTCTTCGTTATCTTTATGGGGATTTACGGTGTATTGATGGGAACGATAGCCGCTCTCTTGTACCGCTCCATAGATATTGTGGTCTATGCCAGCAAACATCTGTTGCATCGCAGTCCTTGGGTCACCTTTAGAAGATGGCTCACGAATGCATTGATTTTTGTAGGCATTATTCTAATCACCACCGCAATCGACATCCCCATCCATTCCTATGCGGGAATTATGATATGGGGCGTAATTTTAGGAATTGTGATCTTGCCTATATATTTCGTTATCGCCTCTTTGATGGAACGGGAAGTATTCCTGTACACGTGGGAGCATCTCCAAAAATATCGATATAAACTCAAAAGTAAAATTGTAGCTAGACCTAAGGTAAGTGGTTTATCCAAATAACACATCAGGAGGACTTGAAATGGATCATAGCGAGGTTTTACAGCAAGCCTGTTACGTCTTTCTAAATGACCTTAATGATGAAATGAACCATTCATCTGCCCTTCAAATGGATGATCAAGAAATAATCCAACAATGCCGCCTTATCATAGATAAAGAACAAAATGCGCAAACCAAAACCTTTCTAGAAACCTTATCTGAGGTGATCCATGCTTATCTCACAGGGAGAGCTTCAGAGGATGCATTAAGGTTCTATCTGTCAGAACAATTCAGTATCGTGAACGAAGAAATCGACGGATTAATTCATGGGCTAGTTACAATCAAAAACCAGTCTTCAGATACGGGTATTTCACACCCAGCAGCTTATTCCTTAGCCGAGCATCCCAAGGTCAGTGTCATCATCACTACTTACAATAGAAAAGCATTCCTATATCAAGCGGTCCAAAGCATCTTAATGCAAGACTATCCTCATAAAGAGATCACAGTGATCGACGATTGTTCTACAGATGGTACGGAAGAGTTAATGCATCAAAGCTTCGGAGACGAGACGCAGGTAATCTACATGCGGAACGAAAAGAATAGCGGTCCTGGAAATAATCGCCGTAAAGCCTTTGCCGCTCATGGTGATGGTGACTATGTTCTTTTTCTCGATGATGATGACTATCTGATTGACATGAATTATTTAAGTAAGGCTGTGGAATTTCATAGTCTCCATCCAGAAATATCATTTGTGGCCGCTAATGTGTTTCTTGAGTATTCCAAGGTTAAACAACTGAAAATCTCTAATCTGCAGCTTAGCAGTATTATTAAGAAACGCGATTATTTCATGAATTTCGAGAAAAAAGGATACCCAAAGCCAGCCTCAACTTTAACTACTGTCTTTAAGCGTGAGGCCTTAATGGCTATGGATATCCTGAATATGAACATGGTCAACGATGCTTCTATTTATCTGCGTTCCTTGTTGGTCGGTGATGCTGGCTTCATAGATACCCTTGCAGGTGTGTATAGATTACACGGGGACAACATTACCTTTAATCTGAGCCAGGGATTCTTAATTGAGAATCTGGAGGAAAAGCTGTTGATTAAGAATATGGCCGTTCAGAAATATGGATATAGCGAGCAGGAAATGACCGAATGGTTCAACCATAATGCTTATGATACGATCTCATACTATTTATTAAATTCTGCAAAAGACGCTACAGACTTTAAATTCATGTATCACTGGGCCCTTAACCATTGCCCGCCGATCTACAATACATTAAGAAATGAATTTCGTATGAAGCTTATTAAAAAACAATTATTACGGATTTCGTTACTTCGAACGCTGCTCGGAAGATGATTCACGCATTAGCTTATCAAGCAGCAGTAAGAATCCTTTCACCTCTTCTTTAGGGATGTCGGCGTATTTGTCTCCAATACTGATCTCACAATAAGAACTATGGTCTCCTGTTGGTCTTATTGCTGCGCTTAATCCGATTCCTGTTGCCTCATATAGAGAAGACAGAATCGGTTCAATGCTCTCCCTAGACATTTGAAAATGCATATGAAACATGTTAGAGATAGGCTCAGTGGGCATAGTAGTCACGGCGTGACATTGATTAACTAAGGCAGCAAGCTCCCTGGCTCCTTCATAATACTGCTGCATCTTATCTACTCTTTGCCGGTAGTAGTGATCTGAGGAAATAATATATGGATACAGACTGATTAGGTCTCCACCATGACGCCGTTTCCATATCTTCGATTGCTTCGTAAAATCCTCACTGCCTGCCAGAATCGCGCCTGCAATTCCCCCGATACCTTTATACAGAGAGATATAGACACTATCAAAGAGTGCGCAGATCTCAGCAGCTGTCTTGCCATAATAGGGAAGCGTCTCAAGCAATCTTGCGCCATCCAAATGCAGCTTAATTCCCCGAGTACGGCAATGTGCAGAAATCGCTTCAAGCTCCTTATACTCCGGTAACTGTCCACCAATCTCGCGCTGCGGCAATTCAAGCAGCAGACAAGCAATATCTTCCTTCATATGTAATACATCATCCAAGGTGATTAGTCGATCCTTGTCCGCAAGTAGGACAGGCTCGATATGATGCAATTCCTTCAACCCATCCTGCTCATGGATCTCCAAATGACATAAAGGATGATAGGCAACGCTCTTGAGTCCTTTTTCATCACACCATATTCTTAAGGCGATTTGTTGTGCCATCGTTCCACTCGGAAAGAAGACTGCTGTTTCTTTTCCCAAAAGCTTCGCCATCTCCGACTGAAAATCCTCGATAACCTTTCCAGAGCCATAAATATCAGATGCTGTACTGTTCTCTACAGCTTCAAAGGCTTCCTTCAAGACTTGAACATCTCTATTCCCATGTCCTACGATTCGATAAATCGTTTCATTAAAGGCCTCTTGCACTGATTTTTTTCCGTTCATTGGTAGAATTGCCCCTTCCGTGTTTGCCTTGTCCCTAATATAGACGAATTTCAAAAAATCCCATCTTGATTTTACCCGATCTAAGGTGAAAAAACATGAGCGCTGTGCTACAATATTGGAATTGCAACGGCAATCTTAGGGAGGGTTATTGAATCACATGCTCATCATTGGTATCGCCGGCGGCACCGGCTCGGGAAAAACAACCGTAGCCCGCTCCGTCATTGACCGTCTTGGAACGGGAAAGGTAACTTTCATATCTCAAGATAACTACTATAAGGATCATTCGCACCTCAGCTTCGCTGAACGTGAATCCATTAACTATGATCATCCTTTCGCTTTCGACAACGAGCTGCTTATTGAGCATCTTAAATGTCTGCGAGAAGATCAGACCGCATATGCACCGGTGTATGACTTCAAAGTTCATGCCCGCTCCACTACGGAGACCGTAGAACTGAAACCAAACAATATTGTAATCATCGAGGGACTCCATGTTCTATCCGATGAGAACCTCCGCGATATGCTTGACATCAAAGTCTTTGTTGATGCTGATCCTGATGTACGCATCCTCCGCCGGGTACTCCGGGATATCGAGGAACGCGGTCGGAGCATTCAGTCGATCCATCATCAATATTTGAGCACGGTTAAACCGATGCATGAAGCTTTTATTGAGCCATCCAAAAAATACGCCGATTTGATCATCCCTGAAGGTGGCCATAATGAGGTCGGTATCCAGTTGCTGTCCATATTGACCGAAAAGCATCTGACGAACGACTGGATGTCCTAAAGTTCTTAAATATCTAGTTCTAACCCTAGCTGTCGAGATTCTCTCGACGGCTTTTTTGCGTGCTCATCCCCAAAGCCGTAATAGATTATTCAAAGAATAAGGATGTTGGTACCTTAGTTCGGATGCTCCGTTATTTCTGTATATTTATTTCACTACTAGCCCCATCTTTATATGTAGCTATTTCTTTCTTTGAATCTCTTTTTCGAATATTTTAATCATTGGGCACATTTAAATAGCCATTTTATTGGAAAAACTCGCCATTACAAATCTTCAAACGTTATAATAGTTTTAAAATAACTATGAATAGGTGATTGCATATCTTATCTCTGATCGAAAAGTATGAGTTACAATTCTCTAATAATAATTATTTTGGCGATATCGGGCTTGACCCCTCCTACTCTATTGTAGAAGGCTCACTTCCTATACTTGTGTCTGCTCCGCATGCCATTAACCACTATAGAGAACATGCTGTAAAACCTGCGGACATGTATACAGGTTCTCTTGCACTACTGTTACAAAAGCTCACAAATTGCCACTGTATCTATTCCAATAGCTTCTCCAAAGAAGACCCTAATTACATCCTTGGCGGAGAATATAAGGCTGCGCTTGGAACACTTGTCAAAGAACATCAAATTAACTTTGTTATAGACTTGCATGGTGCCTCTAAGGATAGAGAATTCGATATTGATTTAGGTACATTACACGGAACATCCATACAAGACAATAATATAAATGAAGTCATACGTATCTTTTTCAATAATGGTATTACCAATGTTCTTCAAAACCACACCTTTTCTGCATCTCATCCCGGAACGATCACTTCGTATTCCGCCAAAGAATTGTTAGTTCAAAGTATTCAAATTGAAATTAATCGAAATTATCGCAACCCGAAATCATTTGATTTATTCCAAAAAACCATTCATTCCCTTGAACAAATCATCAATCAATTGGGAGGCGCCTAACATAAATATCGAACAGACCTTCACTATATTGGACAAACAAAGTTATACCGCCCGGGAAGAAATCACGATGAACCCCGATGAGCTGGTCGATTTAGGCTTAGTCCATCATATCTTTGTCGATCTTGCAGCAGTGAATGGCGCTCAGGTTAGTTGTTTACTTTTATCTAAAAGTGATATCCCAAGAGGCAGTATTCAATTATCCAAAAGAGCAAAGGACAAGCTAGGGGACTGCCCCATTACAGGATTAACCATCACTAAACCTGAGTACAACACAATCCTTCGGGGAATTCCTAAAGTGGACGAGATTGCCAAACCTTATGTCAAAGCATGTCCAACGCTCGTCCGTAAATATTCGAATCATGTCGAACTGATTAATCCTAAGAATGGCTTTCGGGTTAACCTAACTTTAAAAGAAGATGACACAGCCAAGCCGAATACCCTTTATTTCAACAGATACATCATGTTGTTGCTTGAGACCCATTCTGCTGAGAACGATCAATTGATCATTACCCGTGCAAGAACACCTCATCAGCCCACGCCAGGCATACATAAACTTATAAATCTGGGAATCAAACGGCCCTTAACCGCATTAGGAAACTTTTTCATTGGCAAAAGAGAGCTTACCCTAAGAGTAGGACATCCCTACCCTTTTGATGAGCACCAAAATCTATGCCGAATTCATCCCAATGTTAGAAAATTGCTGGGCATGGAAGAGACCGATAAAATCGTCATTACCTATAACAACAAACAAATAACCGTCCCCATCTTAGATATAGACACTGAGCACATTGCCCAGTTAATCAAACTTAATGAGGAGAATGAGCAGCTTAAATTTATCGACAGCCACTTATTTATCGGAATCACCGCTTTGTCACGAAACGAATTAGAAATCCCTAGTATCGGCACATCGGTTACCGTAAAGAGAAGCATGAACTCCCTATTCTTAAAACACTTAAATAAGCTGGTCTTGCCCGTAATCGCTTTGTTGTTTACAGTAGTACAGCTGTATAAGGATTTGAACTGGAGCATCGCTTTGACCGTTGCTATTTCTCTGGTACTACTTCCGATAATCATCTATACAACACTATCTGAAGAACGTGCAAAAATTAACTAAATGGAGCGATTATCGTGGAATTCACTTCACAATCCCAGGTAGAAGATATGATCTACAGCTCTTATCTAAGAGCCATTAACAACATCACAGAAACTTTGGATGAACAAGTTAGAAGACCGGAATTAACCAGAGCATTGCTGGATCTAGTCAGAAGTCCGGATCGAGATCAACAATACATACTAGTCACAGGCAGTAAAGGTAAAGGCTCCACCTCTAGATTTATCTCCTCTTTGTTAAGTCATCTAGGATTTAAAGTGGGCTTATTCACCTCTCCTCATCTGGTGGATTTCAACGAAAGAATACGGATTGATGGGCAGGCTATACCCACAGACGATTTTGTACGATTAGGAAATGTAGTTCGCGAGGGATTCCAAACGATTGAAAATCAGCTTGCCGCTGATGAGTATCAAGGTCCTGTTGGGGTGGGTCTGGCAATTGCGACGTTGTATTTCAAGGAGAATCATACCAATTTCAATGTGATTGAATGCGGAAGAGGCGGAAGGTTTGATGACACAAATGTCCTGAAGAATGATTGGGCTGTCATTACTCCGATTATGGAAGAACATGTAGCTAATTTGGGACCTGACCTGAACAGTATTACACTACATAAACTGGGCATCGTCAAAAACAAGGCTACTAACGTCTATATTAGCAAACAGAAATCGAGCGTACTTGCGACTATAAAGGCGAACCTAACTTCCAATTCTGTGCAGTATTATGAGGAGCAGTTCTGGGCTGACTCTATTACAATAACACCCGTTGGAACTACTTTTGATGTTCGGACAAATCAAGGGGTTTACCCCTCCTTAACAATTCCGTTATTGGGACAATTTCAAGCTCTAAATGCAGCCACGGCAGTCGCACTATGTGAGGATATTACAGGTGGTCCCTTGAATAGGGAACTCGTTCTCAATTGCTTTGCAAAACTGCAATGGCCGGGGCGCTGTGAAGTGATCTGCCATGATCCATTAACGATTATTGACGGAGCTATTCATAGAGAATCTGCAAGCTATTTGGCCGAACTAATTCAACTAGTGAATCCTGACCGCAGTCGACCTGTAACTTCAATCATCGGTGTTCCTAAAGATAAAGATTACACAGGGGTCATCGAGGTCATGAGTACGGTATCGGATCAATTAATCGTTACAAGGCCTGATATCAGTCATCTTTCTTTTCCTACAGATGCACTCCATGTTGCCAAGCGTTTTATCGAAAAAAGTTCCGAATCCCCCTACTTGGAGGATGCTCTTACGCACATTAAAGCACGCTCGTCTTCCGAGATTTTTGTAATTGTCGGTACGCAAACCTTTATCGGAAATGCCAAAAGATTATTCGGGCAATCGCTGCTCGATATCGGCTTATAGCTTCTCAAAGCGCATGAGAATTACTTCCTTATAAAGGTCAGATAGAGCTGGCACTTCGCTTGGATTCTGCTTACAATATTCATCTAGCATGACCTTATGATTAACCTCGATAACCATGAGGCCTTGATTAGTCTCTAAGATATCTACGGAACAGAAATCAAGGCCCATCGTTTTAGAAGTCTGGGATGCAAGCTCCGCCAGCGCCACTCGTTTGGCCTGATCGCTAACCTCAATAGCAACAGCCCCGTTAATCAAATTGTGCTTCCAGGAATGAACTCTTTTTTTGCCAAGGAATACACGCGCCTGATGATTAAAGGTTACGATTCTATACTCAATCTCCGCTTCATAATAAGGTCCTATCGCCCCATTAAGCTGCAAAGAAAATAATACATCTAGCTTCTCGTGTAAATCTTCCACCTCGTTGACCTTATACACATGATTCCCCTGTGCCCCGTTGTCCTGCTTCACAACCACATGCCCATTGAATTTATAAAAAGAACGCTCAGCTAATAGGTAGGGATTTGAACGATTAAATCTGGAATCCGGATGTGGCAAATAGAGATGTTCAACGGCAGGTATTCCGCTCTTGTGCAAGACGTCATAAGTTAGAGATTTACTCATCGCAATGATCGTTGAGGCACTGCTGTTCAGACCTACTTCGGCGTCTACCATCACAAAGGATTTGGCTCCATCTGTCGCTCTATACACAAAATTCGGCGTGATTTCTTCAAAGGTAATGCCTGAGGATTTCACGGAATGCTGGATCATTTTTAAGTACGTTCTTGTCGTCACTCAGTCTCCTCGATTCTAAAAAAGATATGACCAAGCCTAATCATAGCACGGGATATAACAATCGAGAACGATAAAATTATGTTATAATACATAACGCAACCCGTATCTAAATTCTATTTTCATCGACTTTTTATAAAAAATAGTCGATTTTATGTCATATTAAGTGACGGGTAGCGCTTTTATGAATAAAAAAAAGTATTGATTATTTAGTGATGATCCTCTATGATAACCTTATCAGGTGGGCCAGAAAGTTAAAGCGGTTAAACTTTCTTTCCTAAATTCCTAGTAATCTAGCATATTAGTAGTGTTAGTACGTGCTAAAGTTAAAGCGCTTAAACTTTTTAATGTGAGAGGTTGGTGTGTCATGATCAATCGCGAGAACAGGCGGCAGACGTTCTACATGTATCTGTTCATTTCCCCTTGGATTCTCGGCTTCCTTGTATTCGCCCTTTATCCTATTTTATCATCGCTTTATTTTAGCTTTACTGATTATGACATTATCCACCCGCCCAAGTTCATCGGACTCGCTAACTACACAGAGATGTTTCACAACGAACTGTTCTGGAAATCAGTAGTAGTCACACTGAAATACACCTTTATCGGCGTACCTATCCAGCTTGTGCTTGGTCTTGGATTCGCACTGCTTCTTCATCAGACGATCCCGCTTCGCGGCTTCTTCCGAACTGCAATGTATTTCCCAAGTATGGTATCTGGCGTGGCTATGTCGCTTCTATGGTATTGGATCTTCAATCCACAAATCGGACTCTTCAATTATATCCTCTCCTGGTTTGGTATTCATGGACCGGCTTGGCTGATGAACCCAGACACCGCACTGTATGCTCTGATTATCATGACCTTCTGGACCGCAGGATCAGGAATGATTCTATTCCTTGCAGGTCTGCAAGGCGTACCGGCAAGCCTGATTGAAGCCGCTAACCTTGACGGTGCTGGACGCTTTAGAATTTTTGTAAACATTACCTTACCTATGATCTCTCCTGTGCTGCTCTTTCAGCTAATTATGGGACTGATTGATTCCTTCCAAGTCTTTACCCAAGCTTTTGTTATGACCCAAGGTGGTCCGAACTACTCTACTTGGTTCTATGTCTACAATTTATACACCAGTGCTTTCAAAGAATATCGCGCCGGTTACTCCTCAGCCCTGGCTTGGGTGTTGCTCATCGTAGTTATGCTATGCACGGCACTTATTATGAAATTATCTAACCGTTATGTTCACTACGAAGGAGGCGGACGCAAATGAGTACAGTTAGAGCCCTAAGCCACCGCCCCAAAGATACAAGACGTCGCCGGAAAATGGAACCGATTAAGATATTAAGCTTTATCACTTTAGTAGTTACAACATTTCTGATGTTACTCCCGTTGTTCTTCATGGTCTCCACTTCATTGAAGTCGAAGCGTGAGATGCTAAAATTCCCTCCCTCCTTTCTCCCGGAGAGTTGGCAGTGGAGCAATTACACGGAAATCTTTGATACTCTACAATTCGGTACACTTTACAAGAACAGTCTAATTATCGCCGGCTTTAGCGTTGTGGGTACTCTGATATCATCAGCGCTGGTCGCCTATGGGTTCGCCAGATTCAGAGGTAAAGGCAATCAAATTTGGTTCATCATGCTGCTAAGCACCATGATGTTGCCATATCCGGCTATCATGATTCCGCAATTTGTACTCTTTTCTAAGATGAATTGGATTGATACCTTCTTTCCGCTAATCGTGCCTGCGTTCTTCGGCTCAGCCTATAACATTTTCTTGCTGCGCCAATTCTTTTCCACCCTGCCTGAAGAGCTGTTTGATGCTGGACGCATTGACGGCTGTGGTGAAATAAGGATGTGGGCTACCATAGCCCTCCCACTCTCCAAACCAGCTCTCGCAACTGTGGCCATCTTTGCCTTCATCTACAACTGGAACGATCTACTCACACCGGTGCTTTACTTAAGCTCGTCAGATAAGTTCACACTTCCAGTCGGTATGTCCTCCCTTACCTCTTCACGGTTTCGCATTCCGCCTTGGCATCTGCTAATGGTTGCGTCCGTACTAGCTATGGTTCCTATCGTTACGCTATTTGCTGTAGCTCAGAAGCAGTTCGTTGAAGGTATTGTACTTACGGGAATCAAGTAATAATCCGCCATTAGGCGGCCAAATATAATTCAAATCATGGAGGGTTTAGCTAATGAACAAGAACAGGAAAACCATTGCGTGTTTACTCGCAACAACCATGCTCGTTGTTCTGGTATTGTCAGGCTGTAGCGGAGGTAAATCAGCAGGTAACACGCTATCTGAAGAAAACGGCGGCTCTACTAATTCCGGAGGCAAAGCGGAAACGGTAACGATTACCCATTACACGATTGATTCAGAAGACCGCACATTTGTCGAAAAGTTAATCCCTGATTTCGAGAAACAACATCCGAATATTAAAGTCAAAGTGGAAAAAGCACCTTACGAACAGTTCGATAGCAAGCTACAAACGCTAATTGCTGGAGGTAAATCGCCCGATGTGACAAGTCACTGGGGGTATGGCGGCTTCGCAGAATACTATAACAAGGGTATGCTACTCGATATGACCGACCTTATGAAAGAGGATGGTTTCAAGGCAGAGGATTACAACATCCCAGAGAATTTGATGAACATCTACAAGGTTAAAGACCATACCTATGGCATCCCGGTTAATATGTATGTCACCTTGATGCTTTATAACAAAGACATGTTTGATGCTGCCAGCCTGTCTTACCCAACAAGCGATTATGAAGATAAGAGTTGGACCTATGACAAAATGGTGGAGAATGCCAAAAAGATGACACTGGTATCCGACGATATTGCCAAGACACAATACGGCGTAGACTTTACCTGGTCTGAACGGGATATGCGGCCGTTATACTTTGGAGCTGAGCCTTATTCAGAGGATACATGGACCAATGGCGGTGTGCCATCCGAGACCTATTTTGACTCCCCAGAGGTAATCGCCGCATACAACAAGCTGTTCGATCTCGTCTTCAAAGATAAAGTATCTCCATCCACCGAGTGGAGCAAAAGCGTAGCCGGTCAGAACGGCGATCCCTTTGTTGCAGGTAAAATCGGTATGTCTATCGGAGGCTCATGGAACCTCGCAGGCGCTAATGACTTCCCATTCAAGATCGGTGTTGCTGCTGTACCATGGGGCGGAAATGACAAAGTACGGAGTACTCTGTATGTTGACCCGCTGTTGATCTTGAAAGACTCCAAGCATCCGAAGGAAGCTCTTGAATGGATTAAATACCTGATTACAACCGAAGTGCAAGAGAAATCCATTGACCTGAGCGGCGGTAACCCACCGGTCAATACAGAAGCTGCGGAAGCCTACTATAAACATTTTGACGGTATCGATCCACAAGATATCAAGAATGTCTACGAGGGCGCTGTCAATTACGGCTTTGAATCCTACAACCACTTAATCACTAACTACTCGCAAATTAATGACATGTTTATTAATGAATTACAGCCCGTAGAGACTGGACATAAGACGGTTGAAGAGGTTATGACGACGATTCAGAAGAAAGTAACAGAAATCATTCATCGATAATACAACATTATACTTGATACCTATGCCGTCCCTTTAGGGACGGTATACCTGCTTGAAACCATACGTTTAGCGGACAATCAGCCAACCCTGTATACTAAAGGTAGAATACAGGATCGGAAAATCTGCCCCAAGGAGAACTAGAGATGAAAGTGAGTATTTTTGATGTAGCTAAAAAATCCGGACTATCCGTCGTAACCGTATCCCGGGTCTTAAATGGAGCCAAATCGGTACGAGAAAATAATCGACAAAAGGTACTGGATGCAATCAAAGAGCTGGATTATCACCCCAATGCCGCTGCACGCAGCCTCGCCAGCGGTAAGACTGGCATTATCGGTTTGATTGTCACGACCCTGCAGGATTCCTTTTTTGATGCGGTGGTCAAAGAGCTGAATGAGATCCTAGCGATGCATGGATATTTTTTAGCCATATCCATCTCAACCGGCATTGAATCCGATGATAGCCACTATTTGATTCAGGAGGATCGGGTAGATGGATTGATCTTGCTCTCTCCAATGGAAGAGGACAACTATATTGTTGAATTAAAGCGGCGAGACATCCCTTATGTACTGATCGATAATCAGAAACCGGAGAATGATACTTACTCCATCACAATCGACAACTTTAAGGGAGGCTATACAGCTGCCAGTCATCTGCTAGAGCTCGGACATACGTCCATCGCCCATGTCTGCGGTCACGAAATGTTCCGTAGTACGCGCGAGCGTCGCAGTGGATTTATACAGGCGCTTCAGGAAAAAGGGCTCACCCCGTTCGAGATCGTACATGGCGATTTTGATATCGGTGTGGGGTACGATACCTGCAAGCGTTGGCTAGACGAAGGAAAGCTGCCTTCCGCGGTATTCGCCGGCGATGACAATATCGCCCTTGGGGTCATTAACGCACTGATGGAAGCCGGCATCCGTGTGCCGGAACAGGTAGCTGTGGTCGGCTATGATGATCATTACATTGCTTCACAGCTTCATCCACATCTGACAACGATACGTCAGCCTTCAGATAAAATCGGGCTCGCAGCCGCAGATATGCTGCTCAGACGCATCTCTGGAAAGATGAAACGTGGAGCCGGTATGCGGA
This sequence comes from Paenibacillus sp. UBA6285, assembly GCA_002438345.1. GTDB lineage: Bacteria > Bacillota > Bacilli > Paenibacillales > Paenibacillaceae > Paenibacillus_AQ. The sequence goes on from DJUJ01000115.1 coordinate 33,397, forward strand.
TTGACCCAGAAATTATTGTGCGTGAATCTACCACAGCCAAGTAGATTACATACTATACACTAGGAGTGATAACCATTGACTTACTACTTAGGGATCGATGGCGGAGGTACAAAAACCTATGCTCTGCTAAGCGATGAACTTGGTAATGTTCTCGGTAAAGGCAAGAGCGGTAACGGTAACCACCAGACTGGCGCCCTTGAGGCAGCTAACAGCATTCGAGAGGCCACATTCGGAGCACTGGCAGAGGCTGGACTCCGATTGGAAGACATCAAGCACGCCTATCTTGGGCTTGCCGGTGCCGACCGCGAGGCCGATTATGCCATTCTCCATCCTATGATACGCGAGATCGGATTTACCAATTACACCATTAACTGTGACACCATGATCGGACTACGAGCAGGGACGACTCGCCCTTATGGAGTTGCACTAATCTGCGGCACTGGTACCAATTCAGCAGGAAGAAATTTGCAGGGGGAGCACTATCAGTGCGGCGGATTCGACTACATGTACGGTGATTTCGGTGGGGGCGGTGCACTCAACATTGAAGTCTTTCGCTCCGTCATAAGAGCTTGGGATGGACGAGAACAGCCTACCCTCTTGACCGAACTTTTGCTCAAAATGCTAGGTTATGAGAAAGTTGCACATATGTTTAATGATTTCCTCGATCATTGGAAACAGGTGCCTGTGCACGCTGCACGTTTGCTCTTCGAAGCGGCTGCTGAGGGAGATGTCGTAGCCTTAGAGATTCTAAATCGGCAAGGCGTTGAATTAGGAAAATCCGCCGTTGCTGTCATACACAAGCTTGGCATGGAACAAGATACCTTCGATGTGGTTCTGGCGGGAAGTCTGCTAACCCGTGGGGATCGCGGCTGGATTCGCGAACCTATTGAGAAGGCCGTGCAGGCTGCAGCTCCACAAGCAACTGTGGTGACCCTTGCCACAGAGCCTGTAGTAGGTGCCGTATGGTCAGCGATGGATCATGACGGTTTGACTCTTAGTAGTGAAGTCTATGAGAAAATGCGGCAATTTCAAGATTATGAATCTATCCAACAACAAATAAGACAGGAGTGATTGATCTTGGCAACTAATCAAGGATTAAAGATCGCAGTTATCGGTGGGGGTTCTTCGTATACACCCGAATTGGTAGAGGGATTTATTCTTCATTACAAGGAGCTTCCTGTTCGCGAACTATGGCTTGTAGACATTGAGCCTGGACTCCGCAAGCTGAATATCGTTGGAAATCTCGCTAAGCGTATGGTAGAGAAGTCCGGACTTCCGATTGAAGTTCATCTCACTACAGACCGCCGCAAAGCTATCGAAGGCGCGGACTTCGTCAGCACTCAGATGCGTGTCGGCATGCTAGATGCCCGCGCACGTGATGAATCGATTCCTCTTAAATATGGTGTTATTGGTCAAGAAACAACGGGTCCTGGCGGAATGATGAAAGCACTGCGTACGATCCCTGTCATACTGGATGTGTGCCGTGATATTGAAGAGCTGGCTCCTAACGCATGGTTGCTCAATTTCACCAACCCTGCAGGGATGGTCACTGAGGCTGTTCTGAAATACTCCAACGTAAAGAGTATCGGTCTTTGTAATGCATNNTATCGGCCTGATCAAGCAAGTATCCGCCAAATATAACGTAGCTGCGGACCGTGTTTATGCCGAATTTGTTGGTCTGAATCACTTACACTGGATTACTCGAATCGACGTTGAAGGTGAAGATAAGCTGGATGATATGCTCACAGAGGGTTACAGTGCCAAGAACGTTCCAGCCCGGGAGTGGAATCCCGAATTCTTACAATCGCTTCGCGCCGTCCCTTCCTACTACTTGAAATATTTCTATATGACGGATGCCATGCTCGAAGAGCAGATGGAATCGTTTAAGCAAGGCATCAACCGTGCTGAGGTCGTGAAACGCGTAGAAGAAGAGCTGTTTGAGCTATACGCTAATCTAGAGCTAAGCGAGAAGCCAAAACAGCTAGAACAACGCGGTGGTGCGTTCTATTCAGAAGCGGCCGTTAATCTCATGAGATCGCTCCATAACGGATCAAATGACATCCAGACCCTGAATGTTGCTAACCGTGGCATACTGGACTTCTTGCCAGATGATGCAAGTATCGAAGTCAACTGTGTCGTCACCAAGAATGGTCCACTGCCTCTACCACTAACCAAGATTCCACCGATGGCCAAGGGACTCATCCATGCGGTCAAAACTTATGAGCAACTAGCTATTGATGCCGCTGTAACCGGTGATCGTGCGCTTGCCCTTCAGGCACTGGTACATCATCCACTCGTTCCATCTGTAGATGTGGCGGTTCGTATGCTGGATGAAATGCTGGAAGCCAATAAAGAGTTCTTGCCGAACTTTTATGCCAACTAACCATTGAAAAGAGGCGTCAATATGTCAGCTAAAGCGGTGTGGAAAGGCGATATCAACCAAGCACTATGCGCGTTTACATTTGATGATGGACCTTCCCAGCTTCCCGTTGAATTGTGGCTTGATGTTTTGGAGGAGGAAGGGGCTGTAGGCACCTTTTTCTTCACTGGGGAATGGATGGATCGGCATCCAGAGAAAGCGAGATTAATCCTCTCACGGGGTCATGTGCTTGCTCCGCATACGTATCATCATCGGCGAATGGCCCAAGTGCCAAAGGCGGTATTCTTAGAGCAGTTGAAGCTGACTGAGCTGGCATATCAGGACGCAACGGGTCTTCCGTCTCCCAACTTCATGCGTTTTCCATACTGCTCCTACCGGGAAGAGAATCTCGATTGGCTGACAGAATGGGGCGGTTATCTGGATATTGAAGGCGTTGATTGCGGAGATTGGGCAGGTATTTCTGCAGAAGAGATCGTTGCCAGAGTTGAACCTACACTTGAAAATGGAACCATTGTAGTCATGCATAGTAATGATGTTGCAAAGGGTTCACCGGATGCTTTGAGAGCACTTATTCGGATCGCTAAGCAAAAAGGATTGGAAAGTGTCGCCGTACCTGAGATCCTAGGGTCCATTGGCGTAGATGTAAACTACAGACCTTGGAAAATAGTCGTAGACGTTCCTGCGGAGTTAGATCATCCCGTGGAAAAATGGGTGCCTTTAGAAAATAGNNTAAGCAGCTTACCGATCTCTCGGCCCAGACTACTGAGTGGAACATTCCGCAATATACACTGCATTTCACTTCTGAAAAGGAGTGGCTGGAGCATCTGGAGAGTCCGCTAGAAGAGGCTTCGGTTACAGAGGATCGCGAGTTGTTTACCATACGGCAATTTGATGGCAGCTATTGGGGATATGTACGCGCCGGTGTCGTAGACAATACCCTTGTATTATTAGATTATGCGGCTAAAGAAGCGCAGGCGGATACCTTGGTGTACTTACTTCGCTGGGCTGCGGATACTTCGATCAGACTGGGACTTACCAAGATTGAAGCCAGACTCAATATTCGTAAAATGAGCGAGATGTGCAGACAGTTAGGCTGGCAGTCAGAAATTCTAGAAGATCAATAAGAGACCTCATTCATACCCAGAAAAAAATTTTAAGTTCATATAACGCATTTCCTTAAGTCTGCTAAATTAGCAGGCTTTTTTATTCCCCCAAGTTGGTCATAGCTTCTATTGCTGCTTCAGCGAATTTCTCGAATAACCTGTTCAATGCCAGAGGGAATATCAGGCTCTTTTACACTAGATACGTTGAGCTTTAGAATTCTCTCTTTTTTCGCAAAATTGGGCAGATACCCGCTATCCGCCATCTCCACTCGAATGGACTTTTTTTGCAGCCGTTTGATCATCTGCTCTGCTCTAATGCTATCCTCCAATTTCAGATATGTATGCACGCCAAGCTGGCTGGCAGGACGATAGGAATAATGCTGCTCAGACGCTGCATTTAGCTCCCTCACAATCGAATCATGGAGGAGCATTGATCTTT
>DJUJ01000115.1:37331-43931 GCA_002438345.1 Paenibacillus sp. UBA6285
CGCTCGAACATCCCACTTTTCAAATACAACTCCAGGGCAGCTTGGGACAGCATAGAGCTATCTATATCCATCAGTCTTTTAAATCGGTTAAAGGACTCACAGAGCACCTCGGGAAGTACGGCCACACCGACGCGTAGACCTGGGAATATAATCTTGGAGAAGCTTTTTAAATAGATAACATGTGAAGTATTGTCATAGGCGTAGATCGGATCTTGCTTCGCATCCTGCTCCAGATCTGCCATGTAGTCATCCTCAACAATATACACATCGTATTTAGCTGCAAGCTGGGCGATCGTCTTCTTCTGGGTACGGGTATAGGAAACGCCTAGCGGATTATGAAACCGTGGGACGGTATAGAAGAACTTGAACTCGCCCGTTTTAAATAACCGCTCTAATTCATTCAAATCCACCCCATCATCTGAACGTTGTATCCCCTCTGTCTCGATGTCGTACGTCTTCAAATATTCCATAAACAGCGGGTAACTCGGCTGCTCAATCAGCTNNAGGGAATTCGAGTCAGAAGTCCAAGGGCCTGCTGCACACCGGAGGTAATAAAAATCTGCTTTATATCGGCAAACACCTGATAAGAGGCCAGTTGTCGCTGCATTTCACGGATAAGGGAAGGCAGCCCCTGCGGTGTTCCATAGATGAACAAGTCTTTGCGGTACATATCGATGGCTTTATTGATGCAATGTTGAAAATCCAGATACGGAAAAATATCCGGGTCCGGTGCAGATGCCGTAAAATCGATCCAATGCTCGCCTTCCTCTTTTCGCTCCCCACTGCGCTTCATGACATAATATCCGCTCTTTGAAGCAGCGTAGATTAGGTGTTTATCCTGAAGATCTTGGAGTGCACGAATAACCGTGCTTTTATTGCAATCATAACGTAGCGCCAGCTCCCGAATGGAAGGTAGCTTATCGCCCTCACGATACGTATCTTCAGCGATTTGCAATTCCAGATCGTTGATTAACTCCGAATACTTATACATTCCTTCAACCATCCTTTGAGTCTATTTGTACCGGTACAGATGAACAATAATTACATTGTAGCACAGCTAATCAAGCCTTAGAATAAAGAACATAACAGGACCGGTCCTAAATGCGCGCAACACTTTGGAGGTCTTAACAGATGAATATATCTTCTAATCAAAAAGCGATAGTGGCTGCTGTTATGAATGCTATTATTGTCGGATTTTCTTTTATATTTGTAAAAATGGCATTGACCGTCTCGGATCCATTCGATACGCTAGCTCACCGCTTCACGTTATCTTTCCTTGCCGCTTCTTTATTTACTTTTCCAGGCTGGGGTCGGGTGAAGTTTGGAATATCCAAGGCAGCTGTGGTAATCCCACTGGCTCTACTATACCCAGCGTTGTACTTTACGCTTCAGGCGTTTGGACTTCTGCATACAACATCAGCTGTAGCGGGCATTATTCAGGCGACAATGCCCATCTTCACCATCATTTTGGCAGCGATGTTCTTGAAGGAAACCACGAGCGGCTTCCAGAAGATCTCCACATTAATCTCGGTTGCAGGCATTATTCTTATCTTTGCCATTCCGGGTGTGAGTATTTCTTCCTCTAGTCTTTGGGGAGTCTTACTCATCCTAATCTCAGCGCTATCCCTTGCCGGTTATAATGTCGCAGCCCGAAGACTGACACGTACCTGGAGCCCCAAGGAACTTACCTATATGATTACTTTATTCGGATTTATATTTTTTAATGGAATGTCGATCATTAAGCACGGTTCAACAGGAACCTTGAATCAGTATTTCACACCTTTTCTAGAGCCAAAATTCATATTCTCCATGATCTATCTCGGCGTACTGTCATCCCTCGTGACCTCCTTCCTATCCAACTACGCTTTATCTCGAATGGAGGCCTCACGCGTGAGCATCTTCGGCAGTCTTTCGACAGTTGTCTCAATTCTTGCTGGTGTACTTCTGCTGAATGAACAACTGGAATGGTACCATTGGACCGGCACGGTGATGATCATCGCCGGGGTGATCGGGGTGAATTGGCGTAAGAAAGTAAAGGCTCAAGTAAAGGGCCAAAATCAATTGAAATAAAGCGCAATACGAGAACGCAAAAAGACACCCCACAAGGTGTCTTTTTGCTTTGACCTTTTCAATATCTCTATTCTGTAAGAAACCGCGCTCTATACACGTTACTTCGCTGATTCAAACGCCTTGATCTTCTCTTTATATTGATCCAACAGATTAGCTAAAGCTTCCTTAATCGCGGTGGCATCTTTGGATTTAGCTGCACTATTCAGATCATTTTGCGCTTTGAAGAAGGCTTTATCAGCTTCACTAGGTTCTTGGGTAGAAGTCGATTCTACAGCCGCAGTCGCTTCTACAGCTTTAATTGAAGTAGAGATATTACTCTCCACCTTCTTATCTTCAGGTAATTCCATCTTAAGGCTGCTACCAGCTTCAATATAACTCACGGGCAGAGCTTCGGCAGATAGAATTTCTTTCGATAATATAACTCCCTCCGCCTGTTCAGAAGGTACAAGCTCGGAAACTGCGGTTATACTAAATCCAGCAGCCTTGTAATATTGATCTAAAGTCTTCTTCCAGTCTTCTAGAGTATTCGGTGCGTATGTTTTAGCCAGTTCAAGTGGATCTGCCCAATCAATGTTTGTTAATTTTACGGAAATTGATCCACTAGCTGCTGGAGTAACCACGGCTGCGGCCGTTGTTTTCGCACTATGATCCTGAGCTCCACTCGCCGCGTTCATTGCAGACGGTGCGGCAACTGCGGACACTAGTAGGGCGGACAACGCTAACTTTTTAAATAACATCTGTTGATTCATAAATACAACACTCCTCGTCGATTCGAATGATCTTACAAGTCCAAGCTTACAAAATCGGTGTGGCATAACATTGGTTAATTTGTGGAAAAACGATGGCAGACCCCTATACCCACCTGTGGATTGATATAATTGCAGAAGAACAATCTGGAGGTTACCGAAATGAATACCAACTATCTCATTGCCGTAGTTGACGATGATCAACATATACGTAATCTTGTAGAGGCTTATTTACAAAAAGAAAACTACCGCACCATTGGCCTCAGCAGCGCTGAGGAAGCATGGACCTTATGGCAGACAAGCCCGCCGGATATGTGGGTGCTCGACGTTATGCTCCCCGGCATGGACGGATATGAATTTTGTCGGCGAATTCGTAATGAAGCCGAAGTGCCAATCATTATGATCTCTGCAAGAGATAATGAAGTGGATAAAATATTAGGCTTGGAGCTAGGTAGCGATGATTATCTGGTCAAACCATTTAGCCCTCGGGAGCTAGTTGCTCGCATTAAGCNNAGTGGAACCCGCAAGTAGTAGCCCACACACATCGACGCATATTGAAGTTAGCCATCTACAGTTATTACTGGAAGAAAGACGTGTGTTCTGGCATGAGAAGGAGATTGAACTCACCAGCAAAGAATTCACCCTCCTAAAAGTATTCGCAGCTTCTCCCAACCGTGCATTTACAAGAGATGAGCTACTAACTCATGTATGGGGAGATGACTACTTCGGGAGCGACCGTGCCGTGGACCATTTAATTAAACGAATGCGGAAAAAGCTAGACCTGCTGCCGATTGAAGCCGTATGGGGACATGGCTATCGCATGCGTATAGAGGGGGGCGTGGAGATCGATGAAGCTAGCACATCAGATTAATTTAGCCTTTAGCATTGCCTTGGTACTACTCCTGTCTATTACCGCTGTCGTGATCCATTTTGTGCTGCTCAATCATTTTGTCGGAACACAAAAAGAGGAATTACGGACCATTGGCTCTGCCATGTCTGCTACTATGGTTCAGGGAACCACTTACACGGGAAACATCGAAACTGAGCTCCATGCGCTGCCCGCGATCATGCCCTCCACTGTAGGCACTGCAAGCGTTGAGGCCATACTTAGCGATGAGACAGGAAAAGTCTTGTCCACCTCACCGAAGATGAGTTCAATCGCAATAAACTCCAATGCTCAGTTTGTCACAGGCCAAACCACTGATCTCCAGAATATTTGGAATGGAACAGATACAAGGTATATAACAGAAGTGAAGGCTACGCCGATAGGCACGCTAACTCTGCTTACACCTATGAGCGCAGTCACAACGATTGAACAAGCTCTACTCAAAAGACTACTGATCGTTTTCGGTGCAGCAGGTGCATTTATGTTCCTGTTTGGTTTATTTATCACGAAAAAGCTAATCCATCCTCTAATGAAGCTGCAGCAAGAGCTGAAAAAGGTAAAGGAACGCCACTTCTCAGAGGTGAAACTGATCAAAGCTGGTGGAGAGATTGGCACTGTTGCCCAATCGGTATATGACATGGCTGGTGAATTGAATCGATTCAACCACGTGCAGAAGCAATTTTTCCAGAATGCCTCCCATGAATTAAAGACCCCACTGATGTCTATCTCTGGTTATGCTGAAGGGATCAAGGATGGTGTCTTCGAGGGCGAAGGCATCGATAAAGGTCTGGATATCATTATGAGTGAGAGTAATCGTCTGAAGAAACTCGTTACGGAAATGACTCTGCTTGCGAAGCTAGATAGTGAGGAAGATATATTTAGAACTAGCGAGATCTCTCTGGACGATTTAGTTGTAGAAACAATTGAACGCATGAACCCTCTTTTGATAAAAAAAGGGCTGACCCTACATGTATCCTACGACGATTGCGAACCACTTACGGTCCGTGCCGACAGAGATAAGCTGTTACAGGCACTTCTTAATGTAGTTTCCAATGCAACTCGTTATGCAAACCAGCATATCTATATTCATGTTTCGATTAAAGATGGCCAGGTCATACTATCGGTTAGCGATGATGGCCCTGGCATTTCAGAGGACCTACTTCCATACTTGTTCCACCGATTTGTAAAAGGAAAAGATGGCGAATCAGGACTAGGACTAGCCATATCCCGTGCGATCGTCGAGCGCTCCGGAGGTCTGATTACAGCAGGGAACCGTAAGGATGGCGGTGCAGTGATCACTATGGGATTTCCTACGCTCTCTCCTACCTGAACAGTCCTATCTCTCTTCTCTTCGATATGGGCTTAAGATTAGCAGTATAACAAATTATATTTAGAACAAACAAAAAGACACCCCGGACGGTGTCTTTTACTTCTACTATATAACTCGATGCTGAACCCACTTCTTACCCATGAAGCGCCGGAGAAATATCAATCCTCTGATTCCCCACTCACAGTTCATAGCTAACCAAACCCCAAGAATGCCAAAGTTCAGAACAATACCCAAGATGTACCCGAGCACCATACGGAACAACCACATACTCAGCATAGAAACCATGGATGTAAACTTGGAATCACCCGCTGCTCTAAGCGCCGATGGTGTAATGAAGCTAAGAGACCACAGCGGGATTTGTGCCAGTGTATTGATAAGGACAATCATGAAGATATCTCCCACGATCTCAGCAGGTGGATGGAATATCGACACTAGCGGATTGAAGAAAGGCATAACCAGCAATCCCATCACTACAAAGGAAAGGGAAGATGCTACGAGAAACGATTTAATAAATTTTCGGGCATCCTTAACATTATTGCTTCCCATACATTGTCCAACTACTGTAATAATCGTCAAAGACAGCGCATTACCCGGAATTTGCATTATCCCTGCAAAGGAAGAGGCAATAGCATTAGTGGCAAGCGCGTAGGTACCAAGATTGACGATAAAGACTTGCGTCAGAATCTTACCACCATTAAAGAACATTTGCTCCGCCGCAAACGGCATACCGATGAACATTATTTTTTTGAGCATGGAGAATTGAACGACCAGTAAGTCACGAATTCGAATATGCAGTTCATTGTCCATCCGGAACAGATAATACAGCGCACATATCGCTCCCAAATATCGAGCTATGTTTATAGAAATGGTCATTCCTAGAACGCCCATATGCAGAAGGTTAATAAATACGAGATTCAAGAGGACGTAAACTAAGTTCATAATTAGCGATAGCGCAAGCGAGGCTCTCGTCCTTCCGATTCCGCGAAGAGCACCACACACTGCCTCTACCACAGCTATACCAAGATAGGAGACACAGCTCCCAATCAAATAAATTCGGGCGTTGTGCATAACCTCAGGTGAGGCCGCCCCAAATAGTAAGTTCAACAGCGGATTGTGAAAAAGGATACCAAACATACCAATAGCAAACGCCATAAGGGAAACTGATGAGGTAGCACCTGCGGTAGCTTTTGATACCATGAGGTCATTGCCACTTCCTTTATACTGCGCTACGACAACTGTCCCACCTGTTGATACCGCGATAAATACACTAATGAGAAAAAGATTAAGGGAATCAATCATGTTCACCGCACTGATAGCCGCCACACCCGACGAGCTGATCATGGCTGTATTCACTAGATTTAGCCCTACTATAAAGGCCTGATCCACCAGAATAGGGATGAATAAAGCAATCATGTGGCGATAATCTAACGATTCTCCTGAAAAATATTTTTCAAGAAACCGCACACTTCGCTTCGTATTTACATTAGGCTCCATCTTCGCTTCACTTCTTTTACATTAGAGTTTTCCAAATTTGAAATATCCTTAAAAATAGAAAAAGGCTCTTCAGG
>DJUJ01000115.1:43955-68809 GCA_002438345.1 Paenibacillus sp. UBA6285
ATGCGGTCGAGAGGACTCGAACCTCCACGATATTGCTACCACACGGACCTGAACCGTGCGCGTCTGCCAATTCCGCCACGACCGCACAAAATATAAAAGAATCATGCAGTGCAGAATTTAAATTAACATAATTTAGAGGAATGGGCAATACCAAATATAACAGAAAAAAATACCGATGTCCCACTAGAGAACATCGGTACAATTTTTAGTTAGAACAGTCAGATTATGAAGCTTTCTCAAGCATACGGTAGATAATTACTGCCGCTTGAGCGCGGTTTGCTATGCCCTTAGGTGCAAATTTACCACCATCTACACCGTTAACAATACCCAATTGGGTCAGTTGTGCTATAGCGTCCTGTGCGTAAGGAGCAATACTGGACTTGTCTGCAAACTTGCCCAGCGCTGCATTCTTATCAATCGGCTGTAGTTTATTTTTCAACGCATTAGCAATCATAATGGCCATCTCTTCGCGGGTCACTTCACGGCCCGGTTCGAACTTACCATTTCCAGAGCCTTGTACAAGTCCGGCCTTCACCGCAATAGCGATAGAATCCGTGTACCATACCCCTTGTTTAACATCGCTGAACGTACTAGTTGCTCCCGAACCAGTCAGATTCAGTGCGCGAACTAGCATCGTAACGAATTCTGCACGGGTCACTGTTTTGGTTGGTGCAAAAGTGTTTGCATCCAATCCTTTTATAATGCCTTTAGCAGCCAAAGCTTGAATAGCCTCTTGCGCCCAAGCTACCTTACCCAGATCCTTGAAACTTGCTGCTGGAGCAGTAGTTGGCGCTGGCGTAGCCGTTGGTGCTGGCGTTGCTGATGGTTTCGCGGTTGGAGTCGGTGTCGGGGTTACAACAGTAGAGCCGTCGCCACTGCCTGATCCCGTATCAGCCTTCTCTTTGTTAGTAATACGACCTTCAATGGCCGCCTTAATCTCTTTACCATTAAACGTCTTCACAATATATTTGTAGAATACATCCAAATCAATAGGTCCAGCCAGTGAATCACTCGCTTTAGTCAGAACCTTGTAGTTATCCCCACCCGCAGCCATAAAGTTATTCACTACTGCCGTATATTTCTGCGTAGGATTAATTGGTGTTCCGTTGGTTAGCGTAAGACTCGTAATGCGATCTGCCACTGGCAGATTCATAATCGCTGTATATTTCAGTCCAGAAATTTGCAGCGTTTTGATATCTGCTGTTCCGTCAGCTTTCACATTCCATTGCTGCTGAAGTAACGTTTTGATCTGGTCTCCAGTTAGTGTCAACTTCACAAGTGTGTTACCGAACGGCTGGATTTTGGCAAGGTCTCCGAAAGTCACATTACCTCTAGGCAGATCCGCGCGGATACCGCCTGGATTCATAAAGGCAAAATCAGCAGCCCCAGCACCGTCACCGAAGTCAGCAGTACGCATAGCGTCAGCAATCAGGTTGCCAAGCGCAGCTTCTTTGGTGTATGCATCCGTACGAGTAACGGTTCCGTCTGTTGTACCCACTGGTTGGGTCAGTTCTGGATGCTTCTTAAGGTAAGCATCAACCAGCGCCACACTTTCTGGATCCGGTGTTACACCGTCTTGGAAGGTAGATGATACCACAGCGGACTTACTCTTCACATCCCCTGTTTTATGGTCAATGACCAACTTAATGTCTTCAAATGCTGTACCGTAAGAGTATGCTTGTACAATCAACTTGCCATTTACAATACCGTTTGCCAAAGCATGGTTATCACCAGCAACGATAACGTCAACTGGGGAATCTGCAGGAAGTGCTTTGGCCAGATCAGCCGCTTCACCTGTAGTTACACCGTCTTTAGTTGTTGCCGGATCATGCGCAAGCACGATAATCGTTTCTACACCCTTATCTTGCAGTTCCTTCGCATACTTCTCAACAGCTGCCACTTCTTCCTCAGGAGTGAGGAAGTGCACGCCCACCGTTCCGGAAGGTGCAACCTTACTTGGTGTGGATTTGGTTACAAGACCTATAAAGCCGATCTTCACACCACCCACTTCTTTGATCACATAAGGATTGATAATTGGTTTTCCGTTTTCGGCATACACCGCATTGGCATTAACATAGTCAAATTTTGTACCCTTATGGATAACGTTCTTGTCCTTAGGATCCACGCCGCCCTCAAGTTGCGCCTTCAATGCATCAACACCTTGGTCAAATTCATGGTTACCCAGAGAGCCCACATCAAATCTCATCATGTTCATCCATTCAATTGTCGGCTCATCGCGCTCCAGTGAAGATACTGGGGCTGACGCACCTACGGAATCTCCGTTATGGAAGAGTAGAGAATTATCGTATTTAGCCTGTGTTTCTTTCAGATAAGTCGCAAGAATAGCAGCCATTCCCACATTTTTATTATTTACAACAGAGACTGTATCCAGTTGACCGTGGAAATCATTGATTCCGAGAAGATGAACTTCTACGTCCTTAAATGGACGCACCAGTTTATAAATACTAAATCCATCAATATCTTTCGCACCAGTGTCAGTAATATTGTCTGGCATAAATTTCGCTGCTTCTGGTGACGATCTAAATGTAATATTAACATTATCTGGAATTGGAGCCAAAGACCAGTTACCATCTGCAGAAGGATCTATAGTACCTACTTCTTTGATGTAGTCCATGAGGATCTGGCGATTCTCATCCTGAGAATCGACTAGAATCTCTGAACCTTTCACGCCCGGGAAGTTGCCACCACCACTTGCGCGGTAGTTGTTAGTCACAACAATAAAATCTTGGTTAGGATCCAAAGTTTTACCTTTATACGTAATTTGCTGCACACGACTCGATAAAGCATCCTTAATTGTACCGGTTTCGGTATATTTCGCAGGTTTGGTTACATCAATTGTGTACTTAATTCCATCAATAACATCGAAGTTATAAACCGCAAATTTTCCATTGAGCAAGTTTTGTTGAGCTGTGCTGTCCACTTTGATGGTATTAAACGCACCCGCACTCATTTCAACCCATTCCTTAACAACAGAGCCTTTAACTTTAATAGCTTTCAGCGTGTTGTCATACAAATACAAGTCACTTGCACTACGAATAGTCAGTGGACCTTTCTCAATACTCGTGTACTCTGAAGGACCGTTACGTCCAGCCTTGAAATGAGCACCTACACTGAGAATTGGAAGATTCTTATACTGTGGAAGCTTAGTGTCAATATACTTCTCCACATACCACTTCTGAGCATTAGTAACAATTTGCACAGTAGGATCGTCCTGAACCATTGCAAAATAACTGTTCATCGGAGCAGTAGTAACGCCTAGCTCTTGACCTGTATATTCAATAGTTGCCTGGTGGTCTGCTGCAACAGCAGCATCTATAGTAGGATCCGGTTTAGCATTGGCTATGGAGCGAGTCGAAGCCTTAGAGTTATCTTTGTCGACTGTCCATTTACCGTTTTTCTGCACTAGATTGAGATCAATCAGACCCAAGTACCCCCCACCATAACCTGCTTGCACAGCTGGAGTACCATTAATGTGACCGTAAACATTATCAACAACAGATTGAGCGCTATTATACGGCTTCTCTGTTAATGGGTCTATGAAAGAAGCATCGAGGGATTTAATCTCACTTGTCGGAAACACTTTGTGGGTGTGTGAGAAGGTAATCGCATCGATGTCGTCAACTTTACTTAAAAGATTGATAGCATTTTCTGCATTAGTACCCGCAACTGCAGTTGCATCGAAGCCGGTATGTGCCATTGCTACAATAACATCGGCACCCTCTGTCTTCATGATAGGAACAAACTCCGCCGCTGTTTTAGCAATGTCCTTGGCAATGACTTTGCCTTCCAGATTAACCTTGTCCCATTCCATAATCTGAGGGGTCACAAGACCGAGTACACCGACTTTAATATCCCGGAGTTGGTTATCGCTATCCAATATCTGCTTTTTGATAATAACAAAAGGTTTAAAAGCATTTACGTCATTGTCTGGATTACCATCTTTGTCATCAATATATATATTGGCATTTACATAAGGGAAATCGGCACCACTCAATGGATTATTATCATAGCCTTTAATAGTACGATTTAAGAATTCCAGCCCGTAATTAAATTCATGATTACCAAAAGTAGCCACATCATATTTCATAATATTCATGGCCGCAATCATAGGGTGTAGCTTGGTCTCTGATTCCATCAGGTTACTTTCGTTCGCAATGTAAGTCCCCAGTGGTGTACCTTGAATCAGATCCCCGTTGTCGAGCAGAAGATTATTAACAGGATATTCGCTTCTAGCATAAGTAACCAACGTAGCTGTTCGATCGAGCCCTACAGTTGTAGAGGCTGCATTCTTAAAATAGTCCCAACCGTAGACATTGGTGTGCACGTCCGTGGTGCTCAACAACCGGAGTTTGGCTGTGGCATCGGATGCGGCTTCGGCTTTATCTGTACCCCAAGCTGCACCCAAACCAATTCCTCCAAACACCTGCAAAGAAAGCACTGCAGTTGCTAGTACAGAAGCGAGTGGCTTGTTCCATCGTGTCTTCCATCCCATAAAAATTTAGTCCTCCCTATCATTTTTACATATTCTCTGTGATATTATATCACTCAAATGTAACGATAAAGCATATATTTGTAAAATTAATATAAAAGTATGTTAAATATAATTACATGATAAGAAAGACCTAGGTCACATTATTATTTTATTAGATCATGAGTCTCTAGACATACAAAAAAAACACATCTTATACAGATGTGTCCTAAAATAATCGTTATATAAAGTCTATAAAAGTCGAATTTTTGTCCGATGATACTTATTATCCATTCATGGCTGTAAGCCAAAAACAAATGGCAGTGACTAAAGATAAAGGTGTCATCACAAGTCTTTCTTTTATACTCTTCGAGAATAAATTNNTTGAGAATTAAATAGACTGCAAAAAATAACATACCCCTCTATCAAGAGGTAATCCAATAGAAATCACGTTGCCTGCCTGCAGTAAGTACAAGATTGCAATCAGCTGTATGACTACTGAAATCGCACACGCAACTCTCATCTGTGAGGGCATGACTCTATGTTTCCCACCCATTGCAAATTCACCATAAGGTAATCCTAAAGACAGTAATATGTAAAGAATCGCCGCTCCCGCAAAGGTAATACTTCCAATCCATGCAGATAACATCCTTCCACCCATTTTCATCTTAATGATGAACCAGCACAAGCAACACCAGAATATCTGAGTAATATAGAATTAAATAGACCAATGGGGTGATCCACGAATGTCAAACAGAGCAAAGATTCGCAAACGAGCTGAACAGCTCAAGGGTAGACCCGTGTGCATTACGCTTCATGATGGACGTACGTATGTAGGATGGATAACTGGCCTCGATAAGGATGGATTGACCCTTTCCAAACCACGTAAAAATAAAAACAAAAAATCAAAAAAACACTCTTCTTCCCGCTCCCGGAAAGCCAACGTATCTGGACTCATGCCGTTATTCGGCTCACTTTTCGGAATGGGAGGAGGGGCTGCGGGGGCTGCCGAGGCTGCAAGTTCAGGTCCTTCAGGATTCGGTGGAATTTTGGGCTTCGTAGGGATGATACAAAGAACTATGCCGGTTGTGAAGATGGGCTACAATATGATTAAATCTATTTCCCCCTTCCTTAATGGACTAAAAGGTTTAATGGGATAATCAAAAGACACCCCTCAAGGTGTCTTTTATTTTCACTCATGATCTTATCAATTTCTTCAAGAATCGACCCGCAGATCTTACCCGTGGGCGCTTTAAATGCTCCTGTACATAACGATAGTCCGTCAATTCAACACTAGCATCACGAATCGCATAGGCAAAGTCATCATCAAAGGGTAGACGGTATTCCCATACTCGCTTCTCCCAATGTGGTATATTTACGCGCATCCACGGATCGTCGATTCCGGGATGAATATAGGTTTCACTAACGCCATCCGGCAATGAATACAACTTAGCGATAATAGATTGTTTGAAACTATCGTACGTCTCGCCTTCCTCCACACCAAAAGGATGCGATAACAAGTAATCTGGAATAGCAACCCCAAGCGTATCCGCCAGCCCCGCTCCAAGTGCAACTGGACGTTCAATATCTTTCAGCGATCCCAGAAGGGGATCTTCTGCACGGATGTATCGGAAGAATCGTGACGGCAATCCCCAGCGTGAAATTCTCCACAACGTCTGCGGAAGTAGACTACGTCCCGTTTCCATTCCGTATAAACTTCCCATATGGTTGTCTACATGACTAATCACTATTCCCGATTGCTTCACTCGTTCGTANNACCCGCTCTCGTCGTGTAGAGAAGAATCCCCCGTCAGACTGCTCCAGCGTAAAGCCTCAAACTCACTAGTCATCGTCAGATGAAGGCCCACATTACGTTGCTGCCTACGGCTACACCATGCAGCAGCCTCCTCGAATCCAGGGGCCACTGCCATTATCGTCGCTGAAGATACTTTTCCCTCTTCTAATAGATGCATAATCGCCTGATTCATGGCAGGGCTTTGCCCAAAATCATCACAATTGATGATTAATCTTCTGATCATAGTCAGCATCACCTCTCAATTGCCCCGTAAATGTGAATTTTATAGTAAAAGATATGACAACAGATATGGCTAGTAGACATAACGGTACCACATTTATTAAATACCGGAACGTTGCTTCTGGATCAGACCCCGGATCATCGCCACCTTTATAACCAAAGATCATACCCACAACGAAAAAGGCCAACGCCGAGATTAACCCACTTGAACGAGTAATAAATCCGCTTACCGCAGTATAGATACCTTCTCTTCTCAGACCAGTCTTCTCCGCATCCTCATCAATAATCTTGCCACCTACGATCGCTGGGGTTACTAGAAATCCCGCTAATCCGAAACCAACAACAACGCCTGCAGCAACACCACTTACGAGATCATAACCGAACCATAGCGGAATTACAGATAAAGCATATAGGATCAGAGATAGCCGCCACGCCTTGACCCCATCCATCTTACGAATAATCCAATACCATACAAACACTAATGGAATGACCGACACAAAGACAGCTGCGAGCAAGATAGACACCTGTGCTTCTGAGATATGTAGTACATATTTTGCATAAAAAGGAATCATCGAACTAACAAGTCCATTCACCGTTTGGGCAAAAGAGTTCGAAATATTAAACACCCAGAACTTCTTATTCCGAATCGTCTCCCGAAAGGCCGGAATCAGCTTCAACGGCTCGACCTCTGTAGACTCTTTCTTCTCTTGAACGTTCATCATACATAAGAACATAAACACCCCAAACAGACAAGCATATACAATAGCCATATTAGAGAAGTTAATCGCTGCGAAAAGGATTGGCGTTAAAGCCGTACCGATTAACAGAGCAACCACTTGATATCCTTGCTGAATCGCAGAGGCTTTTGCCCGAATACGATCTCCACGGAAGAGCTCCGGAAGCAGCGCGCCATAGTTGACCCATAATACTGTAGCGACAGCCTCATAGAAAATAAGTGTTACTAGAAACCAAGTGAAGAGTCCATTTTCGGATAATCCGCCGGGCGGGGAAAACACAAGTACAAATGCCAGCATAAATAGTGGAATGGAACCGAACACCCAGGGTCTGCGCCGACCATAACGAGTATTTGTGCGGTCTGACCAGTATCCAAATAGCGGATTGTTCACCGCATCCCAGATCAGAAAGATTGTTCTGGCTAGTGTGGCAAGTCCTATGCCCAGACCCAATTTCTCCACATAAAAATAACTGTAAAAAGAGCTAAAAGCCTGACTGGGTACCATCATCGCAAACATCCCTAAAGCAAAGGTGTACGGGGAATTCATCCATTTATGCTTCACTCACATACCTCCCATATGGTAATCATCTAGTTGTAATATATTACCACAATATCTGGGAGTATAGAGATAAAAAGTCTAAGAAATAACGAAAGGGGATGTCCTAATAGCCAAGAACATTGGCTATGGGACATCCCCTTCTGAATACATAATGGAGCCAGAACAGCAACTATGCTACGCCGGATATCCTAGTTATAAAAATACGATCATGGACAGGATGAACATAAAGACTACACCCACAAGCATTGGCACAGATGTGCGTTTTACAATCTCAATCGGATTCTTCTTAACGGAGCCAGCAACAATAAGAACAACGGCCGCGACTGGAGAAACTGCTCTAAACAGGTTACCTGCAAGACCCATTGGCACTGTAACTGCAATCGGGTTAATACCCGCAGCGTTAGCAAGAGGAACCAATAAAGGAATCATCGAATAGAAGAGCGCCGTACCGCTACCGCTCAAAATAACAATTAGAGCAGTCAAGCCAACGAGAATGAGTGGAAGAATAAATCCAAGACTGGAGCCGTGAATACCGGTCATCGCTGTTTCCAAGGATTCAATAAGTCCAATCGATTTCAATCCAGTAACGAATACAGAAGCCGCAACCAACAGAACAACAATTGGAACTGCGCTGCCCATGCCTTTAAAGAAATGCTCTGTACCATCCAACACTTGCTTTGCATTCCTTTTACGGATTAATTCACAAACAATTGCAATAGCGAAAGATAATAAGGCAACTACCTCAACGCTTATATTAATAGTCACACTAGATGCAGATTGAAGTATAAATACTACGATCAAAAACAGGATTGGAAGCACTGGCAACAAAGCGTAAACCGTTGTAAACAGTTTTCCACCTTCCACTAACTTAACATCCTTTAGTTCAACTTCTGCGTGTTCTGTGTCGACTCCCATCTTTTTATCCATACGTTTTTGCCAGAAATAATGTACAACAGCCATTACTAATAATGTAGGGATGGAGACTAACGCGTGATAACGGAATACATAATNNAATTGTGCTAATTCAGTTGCAATTGCCACGTTATCCCCGCCCATTGGCGTTGGTACGATGGTCGCAGATGTGGCAATAATCGCAGCTGCCGATAACGTTGTCATTCCAGCTTTTTTCAAGACAGGGAATAATGTTGCAAGTAAGATTATAGCCAGGTTTGAGGCACTTGGTATAACAAGAGACAACAAATTACCTAGCAAAAAGACCACTGGCACAAGAACATACACCGATTTAACTTTACCCAGTGGTTTCGTTAATACATTGACGGTCACATCATTCGCATTAATATAGGACATGTATGCTGTATATCCACCAAGAATAAGAATGATAAAACCAGCAGAAGTGAGTGAAGATTTAAACTGGTCTGCTATGGCTACCAATGGATCTAACCATACAGCACCCGAAGATTCAAAGCCTTTAGCACTAATTCCATTACCCATTACTATTCCAATGAACATTAGAACTATACCAATGAAGAATAGTGTAATCTTAATATCCATCTGCTTTATTAACATATATACAATAATAACAATCGCCAGAATCGCTGAGCCGTACATGATTATGTCCATCGCGCTGTCCCCCATTTAGTTGGTATTAGATCGTTAGTTGCACTTTCTCAAGCTATCTAATAACCATTCTCGAAATAATTGCTGATCAATATCAAGACACACTTTAGCATTATTAGGTTTACCTAAATATCCTTTCAAATCAACGATTGTTGTTCCTGCTGTCATACTGCCGTTCAGTTCAATATCCACGTGAGTATCAATCGTTTCAAACATTTCTGGTTTTAACAAATAGGCAATAGCACAGCTATCATACATTTTCAATCCTGTCTTCATACTGCCGCCCCGGTACCGCTTAAAGAGGCTATGAATCATTTTTCCGACATCGTTCATGTTTTCTAATTGAGCAGAGTCTTCTGGTAATACAAGCGCTTTCCATCCAACGTCTAAACCTGCCATAACAATTGGAAGTCCACTATCAAAGACAATTTTTGCAGCTTCGGGATCCACATGAATATTAAATTCAGACATTACACCCATATTTCCTCTGGAGGCTGATCCCCCCATTAGAACGATATCTTGAATATTATTTTTTACTTCGGGATAAATTTTCAACAATAATGCAATATTCGTAAGCGGCCCAATCGGAACAAGCGTAATCGGGGTTGCACTATCTTTAATTACCTTATACATGGCATTAACTGCATTCTCTTCAAGCAGGAGATCATTTGTAGGCTCTTCAAAATCAAAACCTTCCATTCCGCTAACACCATGCACATTACTCGCATCTTGAGGTGTTCTAATCAGCGGGGCAGCCGCACCCATGGCAACGGGAACTTCCTTTTTAAAATATTTCAGCAGCTTTAATGCATTGTTTGTTACTTTGTCTACGCCCACATTCCCTGCTACAGTTGTGATTAGCTTGACATCAAGTTCTTCACTATACAAAGCAATAGCTATAGCTACTGCGTCATCAATCCCAGGATCTGTATCAATAATAATTGGTCTTTTTAACATATTATTTATCCTCCATCGGGTTATCAATTTTATATGATTTATCTACAAATTTAACCATTCCGTGGCCAAAATCCTGATTAGGACGTTGAATAAATCCGAATTTCTCGTAGAATTTCTCTGTATTCGGCGTAGCCATTAAACCTATATATGCGTTCTCGCACGCTTTTTCCTGAATGTAATTCATTAAGGAATGCATAATAGTATATCCAATTGATTGCTTCTGGTATTCAGGATCAACTACTACATCCTTAATGAAAAACACAATTCTATCGTCACCGACAATTCGACCAATACCAATTGGTTTATGATCATCGAATATAACAACTGAAAATAGCGTCTTCTCTAAGGCCTTTGCGACATCTTCTAATGAATATTCTTGAAAATCTACTTTTCGGCGAAGCTCAGCATACATCTGTGGTGTTAATGCGTTTGCTTCTTTTCTTAGCATTCAAGAATCGCCCCCTTGTATACCCTCAGCTCATGAATTGTTTCAGCTCTTTTAAAAAAGGCATCCCTCCTTGAGCACCGACCCTGTACCCATGGTATCTACTGCTTGAACCTCTGGCGTGCTTTGATAAAAATATTTTCTCCATTTTCGCGATAAATAATTCCATCTTTTCCGTTTGTGACAATTAGATTTTCTTTGTACTCTTCGCGAAAACCAGGGGACTTCATAAGCATTTCTGCTTCGTGCTTGTTTGGAGAAATAATGACGGATGAGACTCCTCTCGAGGTATGTGGAACCGGTTACATATTCTAAAAAAAATATAATTCCTCTTTATGATGCGACAAGTATACATGGTTTTATGATTGTCGACACCTAGGTAACCGGTTACATATATCATATGAAATCGCATTCATTCTGTCAAAGGTAAAAATTAGCATGAAAAGTAAAAGACACCCTAAGATGTCTTTTACTTCACTACACTGTTACACCATGCTTTTATTTCAGTGGCTTCCACACCCAGTTCTCTATTTCTGGTAAATCATTTCCCTCTTCACGAATGTATTGATGATGTTTCTTAAGGATCGCATCCATTTCATCCAAGATGGTCTTATTCTCATCCGCATCAGGCAAGCTGAGAATAGTCTCCTTCGTCAGGTTAAAGCGATCCATCTGATTCAATACACGCATATCAAATGGAGTTGTAATGTCCCCATTCTCACGGTATCCATGTACATGCAGGTTATGGTTATGACGCTCAAAGAAAAAGTCTCTAATCAGACCTTCATAACCGTGGAAAGCGAAGATAACAGGTTTGTCTTTTGTAAAAAACTGATCAAACTCTTCGTCAGATAAGCCACGAGGATCCTGTTTTCGACTTCTCAGTTTTAATAAATCCACCACGTTGATATATCTAATCCTAAGCTCAGGCAGTTTCTCATGCAGGATGGAGATTGCTGCCAAGCTTTCGATTGTTGGTTCTGTACCTGCAGAAGCAATGACAACATCCGGCTCTCCACCTTGATCAGTGCTAGCCCAATCAATAATCTTCAGGCCTTTTCCAACCAATTCTTGTGCTTCGTCAGCACTAAACCACTGTAGTCGCGGTTGCTTTGACGTAACGATTAGGTTTATTTTTTGACGGTCGTTTAAGACAGTATCAAAGACAGCCAGCAAGGAGTTCGCATCCGCAGGTAAATACTCACGGATAAATTCAGACTTCTTGTCAGCTAAGTGACCTAAAATACCTGGATCTTGGTGAGAGTAACCATTGTGGTCTTGTTGGAATACGGTTGAAGTTGCCACCACATTTAAGGATGGGATATCTGCACGCCAGCTTTGATCCGTTGCCTTACGCAGCCATTTGAAATGTTGAGTAATCATAGAATCGACTACACGCAAGAAAGCTTCATAACTTGCAAAGAAACCATGACGGCCAGTCAACACATACCCTTCAAGAAAACCTTCTGCCTGATGCTCGGACAATTGAGAATCGATAACACGTCCATAAGATGAGAGAAATTCATCATTTGGTTCCTTAATTTGATCCAGCCATTGCCGTTTGGTTACTTCAAAGATAGGCCCCAGACGATTAGACATCGTTTCATCCGGTCCGAAAATTCTGAAATTGCGATTTCCTTCGTTAAGAGAAATAACTTCCTTCAGGTATTTACCCAGAACGGACATATCTTGTGCAAAAACTTGACCTGGTACGGAATTATCAAGCGCAAAGTTGCGGTAATCTGGCAAATGCAGGTCTTTAATCAGGTTGCCGGCGTTAGTTACAGGATTCATTGCCATACGGCGGTCTCCTGAAGGCAGGATCTCGGCAATTTCAGCTTTCAAACGGCCATTGTCGTCGAATAACTCTTCCGGTCTATAGCTGTTCAGCCACTCCAGCAAAGCTGGCGCGTATTTCATATTTTTTTGGTCAACCGGAATTGGCACCTGATGGGCACGGAACGAATTTTTAATGGGTATACCTTCCCATTGCTCTGGACCTGTCCAACCCTTAGGAGAGCGGAAGACCAGCATTGGCCAGACCGGACGAGTAAGATCATTGTTCTCACGCGCATTTTTTTGAATCTCTTCAATTCTTTCGACGATAGTATCGAGCACCTTGGCCATTTCTGGATGCATTAGATCAGGAATTTCACCTTCAATAAAGAATGGTTGCCACCCCATACCTTTAAAGTAGGCGGTAATTTCTTCTTTCGATTGACGAGATAAGATCGTTGGGTTACTGATTTTGAATCCATTCAAGTGCAAGATCGGCAGGACCGCACCATCNNGAAGTAGCTAGTGGTCCAGTTTCAGCCTCGCCATCGCCAATCACAACAGCCGATATCAAATCGGGATTATCCAGTATGGCACCGACACCATGAGAAAGAGAATAACCTAATTCGCCGCCCTCATGAATAGAGCCAGGTGTTTCAGGAGCGGCATGTGAAGCAATCCCACCTGGGAATGAGAATTGTTTGAACAATTTCTTCATACCTGTGGTATCTTGCGTAATTTCAGGATAAATTTCCGTGTAACTACCATCCAGATAGGAATTTGAAACCATAACCTGACCACCGTGACCAGGACCTTCAATATAGAACATGTTCAAATCATATTTAGTAATTACACGGTTCAAATGGGCATAAATAAAGTTTTGGCCAGGAATAGTGCCCCAGTGTCCGATGGGCTTAATCTTTAAATCTGCATCCTTGATCGGCTCCTTTAACAACGGGTTATCTTTCAAATACAGTTGACCTACGGAAACATAGTTCGTCGCACGCCAATAGGCATTGAGTTTTTCTAAATAAACTTTTGATGAGTAATCACATTCCATGGATAATACCATTTTCCCACTCCCAAAATTTTATTTTTTTTGCATTTATTTTTCCGTATTTAAATATCATTAGAAATTTTCGATAAGGTTATGCTTTCTATTTTGTACAAAACAAAAAAAATAAGACCGAGAAAAATTCCCCAGTCTTACCTTAGTCACCGATATCTATAATGGAATTAGGGCAATAACTTCAACCGTATGGATCGGATTCCAGAAATTTATTCGTTATTTTCGACGGCGAATGTTCATGCGATTATACATCACTAAACCGGCGATGACCATGCCAAGCGTACCTATACTACTCGCTACTTCAGCCTGCATACCAAACAAAATACACAGGTTAGTAACCAAGCTTCTCGTAAGCAACGCGACAACAATTAGCATAATTGGGCGCATAATATTATATCTTTTCATTTCAGTAACACTCCTAACCTATTTTTCTTAAGCGCTTAACCTAATTAATCTATAAGTATTATAGCATAAGTAAGTAACCGCATACATTTCACGTAATGATAACAAGCGAAATAGGATATTATCCTCGAAGTCTCTCCGAATGGGATTGCCGAAGAGCGTATGTAAATTCATAGATTTTGATCTAATTAGAGCATAAGCCAGCCCCAATATTCGTCTTCGTTCGACTTTAGGTATAGACTTATCATTTTTTACGGATTATAATAACAAACGAACATCAAAAGACGAACATTAAGGCGGAAATCATGACTGAATATATGCAAATATTCCTAGGCACTTCATTTTCAAGCAAATCACCAAAGGAAATTCAAATTTTAAAAGACCACCTCTACTGCATTAATACAGATGGAATGATAGAAAAGATCGTTTCTCCAGAAGAGCCCGACTATCAACCTTTACTAGATACTTATCAAGACCAAGACAACTTTCATCGATTAGCTGAAGGTCAGTATTTTTTGCCTGGCTTTATCGACTTGCATGTTCACGCCCCGCAGTGGGCTCAATCTGGAACTGCATTAGATATTCCACTCTATGATTGGTTAAATACGTACACCTTCCCACTGGAGTCTAAATTTTCGGACCTGGATTTTGCCAAAAAGGTCTACGATGATATGGTTGATACTTTACTCGCGAACGGAACCACTACAGCCCTTTATTTTGCAACGGTGCATAAAGAAGCCAGTTTACTATTAGCCCAAATATGTGCGGATAAAGGGCAACGCGGACTCGTTGGAAAAGTGGTAATGGACGATCCTCAAGGAAATCCAGAATACTATCGCGACACTGACACCGATACCGCACTTAAAGATACGGAAGAATTCATCCTAGCGGTAAAGGAATTAGCCAAATCTACAAAGCAAGGCGTTTATCCAGTAGTGACACCTAGGTTCATTCCTAGCTGTACAAATGAGGCTTTGCAAGGTTTAGGAGACTTAGCCGCCAAATATGATACTCATATTCAATCGCACTGTAGTGAAAGTGATTGGGCACATGGTTATGTACAAGAACGATTCCAGAAGAACGATGCTTTTGCCTTGCATGATTTCGGTCTGCTCCGTGATAAATCTGTCATGGCACATTGTAATTTTTTAGAAGAAGACGATGTAGAGTTATTTGCAGAGACAGGAACGGCTATTGCGCATTGTCCGATATCGAACGCTTATTTTGCTAATAGTGTCATTCCGATTGCTCATTTTCATGCCAAGGGTGTGGAGATTGGTTTAGGGTCTGATATTTCCGGAGGTTTTTCACCTAGTCTCTTCGATAACATAAGACAAGCTGTAATGTCTTCAAGAATGCTAGAGGATGGCGTTAATCCTTCCCTTCCTGCACAAGAGCGTGGCTTACTAGGATCGCGGATTACGATTGATGAATCTTTCTATCTTGCTACTGCTGGCGGTGGTGAAAGTTTAAGCTTACCGATCGGTCGTATCCAAGAAAACTATACATGGGATGTACAAATTATCGATACGAAAACACCATCGGCTAGATTGCCTATCTTTGATGGGAATGAAGATTTACAAGACGTGTTTCAAAGAATGATGTATCTGGCTCGACCTGAGAATATCCGTGAAGTCTGGGTACAGGGTAAAAAAGTTCATTCACGTTAAAGATCGATTAAACTAGAAAATTTAAGGTGGGCATCTGAGTGGAAACACAAGCAAACGTGCAAGATCAAGCTCCATTGAAGACACAGCTATTAACCGTTCTACCCGATGAAAAAGTTTCATTCGGTAAATCCATCATCCTAGGTTTTCAACATGTATTGGCAATGGACGTTTATGTGGTTCCTTTCCTTATTGCAATGTTAATCGGCTTACAACCGAATCAGTCAAGCGCGTTGATTCAATCTACCTTTATTGCTGCTGGACTTGCAACGATTGTACAGACTTATTTCTGTATGAAGCTTCCTATCGCTCAAGGTCCCTCTTATGTTCCACTTGGCGCAATCGTCAGTATTTATGCCGCTAGTGGCGGCGGGGAGCTAGGTTGGAGTTCCGTGTTAGGTGCCAGTTTAATCGGTGCGATCCTGGTTATTATTTTGGGCTATGTCGGGATTTTTAATAAAATCGTTAAAAACTTTATCCCACCCATTGTAGGTGGTACGATCATATTCATAGTAGGTCTTTCTTTATTGCCCGTTGCCATAAGAGACAATATCTATGGAGCTTCAGGCGCTTCAATCAATCAAAATGTGTCATTGGCCCTTATTTCAGCTGGTACACTCCTTCTATTTGTAATTCTCGGTTCTATGTTCCGTAATAAAGGATCTATTTTCCGAATTATTTCCGTCATGATGGCGTTAGTAGTCGGATGTATCTCTGCTAAAATGATGGGTGTGTTAGATTTCTCAGCGATTAACAACGCCAACTGGTTTAGCATGCCGCGGATCGCTTTTGTAGATTTCGGATTTTCTTTCAACTTTTCTGCTATTATCACCATGGTCATTATCTATCTCGTACTGCTAGCTGAAACAACAGGTACCTGGTTTGCTGTCAGCAATGTGATCGATAAGCCTTTAACAGATGAACATATTAACAAAGNNTTATTCAACAAATGCAGGTATAATCTCCATCACAGGTGTTGCCAGCCGTCGAGTCTTTCTCGCTGTAGGAGGATGGTTTGTCCTCTTCGGTTGTTCTGGTAAACTAGCTGCTTTAATCTCTTCGATTCCTTCCGCTGTAATCGGCGGCGTCTTCGCTATCGTCTGCGGGATCATCGCAATTAACGGTGTGCAGGTGATGAAGAACGTAACGATTGGCGAAAAAGAAATGTATATTATTGCAATACCGATGATTATAACGTTAGCTTTGGTACTCATTCCTAGCGATTACTTACATTCTTTACCTTCTTTCGTACAATATTTATTGGGCTCACCTATCCTAGCTGCTTCATTGGCAGCGATCTTACTAAATAAATTATTGCCAAGTGGAAAATAAAAGGCGGGGGGNNGGGCTGGCCCGCTTTAAATCCTGCCTATTTCTAACCTTAAAGGCGTTTGACTAGACCAGGCTAAACTCCTTGAATATATTGTCATTAGCTATCCTATTCACTGGCTTTTAATAAATAGGCAGGGGGAGATCACAGTGGCTATCCGTTATAGCATCATTATTCCAACCTATAATCGACTCCAGCAGCTATTGCTCACATTGGCTTCATTTGAAATACAGACCTATCCGAAGCAGCAATTTGAAGTGATTGTAGCAGATGACGGTTCTACAGACGGTACAAAGGAAATGGTTGAAGGCTTTCAATCATCCTATTCTCTTATTTATGCGTCAAGTCCAGAGCAACGCGGTCGATCTGCCGTGAGAAATCTAGGGGTGAGCCATGCAAAAGGGGTATTTATCATATTCTGCGATGCTGACTTTTTGGTGTTCCCTGAATTCATTAGGATTGTAAACCAGTTTCATCGTAAATATCCTAAGTCCGTCCTTTCAGGTATCCCTCACTCGTGGGATAATGCTTACACCCATTATTACCCAGACTTTTCTCCTGAGGAAAAAGAACATTGTCGCAATACACTCACCCCCTCCAACTTATGGAATCCCGACTTTGAAACAGCGACTGAAATTATCCCACTAATCACACCAGATGATATCCTTCAGCAGACGGAGGCCTTGTCAAAAGTCATCTTCCCCTCAAGAGTTCCCCCAAATACTAAAAAGCAATTTGCCAAAACAGATGTAGCTCCTTGGATATTACTCGTCACTCGTTGTGTATCCATAAGGCGTAGCCAGTTAACTCGTGCTGGAGGTTTTAATGAACAGTTTATACTCTATGGACTCGAAGACTGGGATCTTGGCTATCGACTACATCGATTAAAAATCCTANNAGGTTGTCGGCGTTCACCAAGAGCATCCAACCCACTTCAGAGGAAATGTCCTAAATGTTGAAAATGTGAAGATCATGTTTAAAAGTTACGGATTCAATGACTCCTCATTAAATTTGTTCGCTCTTCTCTCTCCATCCGAGAACTTAGAGGAATATAAACATACGTTGCGGGTCTTACGGAGGGGATACCGATCTAAGTTAACCCGTTCATCAGCGCTATTGTTAAGAAGAACATTGCGGATTTCAGCCAAACAGTTCTATGAACCCAACGATACCGCAACATACCAAAAGTCGTTACGACGAATAAATGCAAAAGTAAAGAGAAGAAAAAGCCGTGTCGCTCATGTATTACGAGAAATGTTGGTGAAGGCTGAAAAATTGGTGGAGTAAGATTAACCTTTATCAACATGCAATTCGGATTAATCAAATTTGCATGGTTCTTCTGAATAGTCCATATAGACAAGAAAAAAGACACCCTTCAAGGTGTCTTTTACTTTACTTCATATGGATGAAGGCGTGGACATGTGGAGCCAAGCCACAATTTTTCACGGACTGTACTGATATAAAATAGCCATCTCCATTCCAATGATTCTAGAATGATACCCGAAAGTGTTGGGGTAATGGCAGGCGCTAACATCATGACGAGTCCGATACTACCCATGGCCGCTCCTCTCTTTTCAGGAGGATATATTAAGAGAATCGTATTCATGAGTACTGGCATCATTAATCCAGTACCTGCGTTTGGTGCTCGGAAAAATCAGCTTGAGATGTGATTTCGAATACCACTCACATTATCTGACGATGTTGGGATACCAGGAACATATATTTTCAACCTGATGGCTGGAAAGGATGTTGAAGGAAAGCGAAATAGTAACCGGAAGCTTACAAGGTAAAGGAAGTGTATCTACTGAGTGGTTTGATCGTTTGCGGAGATTGCTCTATCAACTCGTAAATGGAATTTGCTAATACCTGACCTCCCCTTGGCACATCATAATGAACTTCCTATGTTCAGTTACTATAAATATAGTTCATTAACCCGATTCGATCTATAGCGATGAGGTTTGAAATTACAAACCAGTAGTATAGAATTGCATATATACAGAAGGTAAATAAAATCCGCTAGATATTTAAGAATCTAGTCTACAATTCTTCTCGCTAACAATCAAACTCTGTAATTTCAACATAGTCATCAGGCAAGTTGTTAAATGAAGTTCCTTCCATAGGAGTTGCATATTCTCTTTTGCCAGCTACTACTCCATTCTTGAGATATAGCTTTCACATTTTCTCATTAAGTCTGGAGTTCCACGGCGGTGTGTCTGTAAACTCTTTAATGGATTCCGTAATCTGTCTTGCATCTGTCACTGAATAAAGTAGCATTTGAAAACAAATATGAGGAGCCTTCCTGTCACGAGCCATTAGAGTCACTGCAGCAGCAAGTGCACCACCCACACTAGATTTATAAGTTCATTTGGAGGGGTTTATAATGCCTTATCAAGATTTCAGAAGAGCAAACGCCCTACTCAATCAACATATATCGCAAATTGCCGACGATCAGGTTTCATTTCGGATTCAATATTGGGGGTTCATGCCTCTTCATTACAACAATTCTCTGCATCGGCATTCATTCTTCGAAATCTGTTATGTACATGAAGGCTGCGGAGAATACTCGGATAACGGAATCGATTATCCACTGCAGGATGGTACCTTATTCTGCTCAAGACCCGGTATATGGCATCAAATTCGAAGCGAGCAGGGCCTTACATTATTTTTCGTTGCTTTTGAGATCGACGAATCACGGACTTCCGAAACCTATTCTAGGAACTTCCGAAGCTTGATCCACTGTGGAAAAATCATAGCTGAACCGAAAAATGCTAACATTTCCGCTCAGATTTGGCAGACGATCTTTAGCCTCATTGAGAGTAAACAACCCGCCTCCAAGGATATGGTACAGCATCTTGTTCTCTCCTTGTTTCTTTCTTTTCTACATGGGCTCTCTTCCGTGCCGGATCTAAGTGTGAATTCCTTGGATGAAAATACCGAGGAGCATCGCCTGCTAAAGCGGGCTAAGCTTTATATCGAGGATAATTTATCTTCCCCTTTGAGAATTGAGCATATCTCTCAAGAGCTTGGTATTTCCTCACGGCATTTATCAAGATTATTTCAATCCCAGCTGGGTCAGACGTTTGTACATTATGTTCAGGAACGAAGAGTTCAAAAAGCAAAAAAATGGCTACTTAACAGTGACATCGCCATTAAGGATATTGCCAAACGTACTGGATTCGATTCGATTCATTATTTTACCCGTGTATTCACAAAAAAGCTGGGTGTCGCCCCCGCCAAGTTTCGAAAATCCCAGTTCTCAGATGGAAGGCAAAAAAAGAAACAAACATAATATTGCACAAAATGTCATTCTTCTCCCCCATGTAATGATGTCCGAATTGTACAAAAAACAGGAGTGTATTTCTAAAGATTTAAAGCTTTATAATCCTTACAATGAATCTACAGTATGTAATAGGGGTGTGATTTGAATGTTTTAAAAAAGACCTGTCAATCCTGTTCGTCTTCATCATCCTATCCAGCCTGGTTCAGAGGCTCCTTTTGCCGAGCCCGGCTTGCAGCATGGGTTTGATGCGATTATAGCTCCAATAGTTTCTTTGGCCGAAGAGGGTCAACGCGACATCATACGTGTTACCTTTGACGGCACACATGGAGCCGATTTTCAGTCTATTCTCCAAAAAACTGTGGAGTCTCTTGAACACAGTGGTCACCGCGTCTTTGTATTAGGAACCAGCAGTTTCTTAAAAACAAGTGAAGAGCTGCGACAACATTTTAATCCTAATATTACAGACAACCGTGCGTTTGGATATTTTACAGAAGGAACGATCGAAGATTATTTTAGACCTAATGCCAAGTATGAAGCTTCTATTATCATGAATGATGCCGTAGCAGCTATTCCATCATCCGAATTGCCGACAATTGTTATAACATTTGGCCCAGGGTCATATTGGCTTGGTGAAGGGATGTTTGACATTACTTATTTCCTGGATGTCTCCCGCGAGTATCAACAAATGGAGCATAAGCAACAGCTGCTGAATTTCGGTTTCAGCTGGAACCGGGATAGTGTGGAAAAGTACAAAATATCTCTTTTTGTGGAATGGCCCATTTTCGAAACCTATCGCAAGCAAATTTTGGAGCTTACCCATTATTATATCGATATGAATCAGCCGGGAGACCCCGTTCTGACAACAACCTATACTTTGCGCCAAATGATCTTCAACATTGCCAAAGCACCCATGCGCGTAAAACCATTCTTTGCACCTGGTGTATGGGGTGGTCAATTCCTCAAAAAATTCGCCGATTTNNCAATTGTGGTTGGGGTTTTGAACCTATCGCCCCAGAAAACTCGATCATTTTGGAATATGAAGGTAAGCAGATCGAGGTCCCTTTTCTCACCATTATGCATTATGAACACCACAATATTCTCGGAGAACGGCTCGTCAAGTTATTCGGAGATTACTTTCCGATCCGTTTTGATTATCTGGATACTATTGGTGGTAGTAACTTGTCAGTCCAGGTCCATCCGAAGCAGGAGTACGTTCGTAACCAGTTCAACGAGTTTATGACGCAGCAGGAATCCTATTATATTATGGAGAAAAAGGGCGATACCAAGGTCTATTTAGGACTGACTGAGCAATGCACCAAAGAAGGGTTCTATGAAGCCGTGCAAACCGCTCAGGAAACCGGTGTCCCCATTCAGTTTACGGACTATGTAAATTCCTATGCTGCGGAGAAAGGGGATCTCTATCTTATTCCGACAGGTNNATCTGGGACAGATAACTTAGTTCTAGAAATCTCATCCACCACATGGTGGTTCACCTTTAAAATTTATGATTATCTCCGTAAAGGATTAGATGGTAAACCACGTCCGATTAACATCGATCATGCGTTCGACAATATTGATTTCTACAAAAAAACAGAATGGGTAGAAGAAAATCTGATTCCAACCCCTACCCTGCTTCAAGCCCAAGGGGACAACGAGGAGTATGTATTAGGCCAGCGTGATGACTTACTATTCTATGTACACCGAGTACACCTAAATAATACATGGAAAGATAATACAGAGAACGAGATGGTCATGTACAATCTGGTTGAGGGTGAACAAGTTCGGATCGTTTCATGTGCGGATGAATCCATTTTTGTAGAGTTCAGGTATGCCGAATCCTATATCCTACCTGCTGACTTCGGGGAATATAAGATAATCAACCTTGGCAAAGAACCGTGCAAATTAATTAAAGCTGGCGTATCTAAAGCCTGGGATGTGAGTCTCCTTGAAGCGTAACATCGTCATTGCACTTGATGTGGGAGGAACGTTCATCAAAACATGCATTGTAGAGAACCATGTTCCCCTATCAACAAGTCAGCGGGAATTCCCTTCTCTCGCAGATCAAGATAAAGAGATCATTCTCGATCAATTTATGAACATTTTCAAATCTCAATACGAATTCTATCATTCACAATTCACAGGAAATGAACTAGATTGTCATTGGCATATTGGCTTGGCCTTTCCAGGCCCATTCGACTTCAAGCAAGGAATTTGTTATGTACAGGGACTGGGTAAATTCGAATCCCTTTATGGGGTGAATCTAAAAAAGGCATTCTACGAACGGATGGAGAAAGAGGACGGAGCATGGGCGAAGCGACTTCAAAGGGCGGAAATCCGTTTTGAGCATGATGCTAGACTGTTTGCGCTTGGTGTAAGTCTGGGCTTCCCTCAGCATCGCTTTATTGCATTGACTTTGGGAACCGGGCTCGGTTCTGCCTATATCGATCAATCGCAGATTAAGACCCAAGGCCAAGGTATCCCTGCTAATGGATGGCTGTACAACCATCCATACCAAGACGGAATCATCGATGATGCTTTCTCCAAAAGAGGGTTGCTGCAGCTTGCAAAAGATCTTGGAGCCTTCCAGCCTGGAATGGATGTGAAGGAGCTCGCTGAATCAGCGAGACTCGGCAGTATTCCCTGCAAAGAGGTTTTCTCCGAGTTTGGTAAACGTCTTGCCGAAATGCTCGTTCCGTATATTAAGGGATATGAACCAAACCTCATCGTTCTCGGAGGACAAATTTCTAAAAGTTATGATTTATTTGGTAATGCCCTTCAGGATCATATAAAGCCACAACAAGTTCAAATTTACACTTCGGTTAACTTGCTGGAGAAAACATTCATAGGTATTTCGCGTATGTTTGAAAAATGAAGTCAAGTCGAGACCATATCATGCTATGCCATTAATCCAACACAAAAGGGAGACGCACTTCTATCCCCGGATCGACCAATGAAATTTAAGCTCTATAACCCTTTCGATTATGCTCAAGAGGATTTCGCTCAGCTCATTATGGAGAGCTGGCACTACGATCTCATTAAAGACGGATTTGAAGTCCGGGATGTAGACAGCGGTGAGTTATATATCTCTCAACTCAGACAGGCACCGCGAGGTGTTATTGTAAGTTTTCCCGTTACGCTACAGGCCGGAGAGGAGAAAACCGTCCATATTCAGGTAGTAAAACGAAACAACTTAAAAACCGCGTATCGGAACGATTATGTTGGATCCGACCGTATGATGGATTTGGATGTGACCAGCAACCATTTAAGATTACATCCACCTATATCGATACCCCGTTCGTAAAGATCGAATGGGCTAAAGGAGCGGGTATTACATCATGGGTTGATAAACGTACGAAGAAGGAAATGTTGCGTCAGGATCGTAATCACCATGCCTTTACCCCAGTGTATGATGTGACTCATGCATCCAATGTTCAAGAGATGTATGAAGTGCGACGAAAAATGGGACGTAATCGAAAGGGTCCCGATGCCGTTATTTCTACAGGTGTCCTCACCAACGTAGAAGTCATCTCACAAGGCGATGTATATGGTACGGTCCAGCTGACATTCGAGGTGGCCGGTTGCTCCCATTATTCTTTGCTTGTTACGGCTTATGCCAATCACCCTCGAGTGGATGTGGCAGTCCGTATGCACAAGGACAGTGTATGGGCCCCTGAGAATTTGTATATTTCACTTCCTTTCGGAAGTCCAATAACGAGGGAATCCGAGCAATTATGGATCGATAAAATGGATGCATTAACACGCCCTCGCAAAGATCAATTGACCGGAAGCTTGGCAGATTACTTTTGTTTAGGCGAAGGCGCTGCTTATGTAACAGCCCATGATGGTGTCGCTATTGCCATGCCAGATACGCCCCTCATTCAACTCGGCTCGTTAAATCATGGGTTCCGTCTGCTGAATGGAGATGCCAAGCTACAGCAGGATCCCGGTCATTTATATGCTTGGACGATGAATAATTATTGGGAGACGAACTTCTCAGCCACTTTGGGTGGATTCTATGAATTCCGATATCTCGTGGCTTGGGGAGAACAATACCATACGCCTGAAGTTGCGATGAATGCATGCCGTAGTATGAACGCCGGTATTCTAGCTTGGAGAATTCGCTAATTTGGGAATGAAGGATGCTGAATATCTTGATATGATTATATGGACAAACTCTTCAATAAATAATAACAGGCTCCTCTCAGTTTTTGAGTGGAGCCTGTTATTCATTGCTTAGGGATATACACGTTTCGGTTTAAACGTTTTCTCGGATAACCGGTAATTATTGAGCTCTAGGACGACGAACGTATAGGATGACTCCGAAGATTAGTAATAACATACCTACAACCTTGAAGATCGTTCCTGCAGACGATTCTCCCGTTTTAGGAAGAAGCGATACTGTCTTGTCATAACCTTTATTCGGTGTAGAATCATTCGTTTTTGTTCCTTTAGGTACTGGTTGTTCCTGTATTGTATGGACCGGAGCAGGTGGATCTACTGGATTTGTAGGTGGTTCCCCTATTTCCGTCGT
>DJUJ01000115.1:68959-69216 GCA_002438345.1 Paenibacillus sp. UBA6285
CCTGGATCTGTTGGAGGTACGCCTGAATCCTTAATTTTAGTATTCGTGATGTCATAACCATGTACTTCGAATTTATATCCTGCTACTGGGTGTTCTTTTACGGTATACGTATATGCTTTGCCGTCTGCATCATACGCTGCCAAATCTGCAAATGCATATTTCCAACCATTCGCTGCTGTTACTTCTTGGGTTTGGATGACTTGACCG
Source organism: Paenibacillus sp. UBA6285 (assembly GCA_002438345.1). Taxonomy (GTDB): domain Bacteria; phylum Bacillota; class Bacilli; order Paenibacillales; family Paenibacillaceae; genus Paenibacillus_AQ. The sequence goes on from DJUJ01000115.1 coordinate 69,167, forward strand.
TTTTGCAGTAAGTCTACTTTGATGGTGCTTGGACGATCCGACACATTGTC
>DJUJ01000233.1 GCA_002438345.1 Paenibacillus sp. UBA6285
ATGGCTATCGGATCACCCTCTTCGTATATTCAACGCTATTTAACTGAATTCCTAAGTCCCTATCTTGTTATCTCTATTGATCTCTAGTATGTCCAGGAAGAATACAAAAATTGGAATTCCGAGAATTAGACCCCATACACCCAAGTAATGTTCAGAGAATAGCAGTACGATAAAGGTGTAGAACATCGGCAGATTCATTTTGGATGACATTAGTTTTGGATTCAAGAAGTAGCCCTCGACAAAATGTAATACGGCAATCATAGCCAGTACATATATCGTCATAGCTAGGCCGCCAATATTGTAACCAATAATACAAAGTGGTATTAAGGAGACCACAAANNGAATCAGACTAAGCAGGAAGATCATAATCGATAAGGCGAATAGGTACGGAAAACCTAAGATCCAGAGTCCAATCACCGTAAAGCATGTATTAAACAGCGCGATCAGAATTTGCGCTTCAATAACTTTACCGAAAGATGAGATGAATTTTCTACCAAAATACTCAAGCTCTACATAGAACCAAGAAATCTTACTCTCTTTAAGACGGGCAGTGAAACTGACAATTCTGTTCTTCTCAAGGATAAAGACAAAGCTCAGAATAGTGGATAATACGAAGCTGGTACCCCAATTACTTATTTTTAGACCGTATTCAAGACCATCTTTCACATAAGACTGATAGTTCAAATCCTTAAGCTGGGTAAATAAATACTGCGCGATTTCGTTCTGTGGAATATTTGCAGGGGCTAAACTGGTCAGAAAATTTGTTAACTGCTTAATCTGAGTGAAGACCTTCGGCAAATAATTAACTAAAGTAACTACGATCAGAGCAATTAAGGCTAAATACAAAATAACAATAATGACTTTACTGTTGACTGCAACATATTTATTGATCCGCTTCGTGAGCAGCACTTGTAAGCTGTTCATTACATAAGCCATCAGAAATGTTAACAGTACTAAATTGAGCATATCTCTAATACTGAATAGCAGTAGGGCAACCAGCCCCAAAATAAAAAAACGCCGGACCGTTAAATTCGCGTAATAACGCTTAAATACTTCCATCAGTTCTCTCCATTCGCCTACCAATTAGTACTCTATTTATAGTCTACAGTAAGGAATTCACTTATAGCAACTAGTGATTCGCCTAAATTGACGGAATTTCTCACTTTTTGTAAACTCCTAATGAACATAGAGAAAGATGATATCCATTCCATACATTTCCTTAGACTTTTACGTCCCTCCTGCTGTGTGTATTAATTTAACAATTCCACTCTTCTGATCGTATTTGAGATCAATATGAAGATCTTTGCATAATTGAATAAACGGAACCATCAAGGTCCCTTTCCTCATTTCGGGCGCACTTCCTACCAGAGCTACTCTTTGGTTATTCAAGGTTAATTCCATTGGTGAATCTATATGCTTGATCTGCTCAAGTGTTTGGACTGCGGTTAGACTCTGACTTCCTCCGTTGATTCGGGAGGCGTTCCGGTCCGTTCTCGCATTGATCCCATCCTCGATTTTAAATGTCAGCGAAATCCCGAGTGAATCACATACAGATAGCAAACGGTCATTGTATGATCCATAGGGAAAGGCAATAGCTGAATCCGTATTTCCCAGTTCTTCCTTCAGCCTTTGCTCCGCCTTCGCCAAATCACGAGTCACTCTGCTATAGTACTCCGTATTCATTTCATTTCTGTTCTCATCGTCGATATATAACAAGGCACTAGCGGCCGGCCGCTCCCCACCCTCAGCATCCACGATACCATAATGGTGTAAATCGTACGTGTGACTATAGAATCCCATTCCGTCCCGCTTCATTTCGCGCATCTGCTCCCAATTGAGTTTCGGCACACTATTCTGATCTGGGTGATCAATCGTAGACACGATAACGAAATTCACTGCCGTATAGCCATATTTTTTCAGGATAGGAAAGGCCAACTCATAAAAACTCTCATATCCATCATCAAAGGTCAGCAGCACCGCATTGTCTGGAACCATGCCATTATTCAGCATAAATTCTCGATATTGTTCCATCGTAATCACGTGAAAGCCTTCCTGCTTCAGTAGCTTCATTTGATCATCAAACCGATCGGCTGATAAGATCCAAGGAAACTGCGGCATTGGCTTCGCCGAGAGATGATGGTACATCAGCACAGCTACATGGTCTCTATAGTAAATACCTTTCGGAAGTGGCCCCTGCTTCTGCCAGCCGATATGCATGTTCAGTGCCTGTTCTGCAGCAGCCTTGGGAATCATAAGCTCATCAGGCGAAGCCGGATATGTAGCTACCGTCTTAATGATTTGACCGTTCACATTTATAGTAACTGCAGAAGACTCACGTTGATTGTTAAAAATAGCAGCAAGACTTATTAGCAGAACGATGACTAAAAGTATCATATATTTTTTCGTATGCAATCTCTGAATCTCCTTAAAAAGATCTTTTATTCACTATGTAACTACATATTTGATGACAGTTCCACCTACTATTGGTTACATTTTCTTCTTATTTTGTTTTTTATAATAAAAACAGGAGGCGATCCTTAAGCCTGAACTGGCTTAAGGAACACCTCCTTCAAATGGAGATATATACAATTATATACATCTATATGTAATTGTAGACAGTCTAGAACCTTCTCTTGTCTGCAAAGTAATTCTCTTCACCAAGCTCATCCACAAACTGCTGCAGCCAATGATAATATTGGACGGCATGCTCCAGCTTCTCCAAATCCTTCAGGCAGAATTGCCCNNGGCCGCTCATCCTCAGGCGTATCCACGGCTTGAACCAATCCCCCCAGCTCAGGAATAACAACATCCAAGGCTTGTCTCATGACATCAATCTCCCGTTGCAGCTTCATCCCAAAAAAGTTCTTAAAGGTCTGAAAGAAATCTGTTTCTACTGCATACAGATCCTTTCGCTCCCGCTTCTCCTCCAGCTTGGTCACCATCTTGGAAGCCATCAACGAACGAACTCCATAGCTCATATTACTCTTGCTCATATTCATCACATTCTTCATCTCTTCAAGTGTCATCGGCCGGTCTTCAAAGAACATAATTCCATACAGCTGCCCGAATGAGTAATTGGCGCCATATAAGTCCATCGTCTGAGCAATCGCATCGATCATCGGACGAAGCAGCTGCTCACGTGGAGATAAGTCTCTATTCTCTTCACCAAAGGCTACCTGTTTCATAGCTGCACCTTCATTCCACTTAGAATCTACACTTCTATTTTACACAAAATAGCAACTACTTACGCAAATCTCTTAAATTTTTACATAATCTCGCATGGATCTTTACGCCCACTTGACCACGCAGCTGCTCGATGAGTGTACAATTTTTTTTGAACGGATGAGCTTTCCTCAGAATTATACCGCAAAAAACAGAAGATGGAATGGGGTATCGACAGAATAATGAAACGCTCAAGATTTATAGGTGAGTTGAAACCGGTGCTCTTTACCTTGCCGGCAATGATTCCATTCGTGGTATTTTGGCTCGCGCCATTACTTTATGTATTTTATCTCAGCTTTACCGAATGGGACTTCATGAGCCCCGAGAAAACTTTTGTCGGACTAACCAACTATCTGGATCTGTTCAACAATCCTGCCTTCTATAAAGCACTAAGAGTAACCCTGTTATTCTGTGCGGGAAGTGTACTGCCCGTTATTCTGATCGGACTTGGACTAGCACTCCTGATGAACGGGAAGCTGAAAGGCTCCACCCTCTATCAGGTACTGCTTTTCTCCCCTTGGGTCACGCCGACCGTGGCTGTATCGATTGTCTGGTCCTGGATCTATGAACCGGAAATCGGCCTTGCCAATACTGTACTTGATCTATTAGGTCTAGAAAAAATTGGCTGGCTTCAAGATCCTAAATGGGCACTGCTCGGCGTTCTGCTCGTGACGATATGGAAATCGGTAGGCTGGGCGATGATTTTCTATTTGGTGGCGCTGCGCAATGTCCCTTCTGATCTGCTGGAAGCCGCTGAACTGGATGGAGCAAATTCTGTTCAAAAATTTATCCGCATTACCTTGCCGCTAATCTCGCCAACGACACTGTTTCTGTTCATCGTACAAATTATCGGGGCATTACAGGCATACGACCAGATTAACGTACTTACACAGGGTGGACCGTCAGGATCAACACGTACCTTGCTTTATATGTATTATCAGTCTGCCTTTGAAGCCTTTCAGATTGGAGAAGCCTCTAGTGTCGCAATGGTTCTGGTATTTATATGTATGCTGCTATCCGTAGTCTCGCTAGAGGTTAGTAAACGGACAACCCATTATCAATAACAACTGCTGTAAAGGAGAACGACTGATGAATGCAACGATCGTACGAGTGGGTAAACTGGCCCGCCATCTATTTTTTGCAGCTATTGCACTGATCATGGCCTTCCCCTTCTATTGGATGGTCACCAGCGCCTTAAAAACCAATGATGAAATCTGGCAGTCTCCTCCCACGATCTGGCCTAAAGAGCCGCTGTGGAGTAACTTTTCAGCCGCCTGGCACGAAGCCCCTTTCTTCAGATATATGGGCAATAGCGTATTTGTCGCCGTGTCGATTGTTATTTTACAAGTCATAAATTCCGGAATGATGGCCTATGCGCTTACACATATGAAATTCCGCTTCAGAGGGCTGTTCTCAGGCGTTATTCTTTTCGGCTATATGGTTCCAGCCACCGCTGTTTATCTTCCTGGATATTTAGTGCTTTCCCAGCTTCATCTACTAGATTCATATGCCGGATTAATTCTATCCAACTGTGTAAGTGTCTTCTCGATCTTTCTAATTCGGCAAGCCTTCCTTCAGGTTCCCCATGAGCTGGTGGAGGCTGGAGAAGTAGATGGTTCCTCGCATATGCGGATTCTATGGACCATCCTTGTGCCCATTACACGTTCTTCCTTTGCTGTGCTAGCCCTGATCACCTTCATTGATCAGTACAATAACTATTTCTGGCCGATGCTGATCACCAAAGACCCTAATCTACAGCTAGTCTCGGCCGGTCTGCGTAGTTTCTTCACTCAAGGAGGTGCTTACGGATTAAAATGGCCGCTGATCATGGCCGCTAGCGCATTCACCATCGCCCCGCTGCTGCTAGTATTTCTACTAGCTCAAAAAACGATCATGCAAAGTGTCAATATGACCGCTGGATCAAGCAAAGGATAAGCTAACAATTCTATTTAATAAGAGGAGAATGATGATGAACGTATTGAAGAGACTGTCCACCCTATCTTTGGTTGCCGGATTTACAATGTTAACGGCTTGCGGAGGAAATTCGAATACAGGCAATGTTACAGCGGCAAATGGAGCTTCTTCTTCCCCCTCCACAGAGGCTGCGCCCACACAAAATGCACCGATAACGATTGAATTCTGGTATGGTCTCGGCGGCAAGCTTGGTGAGAATATGGAGGCACTGATTCAGAAATTTAATGCTTCTCAGCAAGAGGTCATCGTCAAAGGTATCGCGCAGGCGGATTACACTGAAACCGAGCAGAAGCTGCAAGCGGCGATTGCTACAGGAAAAGTACCGGCTGCTGCTCTCTCCTCAAATGTAGATTGGGCCCGTAAAGGATATTTCGCTCCGATGGACGAACTTATGGCAATGCAGCCAGATTTTAATAAAGAGGACTTTGTCCAAACCTTTCTAAATCAGGGCCAGGTTGATGGTAAGCAATACTTCCTGCCGATGTATGGAACAACGCAGGTTATGTACTACCGCAAAGATGCTTTTGAGAAAAACGGAATTGATGCGAGCACACTGAAGACTTGGGAAGACCTAGCTGCCGCCGCTGAGAAAATGACAGTGAAAGACGGCGACAAAACCACCTTCTTCGGTTGGGAGCCTATGTGGGGTCCGGGGAACATGATTGATGCCGTGCTCAGCAAAGGAGGCACTATTCTTAGCGAGGACGGGAAACAAGTCATGATTGACTCCAAAGAATGGATCGAAACCTGGGATTTGTTCCGCAAGTGGATTCACGAGGATAAGATCATGCGGATTCATTCCGGTGGTCAAGGCTGGGAGTATTGGTACAAGACGATTGACGATGTCATGAAGGGTCAATCCGCAGGCTACACCGGCTCCAGTGGGGATCAGGGCGACCTCGACTTCAGTATTGTTTCTGCCATGGAGCAGCCAGGCTGGGCAGGGATTGGCGAGGGCAAACCCGGAGCACAAGCACTTATGGCCGGCGTTCTATCCAAAGCCAGCGACAGTGAGAAGAAAGCGGCTATGAAATGGCTAACCTACTTCACAAATGCTGAGAATACTGCCTTCTGGTCAATTCATACTGGATATATTTCCGTGCGCCAATCCGCATTGCAAGACCCGGCGTTTGTGTCATTCAGCGAAAGCAATCCGCAGATTAAGGTTCCGTTGATGCAAGCCTCTCATGGTTCTGCACCATTCCAAGACCCAACTGGCGGCAAGATCAACGATGCGCTGAAAATCGCCGCAGATAAGGTGCAAATTGAGAATATTCCTGCAGCACAAGCACTTAAGGAAGCGCAAGAAACGGCGCAAGCAGCGCTTGATAAATTAAAATAAAGGGTGGTGGACTTCATGTCTGAGCTCATCACTCCACAGGGCAGATACACTGTAGCAGCTATTCTATTCGATAAGGATGGTACGCTGCTCCAGTTTGTATCCCTCTGGGGCAGCTGGGGCGAATGTTTTTTAGAGAAATTCATAAAGTATATGAAGCAAAGAGGACTACAGGTTGCAGAAGAACAACTCCCTGTATTAATGGGAACTGTACACAATGCCCAGGGAAGCATTACCGATTATGATCGCAACGGACCGCTGGCCATGGGGACCATGAGCGATCTCTATGCCATCCTGTCATGGCAGGGTTATCTGCAAGGTTTATCTTGGGCTGAGTCCATGGAGCTTGTTCATCAGTGCCGTCAGGAAGCGGATGATATGTTAGAAGAGAACCGCCCCGTTCTCTCACTTCCGGGACTACATCGTTTTCTTGATGATTGTTTGATTGCAGGCATCCCTCTCGCCGTGGTGACCGCAGATGAAACAGATGCCGCGGAAAAACATCTCCAATGGCTCGGCATACGGCATTATTTCACTGTGGTGATTGGAACAGATCTTGTGGATCAAGGTAAACCCTTCCCCGACATGGTGCAGCTTGCCTGCGAAAGGTTGGCCGTGGAACCCGCGCAGACAGCGGTTATCGGCGATACTAACGGGGATATGCGAATGGCTAAAGCAGCGGGCGTACAGGTAGCTATCGGCCTAGCAGACAGTGAAGACAATATTGCTTCGACGCACATTCTCCCGGATGCAGATCTCATTGTGCGATCTTATGCCGATCTCAGAATCGAGGTTACTTCCCTGTGAAAATAGAAGGAATATGGGCATGGATGTTTCTGACGCTGGCTATTGTGTTTGAGCTCTCAGGGACCATCTCTATGAAAATATCTCAGGGGTTCACTCAGCTCTGGCCTTCCGTGCTCATGTTCCTGTTCTATGGGGCCAGCTTCACCTCCCTGAATTATGCCCTCACCTCTATTAAGGTAGGCGTTGCTTATGCGATATGGTCAGGAGCGGGAATCATTCTAATTTCCTTCATAGGAGCCCTGTTTTTTGAAGAAAAGCTAACCCTGTCCTCACTACTATGGATAGCTGTTATTATTACCGGGATCATAGGACTGAACATTAGCGGGAAGACACATTAGCGAACAGCAACAGTATTTCATAGATTCATAGATGAAGGAGGATGCCTAAACATGAGTACGAACACATTACCTGAAGAGAAACCNNACCTTTCAGATCATCACGGATACGCATGTCACCGCTGACCGAAATCATGAGTACAATCTTAACTTCGAGCTGGCACTCCGTGATATAGCGGCGCATGGGGAAGGCAGCAGCGGGATTATGCATATCGGTGATGTCACAGACCACGGGTTCCCTGCTGAATACGAAGAAATGCTCCGTATCCTCAATCAGTATAAAGCGGACTTACCCGATATTACCTTTACCTTAGGCAATCATGATGTGGGCCTCGGAAATTGGGCGTCTCGCTTAGGGATGTATACGTCACAGACCGGAATGTCTGGACCCTATCATGATCACTGGATCAATGGCTATCATTTTATTTTTCTAGGTACAGAGCAAGGATTACCCCTATTCTGTGACCTTTCCTCTGAACAGCTTGATTGGCTGGAGCACAAGCTTGGGGAGCAATCTTCACCGGATCAGCCTGTTTTTCTCTTCCTGCANNTGCACCAACCGCTCAAAGACACAGTAGCTGGATCGCTAGAATCACAAGATTGGTACGGCGTCATGCAAGATAAGGAATTAAAAGAGATTCTGTCGAGATACCCCCAGACCTTGTTATTCACTGGACACACCCATTGGGAGCTGGAGGTAGATAACACTATGTTCCCTGGCCATGGAGAGATCTCAACGATGTTTAATGCCTCTTCTGTCGCCTACCTTTGGACAAATGAAGATAAGCATAAGACGGGTAGCCAAGGCTTCTATGTGGAAGTGTATAGGGATAAAGCGCTTATCCGGGGCAGAGATTTTAAAACAGGGACATGGATTGAAGCTGCACAATATGAGGTAGCTTATCCAGCGGTAAACATATAATGAAACTCCCCGCAGCAAGCTGCGGGGAGTTTCATTCTGTAAATTACGCGCAGAAGTATTAGCCATACCGCCACGCCATTTTGCACATATTCAATTGCTTCACTTTTAAAGATGGACAAGAAGAAACGGCTGTGGAATGTCCTGCGTTATTCATCCCATGCTTCTAACAGCTTCGGAATTCCTTCTACAAGAAGCTTGTGGTATACCTCGCAAATATCTTCAATATCATCCGTATTCGCCACACCCAGCAGCGTCTGCATAACGATCCCGTCAATAGCTCCAATCAGCAATGAGGCAATGGCTTTATTGTATTTCCCAGGTTGTTTTTCATATAAGCGTTGCAACAGCTCCTCGGTATGACCAATCCATTTCTTATATTTAACTTTCAATTGATTGGAGATTTCCTCGTTCCCGAGTATCGCTTCCTGGGCAAGATAGAACTGCATTCGATTGTCATCTATTTTGTTAAAACGATCTTTCACATTCTTGCTGATTCGCTCAATAACTTCCCCGCGGCTATACTTCCCTTGCTGTACCTCCTCGGCAATTCTCGTAGATACGGATAGACTGCGATCCATCGCATCATAAAGAATCTCTTCTTTACTATTGTAATGATGATACAACGCCCCCGTGCTAAGCCCTGCTTCATCGGCAATCCTCCGCATTGTTGTACCCGCAATACCCATTCGATAGATAACACGATTCGTAGCCTCAATAATATGTAATTTTCTATCCTCAGACATTAGCTCCCCGCCCAACTGAATCGCTTGTTGCGATTTTTTTATATAAAAAGAGTACTGAATCTGATTTGTTTTGTGTGTGTTAATTAGCACAGACAAAACCAATTAATTCCTAATACAATAAAACCGAACAGTTGTTATGTTTATGAACTAACCAAGCTTCGTAAGGTTGAAGCTTAGTGTCGGTACATAATGATTACGCTTTCACAAAAAAAGGAGGTTTATCATGGATATTCCTGCATGGCAATACGGCGTCAGTATGATCGGTTACATTGTTCTACTTCTTATTGTTGTCAATATTATGCGCAAACATTATAAGTTTGCCCACTGGTTCTGGATTGCTTCTTTACTGACCTTCCCCTTATGGCTCATGGGCGGTGTCGAAGGCTGGTTTCGTTGGGCCAAGATTTTAAGTGTGATTCTTCCTACGATATTTGTAGGATTCATTCGTATTGCCAACTACGAGAAACGAAAAGGACGGTTCTGGAATGCGTTGCAGAAGGATTGGGTATTGTGGTTCGTATATGGCGTTCTATTCCTTAATATTATGGAAGCAACCATTAAAGACTTTACAATGGGGAATACGTTCAACGCGCTAACCGGCCTCTTATTATGCATAACCATCCCTTTTGCGCCAAAATACTGGAAGATTTCCACGCAATCGCACGGCGATCTCATTGTGTATACGACCATCGGCTGGAACTTCCTCTATACAACCTGGAACGCTGCTTTCGTCTATGCCGAGAGTCCGAAGTTCTTTGCAAGTTCGCTGTGCATTCTTCTCGCAGCCGAGCTTTATCCCATCATTAAACGCCGCCCGGAACTCTACATCACTGCGCGGGTCTATACACTGGCGGCTCATTTGCTCCTGCGTGCCTGCTTCGTTAGCCTGTTCCCGACACTAATGGATGCTTCATCATGGTACAATGCAGATGTCATGAACTATTGGGGAATCATCAACTTTATTATGATTGTTCCGTTTGTATTCTGGCATATGTGGCAGCTACACACTGGCAAAGCAGAAATCAGCTTCCGGCGTGGCCGTCCTGAAGTGAACTAACCAAGAACGCCCTTATCCTTTCCATGAGGAAAAGGTAAGGGCGTTCTTTCTTTCTTTATTTCTTCTATCTGTCGATCTCCAGAATATCCAGGAAAAAGACGAATATCGGAATGCCCAGGATCAAGCCCCATACACCCATATAGTACTCGGAGAGGCTATCGTTGAATCGGCTCGATCCGGTAGCTTGCGTTAGCGCTGGCATCGTCTTCCACGCCGGCTCCGCCGTGAATCTGCCAGCCGAAAGACAGCACAGATTCCAGCCGGTTCTTCTCGGCTGTCGTCAATACCATTTCTATGGCTTCTTTACCCTCTTCAAGCTCCAACTCTGCCTCTTTACCAAGAGCAACCCATATCCAGCTACGAATGCCACGAATCGTGTTGTATTTGATCTGATAGCCTGTCTTCACCGCTTGCTCGAACAATTCTGGCTGCTCCGCTTGCAAAGTGGTCAACTGCTTATAATCAAATTCGTATTCACTCTCATCAACGGGTAAATCGCCCTCTGCCACTTTGTGAATAATTTCCTCATTAGACCAGCCCAAAGCGCGCAGCGATTCCACCAATAACGCATCCCACTGGGATAACTTTACTTGGTTCAAGTTCTCTGACATCCTGATTCCTCCCATACCTGTTTATAGATTCTACTCATTCCGTGAAATCATAAGCAACATAATGACCCGGACTAACTTCCTGCAATGTAGAAGTCTCAGCCCTGCCGTACTCTGCCGAATATCCATCTAAAATAATTCTCTGATTAGCCCGCTTAGGGTCCGTCTCCAAAATCGAAGACAGCAGCGCCTTCGTATAAGGATGAATAGGGTTCTCGTACAGTTCATCACTTTCGGCTACCTCTACGAGACGACCGCCGTACATCACGCCAATCCGGTCCGAAATATGCCGTACCATCGACAGATCATGCGCAACAAACAGGTAGGTCAACCCGAATTCGGACTGCAAATCCTCCAGCATATTCACTACCTGCGCCTGAACAGATACATCCAGCGCTGAGATCGGTTCATCGCACACTACAAATTCAGGTTTCACAGATAACGCTCGAGCGATCGAAATCCGTTGACGCTGCCCACCACTGAATTCATGAGGGAAGCGATAAAGATGCTCTCTTTTTAAACCCACCTTATCCAGCAGCGCCGCAACAGCTTCTATGCGTTCGTCGCCTTCGTGGATCCCGTGGATTTTCATAGGCTCACTGATCAGATCAAGAACATTCAGGCTTGGATTCAACGAGGAATATGGATCTTGAAAGATCGATTGAATCCGTCTGCGAAAAGGCTTAAGCTGCTTCTCTCCAAGCTTGCTCAGCGGCTGCCCGTCAAAAGACACTTCACCGTCTGTATAGTCATATAATCGCAGCAAGCAGCGTCCAACCGTGGACTTGCCACTTCCTGACTCTCCGACCAGTCCAAAGGTCTCCCCCTGACGAATCTGAAAGCTTACGCCATCTACCGCCTTGAGCACCGATGTATCGCGTCCCCATATATCCTTGCCTTTGGAGAAATGTTTCTTCAGATTATTTACATCCACTAGAATCTTATTATTCCTCCACCAAACCTCCCCCTTCAACACCAGCTACAGCTGGAGTCTCCTGCACACCGTCTGCCAGCCAGCACATCGAACGGTGACCAGGCGATAATTCGGTTACCGGAGGGCGTTCGCTGCAGCGAGCAAAAGCATTAGGGCAACGTTCCATAAATGGACATCCCGAAGGAGGATTCAGCAAATCCGGTGGTGTGCCTTCGATAGGGATAAGACGTTCCCGCGACTTGCCATCACGCTTCGGAATCGAGCGAAGCAGGCCTTTCGTGTAAGGATGCTGTGGGCGATAAAAGATATCCTCCACCGTGCCTTCCTCCATCACGAGTCCACCGTACATTACGATAACCCGTGTACATACCTGAGCGACCACACCCAAGTCGTGGGTAATGAGCGCTACAGCTGTACTGGTATTATTCTTCAACTCTTTAAAAAGATCGAGAATTTGTGCCTGTATCGTTACATCGAGCGCAGTTGTTGGCTCGTCTGCAATCAACAGCTCTGGCTTACAAGAAAGAGCCATGGCGATCATGACCCGCTGGCGCATCCCGCCGCTGAATTCATGCGGATATTGCTGTAGCCGCTGTTCAGGATTATTAATACCTACCTGACGCAGGATGCTTGCCGCCTCTTTAAATGCTTCTTGCTTATTTAAACCACGATGCCGACGGATGACTTCCGTAAGCTGCTGGCCGATTTTTTTTACAGGATTAAGAGAGGTCATAGGGTCCTGAAACACCATTGCTATGCGGTTACCTCGCAGCTTTCTCCACTCTTTTTCCGAAAGGTTCGATAAATTCTCACCACGAAAATTAATATTTCCACCGATAATCTTACCCGGAGGTGTAATTAACGACATAATCGCTTTCGCAGTTACACTCTTCCCACTTCCAGATTCACCAACGATCCCTACCGTTTCTCCAGCATCTATATGAAAGCTAACGCCGCGAACTGCCTGATTCTCTCCGTCTCGAGTTTGGAAGGAAACCTTCAAATCCTCAACAGACAATAGCCGTTCCGTCATGATGTCTTCACACTCCTATCTTCGGATCAGCTTCGGTTCAAAGCCAACCCGCAAAATATCGCCTAGAACATTAAAGCTCAGTACCGTTAATAGTATCAATAACCCAGGGAACAGAGCCAGATATGGCGCTTGCGCGATATATCCCTGCGCATTGTTAAGCATACTTCCCCAAGTAGCATTCGGGGGCTGCACGCCGAACCCAAGGAAACTTAGGGAGGACTCCATCATAATCGCCGAGGCGATATTATTCGTCGCACCTACAATCACAACAGGCACTAACCCCGGAAGAATATGACGCCAGATAATTCCGAAATTGCTCTGTCCGGAGGCTTTTGCATAGAGTACATATTCCCGTTCTTTGATCGTCATCGTCTCTGCCCGAATGACACGGGCGATATTCATCCACATTAATAGAGCAATAATAATGATGATATTCCCAACACTCGGCTTCAGAAATACGCTAAGCAGCAGCAGAACTAAGAAAGAAGGAATGGACAGCACTACATCAAGCATCCGCATGAGAAGATTATCAACCCATCCGCCAAAGAATCCACTGATTACACCCACAGTCACACCTATGCCTGTAGCAATGATCATTGAAGCAAAGCCAACTAGCAAGGACACCCGGCCACCATACAACGCGCGGGCAAAATAATCCCGGCCATAGTCATCCGTTCCGAACCAGTGATCGGCTCCCGGCGATTTCAGACGTGCCAGAACATCCATCGCATTCGGATCATGTCCAGATAAAAAAGCAAATATAGAGCCCAATGTGAAGATGATTAAAGTAATGAGGGCTGCGACGCCCAATTTATTCGTAAATAGCTCATCTCCAACACTTTTCCATTTACTGCGATTCATGAGGTCACCTCGTTAATTTAATTCGTGGGTCCACGAAGCTATATAGAATATCCGCGACCAGATTGCCGATGATCAGCATTAAAGAGGAGAATAGAGTAATTCCCATAATCACGGGGTAATCCATCCCTTTAACTGCAGTCATCCCCAAAGAGCCAATACCTGGCCATGAAAATACCGTTTCTGTTACAATTGCACCTGCCACCAGATCACCCATAGCCATCCCGAGTAATGTAATTACAGGAAGCAACACATGCTTCATTACATGACGGAACAGAATCGTTGTCTTGTTAGATCCAAAAGCATATTGAATCTGCACATACTCTTCTTTTAGCTGTCCAATGGTACTAGAGCGAATGTATCGTACATAACCAGCCAGAAATCCAAAAGCAAGCACGGTGCAAGGCAGGATACCATGCTTGAATACATCAAACGCCGATTCCACACCAATCGTTCGCATCCCCATAATGGGGAGCAGGTGCAGCTTAATCGCGAATAAGTACATCAGTAAGATGGCAAGCCAAAACAAAGGCACGGATATTCCGACATAGGATAAGAAATTAATCAGCTTATCCACCCAGCGGTTCCGGTTTGCTCCAGCAATAAGACCGAGTGGAATCGCCAGCAAAACAGCAAGACCGATTGCAGAACCCATCAAACCTGCCGTTGCAGGTAGGCGTTCTAGAATTTGATCCAATACTGGCTGATGATTCACTAGGGAATAACCGAAATTCCCCTGCAGTATTTCTTTAATCCAGATTAAATATTGAATGTAGGCTGGCTTATCCAGCCCAAGGTTATGCCGGATGCGCTCAATATCATCTGCGTGCATATTCGGCGTAACGAAGGATAATACCGGATCCCCCGGAGCCAGCTTAATCATCGCAAAGCACACAACCGAAACAAAAAACAACATCGGCAGGGTTTGCAGTAATCTTCGGACGATAAGTTGTCTCATACGTTTATTCTCCCAGTTCTGTATCGGTAAAAAAGTAAGCTGGATAATCCAGCTTACTTTTTCCCGTTTTTATTTAAGGTAGATTTTCGATAAATCTTCAAAAATAACGACAGGCTTCAAGACTGCTTCTTCAAGACCGCCGTAGTTCTTGGAGACAGCTACAATAGTCTTAGTATTAGCGATTGGATAAATCGGTGCATCGTCAGCAATGATCTCTTGGATCTTCTTATAGATCTCACCACGTTTAGTCACATCTGCTTCTCCTGCACCTTCATTGAACAACTTATCAACCTCAGCATTATTATAATGCGAGTAGTTAGAGTCAGCGGCCGAAGTGTACAAGATCCGATAAGCATCAGGATCATAACCCATGATGTAACCTGCGATCGCAAGTTCGAAATCTGTTGAATTCATATCACTGAACTTCTGACCAAATGCTGTGGAATCCATATTTTGCAGTTCAACTTCAGCGCCAATGGCCTTTAGCTTTTGCTGCACGTATAGTGAAATGGCTTCCTGTGCTTTATTGCCACTCTGTACAATCAATCTCAATTTCAGATCGGTAACTCCAGCCGACTGCAGAAGCTCTTTCGCTTTATCTACATCATTATCGAAGGAAGGTACATCATTGGTATAAAAAAGCGCGTCGGGAGTCAGGAATGACTTCGCCGGGTCTGCATACTCATTAGAAGTATAAGCCGCCTGAATGATTTCGTCACGACTTAATGCTAGAGACAAGGCTTGGCGAACTTCTTTTTTAGCAAGTGCACCTCTATCACTGTTCGCATTGAACATCAGGTAGGACAATCGGCCTTCACTATAAGGAAGGATTTCGAAGTTGTTCGAAGCTTCAATCGTTCCAACATCCTGTGGATCTAGATATTTAACGTTGATCTCACCACTCTGAAGTGCGAGATTCGCAGCATTCGTATCTTTAGCAATCCGGTACGTTACGGAATCAAGATGTGGCTTGCCGCCGAAGTAGTTATCAAATCTCTCGAGCGTAACATATTCGCCTGCTTTGTATTCTTTAAATTTGAAAGGGCCCGATCCAACCGGGGCAGCATTTTTGGTGCTTTTCTCTAGATCAGTCTCATTCTCAAAAATATGCTTTGGAATTGGAAATACTTGCACTAGTGTAGCTTCAAAAGCTGGGCTGACCTGCGGAAGCTTGAACTCTACGGTAAGATCATCCACCTTGACTGCCTTAACGGGTTTGTCACCGATGAAGAGGTTCGCTCTCAACATGCTGTTTTGCTTCTCATCGAGGATGCTATCAATCGTGAACACGACATCGTCAGCTGTAAGCTTTTCTCCGTCATGCCATGTCAGTCCGCTTTTCAGCTTCAATGTATAAGTCAGGTTATCTTCTGAAAGTGTTAGGCTATCTGCCAAATAGAAAGTTTTCTTACCATCGTTTACTTGGAACAGTGGAGCATAAAGCGCTTGGTCAATCGTAAGACTGACACGGTCACCCGCATAGTTCGGATTTAGAATGACAGGATCAGCAGCGACCCCAATAATTAAGTTGCCACCATCTTTTGGCTCAGTGCTTGCTGTCGTTCCTTCATTAGCAGCAGGTGCCTGATTTGTATTTGTGGAAGTGGCGTTATTCCCCCCGGAGCACGCGCTAATCAAAAATGTTAACAAAATCAAAGTAATAACTCCAGATAATCCTTTACGCATAAGTTTCTCCCCCGTAATCCATATTCTGCTTCGCTTGTGTTTTTTATATTGTATATCGGAATACTAGGAATTACAATGGATAGCATTTCACATTAATGTAATATTGAGGGAATTCATGATCTTAACCTCTTTCATTATAATCCCTTACCTCCTACGCTCTGTCCGGCCCAACAATATGAGCTTTAGTCTTCGCTGTCTCTTCCGGTGCATATATTTCCTCAACATCCTCGTCCAGCAGTGGTCAATAACTCACCATTTGCATCATACCAGAACACATTCGCACGAGGATTCATGGCCAGTAACAGATTGATTAACTGCAGCACTTTTAGTGGTGACTTGTCCACGGTCCTCATTTCTTTGCTCTTCAAGTTGTCATTTATATCTAATTATTCGGTTATTGTACAGCAGATCGTTACTAATTAATATATCAAACATTTATTTACTATAGCGCCCTAGAAAAAATAAGGATTAATACCGCCCCCTGTAAATATATTGAGAACATACGAATACCTCTCAGAGCGAGAGAGAGTCCCCCAAGGAGGCCGTAATGAAAGTGAATAAGACACGCGTATTAATTGGCAGCCCCATCCACCAGAAGCCTATGGTTTTGCGAGAATTTCTGANNCCTGCAACGCCTGAACCTAGATAATATCGATCTAGATTTCCATCTGATTGATGATAATGACGATGAAGAATCCAGCCGGCTGCTTCAGGAATTCAAAAGCATGGGTGATCATATTTATCTTCACAGCTCCGGCTTTCACGATGCGTACATTCGCAATGATACCACCCACTTTTGGAATTCCGATTTGGTCTGGAAAGTAGCCGACTTCAAGAATCTCATGATCAACCGAGCTCAGACCCTGAACTATGACTACTTGTTCCTGATCGACTCCGATCTCATTCTCCATCCCGATACACTAAGACATCTCATAGGTACAAACAAGGATATTATTTCAGAGATATTCTGGACACAGTGGCAGCCAGAGACCATGTTTCAACCACAGGTATGGATGCATGACGAATACAATCAGTGGAAGCTACTGCCAGGCGAAAAGCTGCAACCAGAGGAGATCAACCGCAGATTTCATGAGTTCATAGCTGAGCTGAGAAATCCTGGAATCTATGAAGTTGGCGGTCTTGGGGCTTGTACATTGATCAGCCAGCATGCGATAAAAACTGGGGTTAGCTACAATCAGATTCGCAACATTTCGTACTGGGGAGAGGATCGTCATTTCTGCATTCGTGCCGCAGCCCTTGGCATCCCCCTGTTCGTCGATACCCATTATCCCGCGCTGCATTTGTATAGAGACAGTGATTTAAGTAAAGTTGAGGATTTTATCAGAGAAACTACAGAGGCCGGAGCCGACTCTACTGAGTCTGAGAGCAGTTTATCTACGGAGGAAGTATCTATATTGGCAGAGCCGACATCTATAACAGATAACGGAAGTTTCAAGGAAACTGTCCCCACGACCAGAAAGCGACCTAAGCTAACCCTCACCATGGTTGTAAAAAATGAAAGTGGGCGCTTTCTGCGACAGGTTCTGGAAGAGCATCGCAAATATATCGACGAGGCCGTCATTATTGATGATGGTAGCACCGATAATTCAGCAGCCATCTGCTTGGAGACTCTTGAAGGCATTCCCGTTCATCTCATTCACAACACCAAATCCAAAATCAGCAATAAAATTGAGCTGCGAAAGCAGCAATGGGAAGAGGTTCTAAAAACGAATCCCGAGTGGATTCTGAATCTGGACGCAGACGAAATCTTTGAAGCGTGTTTTGCTGCAAATCTCGAACCCTTGCTGTACGCCGATGAGGTCGATTTATTCTGTTTCCGTCTTTACGATTTATGGAACGCGGGCCATTATAGGGAAGCTATTTACTGGCGCTCCCATTTGAACTATCGTCCGTTTTTGCTCCGCTACAAGGAGGACTTCAACTACGTATGGAACGAATCCCCACAACATTGCGGACGTTTTCCGGAAAATATTTTCGAGCTCCCCCATCAGCTAAGCAACTTGAGACTCAAGCATCTAGGCCAGTGGAAGGAGCAATACCTGTCCATTCTGGATGAACACCCTCATTTAATTCCTTGGGTAGAGTGAGTGTAATACGACAAGCATAAACGCCTTCGGCATCCCTATTAGAATGGTAAGCTTTTATGCGAGAAACATTAGACATAAAGTATAGGTGAAAAACTTATACTTTCTAATATTTTCAAAAAGGGCGTCCACAAAACCTTAACGGCTTTGTGAACGCCTTTTTTATTTCTTTATTGTATTTGAAGCGATAGTATCCCGTTTCGCTAACTTCTTCTTATTCAGAACGCTGTGGTTCATCGACATCAGGCTTCATAATGGACACCGTCAGTTCGCCGCCGGATTCATCTACTTGAATCACTGAACCCTCTGCGGCTTCGCCAGCAATGATCGCACGTGCCACCCGGGTCTCCAGACTACGCTGGATGAAGCGTTTCAGCGGTCTCGCCCCAT